>CAXIAS010000025.1:0-29222 GCA_964022195.1 uncultured Roseobacteraceae bacterium
GGGAGTGTCCTGTGGCCGGTCGGGTGTGATGCGGTTGGTTTTGAAATCAATCGCGGTGACCTTGCTGTCAGACGTGATCAAAAGGTCGATTGTTCCATGAAACCGCAGATCATTTGCGATGGCGCTGATGTCGACCTCGCGCAGGTGGTGGTCCTGCCAGAGAGGGGCCAGATCAGGCGCCGTCAGAACCGTCTTGGCGTGATGATAAATCTCGATCTCATTGGCCAATCCCTGATCTAGACTGGCGAGGATTGCGCGGGCGCGGTCCTGCCATTGATCCCGCGGCACCAAGGGCAAATGTTCCAACAATAGATGGATTGCGGTCCCACGCGCTTTGGCCTCGTCTTCGGTTTCGAACTGGTGGTCACCAGACAGGATTTTGGCCCCCTTCAGGCCCGAAGGCGTCGCGGCCTTGGTCCGCGGGGGTTTTGGCGCATCGCTAAAGATTAGCGGCTCGAACGCAATCTCTGTCACGGGGTCGGGCTGCGCCAGATCGCCAGATCGCCAGTCGCCAAATTGGTGCCTGCGGATAGGCAAGCTAAAGCTGTCAGCGTCTTCGAAGCCTACGTGTTCCATCGCGCTGTTGACTTGGTGATACCAGCCGCTGTCTTGCTTTTCCGGATCACCTGCTGCTGCCACGATCAGCCATTTTTCGGCTCGGGTCATCGCGACATATAGCAAGCGGTTTGCCTCTTTTGCGTCGGCCTCGGTCAACTGCTCGTGCAGTTGGGACACGGCATCGCTTTGCTGGGTCTTGGTCGGCGGCCAAACAGCGTGGTCGTCAGCGGGGTAGAATGTGTCACGCACCTTGGGGTCTTTTTTGGCGCAGTCGGGCAAAATGACAATCGGCGCTTCCAACCCTTTGGCGCCATGCACGGTCATTACGCGGATTTTGTCGCCCTGGCTGTCCATTTGCCGTTTGATTTCCAAATCATCCGCCGCGACCCACGCCAGAAAACCGGTCAGTCCCGGCACGCCGGTGCCCTCGTAATTCAGTGCTTGGGACAATAGCGCATCAATGCCGTCCTCGGCCTCGACCCCCAAACGGGCCAGCAGGTGCCGACGTCCGTCGTGGCGCGTCAGGATGCGTTCGATCAGGTCATAGGGGCGCAGGAAATCGGCCTGTCTGCGCAAGTCCTTGATCATCGACAATGTCTTCGGGTGATCAACCGAATTGCGCAAGGCGGCCCAAAGGTAGGCGTCATTTCCGCGCGGTTGCGCGAGCGAATAAAGATCCTGTTCGGACCAGCGGAACAACGGTGACCGCAGCGCGCAAGCAAGCGACAGGTCGTCCTCGGGCAACGCAAGGAAATTCAAAAGCACGAGGATATCGCGCACCGCCAGTTCCGCACCAACGCGTAGGCGGTCGGCCCCTGCGATATCCAGATTGGCGGACTTGCAGGCACGAATAATTTCGCCAAACAATCCGCTTTTGCGGCCGCGCACAAGGATCAGGAAATCACCGGCTGTGATCGGGCGATGATTGTAAGTGCCGGAATGGCCATCCTCGACCGGCAAGGTTTCATGGGCGATCATATGTTTGATCTGCGCCGCGATTTGATCCGCCAGACGCACGACCTCGTCCGTTTCTGCGGGTTGGTCGATGGGGGTGAACCAGGGGGTGTCTTCCGGATTGGTTGCCTTTTCTACAATCGGCCAGACGTCGACCCGCCCGGGCATATCGGACTTGAAGGCCATGTGTTGCGACGGGTTGGTCGTGCCGATCGCGGCAGGATCAGGAAAGGTCAGGTCAACTGCGCGCAAGATGGCTTGGGATGACCGGAACGAATGTTCTAGTCCGACGCTTTCTTCTAGGCGTTGACCAGCACTGTCCAGCCCCTGCCGAAAATGCGCGCGCATTTCATCAAAGGCCTCGGGTGCGGCCCCCTGAAATGAATAGATAGACTGTTTTTGATCACCAACGACAAAAATAGTGCGTTCGCGGTCGGGCCGTGCGCCTTCGCCTGCAGTAAATTCCTGTGTCAGCAGCCGGATCACGTCCCACTGGGTGGGCGATGTATCCTGTGCTTCGTCAACCAGCACATGATCAATGCCGCCATCAAGCCGGAACAGCACCCATTGCGCCACGGCGCGATCGGTCAACAGGTCCTTGGTCTTGCGGATCAGATCGTCGAAATCCAGCAACCCCAACGCCTGTTTGCGTGCAGCATAGGCAGGCAAATAGGTCGTGGCGAAATCATACAAGGCCACGGTGCGCCGATAGGTCAGCAGCCCCAACCTGTCTTGGCGCACATCGGCAACGGCTTGCATGATGTGGTTCAATTCCTCAGTCAGTTCCGGATGCAGGGCACGGATGTCTTTGGTTGGAACGACATCGATTTTCGGGGTAAATGGCGCCTTGCCTGATTTGGTCAGCGCAAAGCCCTCGATCAGCTCTATGTCGGCCATCGAAGGATTGACCAAATCGGCCTTGGCAATAACGTCGGCTACTTTTGCGTCACTTGCCTTGCCTTTGCGCAGGATCGGGACCCAAGCGGCAAGCGTCTCAGCCACGCCATCGGCAAAAACATGATCAATTAAAACCCGCTCGGAGATGTTGTCAGCCAACCCAAGCGAAGATCTCAGGCTGGTATCACTTGGGCGTTGGGCCAACCGGTCGTGGTCGCCTGATACGGCGCGGGCCAGTTCATCAATATCTGCGCCGGTGAACAGGGCCAGCATGGCGCGGGTGGTATCGGCGCCCTGACCCGTGACAAGTTGGTCCAGAACTTCGGCCCGCAATGATTTGGCGGTCAGGTCGTCCATTTCCTTGAATTGGGGACTGACACCTGCCTCTAGTGGAAAACGTCGCAGAACGCCTGAACAAAATGAATGGATGGTCTGGATTTTCAAGCCACCCGGCGTCTCGATTGCGCGGGCAAACAGCTGACGGGCATCCCGCAATTGTTGTCCGGTGATTGTGCCGTCTTCACCTAGTTTACGCAGATCCGCACGTAGATCCGTATCGGTCATCATGGCCCATTTGCCCAAAGTTTCGAACAAACGGTTTTGCATCTCGGCGGCGGCGGCCTTGGTATAGGTCAGGCACAAAATGTTCTGCGGCTCGACCTCGGCCAGCAACAGGCGGGCGACGCGGTTGGTTAGAACGCGGGTCTTGCCAGAGCCGGCATTGGCCGACAGCCAAGTAGACGCGCGCGGGTCTGCGGCGGTATTTTGACGCTGGGTTGCTTGATCGGGGATCATGACAGGTCCTCTGGCTTGGCGGGTCTGCTGGTATCCCATTCGCCAAAGCGTGACAGGTGGTCGTAGTATCCCGTATCGCCACGCATCTGCATCGCAATCCGTGCGCTATAGCCACGGCCGGGATCGTTGTAGTCGGCAATCAGTTTCTGAAATTCGGCCCAGACCTCTGATGGGGGGGCGTCCGCCAGAGGCGCCGGTTTGCTTTTCATGTCCGTGTTGAACGCAACGAATTCCGCGATGGTCACCGCCCGTGGCCCGATGTCGTCAAAGGCCCCCAGTTCGACCAGCGCTGCCGTCAACAACAATTGTTTGTCAAACGCCAGCTGTTGCGGCCCCGACGGAATACCGCCGGTCTTGTAATCATAGATATGCGCGCTCCCGTCTTCGCCCAGATCGATCCGGTCAGTTTTACAGACCAGTTGCACCCCCGTCGTTCCGATGGGGTGTTTTTCGTATCCTTCGATCACCTTATAGTCGCCGCGCGCTTGGCGCGCCGCCTCGCCTGCCAAGAACTGATCGATCCCTTTTTCGACCCGCGACAGCCATTGGGCGCGGATCGTGGGCCAAGGACAGAACTGTTCCATTCGGTCATGGGCCATCTGCATGAACGCAGCACGGGCATCGTGGCTGTCGGCGGCGACATCGGCCGTGATGAAATCTTCTAGGATCTGGTGGATGATCACTCCGCGCAAGGGGGCGTCAGGCTCGGGAACCAACGGATCTAGGGGGTTCAGGCCCAGAATCCGCTTGGCGTAAATATGATAGGGATCACGGATCAAGTGTTTGACGTCAGTGACCGAGATTTCCTTGGGTCTGGCATCAGCGGGCGGACGTGGCGAAGGGCGCGCCGCCGGTGTCACACTGTTGTCGGGCCGTGACAAAGCATCGGCCATCGCCAGCCATTTGTTGCCTTCTGCACGCATATTTGACAACGCCTGTTTACCATGTTGGTCGGGCAACCCGCCCAGCAAATTGACCAGCCGGTTGACCCACCTTGATGGCACGGTTTCAGCCTCGGCATCGCGCTTGGCCCGTGTGATCCAAACTTCGGCATTTGCCACAGCCTGTTGGTAATCATGGGCCGACAGCCCGATCCGGCGTTCGGGCAATAACAGCCCCGCGTCCTTGCGCATTTTGCGATTTAGCCAAGGATCGGGGCTTGCGGCTTCGGGCCAGACACCTTCGTTCATACCGCCCAGAATGACGATGTCCGCGCTTTGAACACGCGCCTCTAGCGTGCCCCAGATCAGGATGTTCGGATGACCTGCCTCGGGGTCGCGCACCGAGCCGTCGTTTAGAACCTTGGCAAATAGCGCCGCGTATTCCACGGCGCTGACGGCGCCCGCGGCATCGGATTGCGCTGTCAGGTTGTCGACCACGCGCCGTGCCTCTCGCCCTGCGCGTTCGGCCCACAGCCCGCCGCTTTCTTTGCTAAACGGGCCAGCGGCGAGCGCCTCGGACAGCTGCAAGTGCCGGGTCAGCCGATCGGGCAAGGGTCGGTCCATGGCGTCGACCAACCCGTCAATCAAACCCGCAATCCAGCGCACCCATTCCTGCCGCGCCTCGGTAACCTTGATCCGTTTTTCGCGTTTTCCATGCACAATGCCATTCGACCAGTCGATCAGGTCGGCACCTGTTGGAAAGGCAGGTCCATGTCGGCGCAGGTGTAATTCTAATTCTCGGGTCTGCAACAAATGCTCGGCGCGTTCAGAACCGGTTGAATTGCACAAAGGATGCTTAAGCAGGCTTAGCAATGCCTCACCGGTTAGCGGAGCGGTGAACATCCCCGCGACCTGACGCAGAAACCGGCCAGGCGGGGATAGCGGCAAAGGGATACCTGCGCTGTCGTCGGGCGTGATGTTCCACCGGTCCAGCGCGGCCGCAACCTGTCGGGTCAACATCCGGTCAGGGGTGATCAGTGCAGCGGTGGCGCCGTCGTCGGCTGCTTGACGCAAACGCAAGGCGATCGCCTCGGCTTCGGCGCGGGGCGACGGGGCCTCGACCAGCGTCAGTCCCTTGGTTGCGTCACGCAAGTCGCCCAGATCGGGACCGTCACGCAGCCATTGATCTGTCACAGGCGCAGGGCGCAAGGACAGCGAAACCAGCCGGTTGCGGGCAGGTTGCGGGCCATCGCGTGTGGCCCAAGGGCGCACTTGACCCGCGGCCATACCCAATGCACCCAGCAGGGTGTGGAACCTGAATTGAGGGTGATCCTCATACGACAGCGGGTCGTCCATCTTGGCCCAAACATCAGCGGGCAAGTCAAAGTCGAAACCCGGCAAGATGACGGCGCCCTGCGGCAGTTTTGCCACCGCTTGCATGAACAACCCTGTGGCCCCGCGTGACCCCGTCGACCCCGCCACGATGATCGGATGTTGGGGCGGTTTGTCCGACCACATCGCGATCCTATCCGTGATGACCTGACGCAGTCGTTGCTCTTTGTCGGGGTCTTTTGATCCGTCAAAATAGGGCGCAACGATTTGCAAAAACCGAAGCGACCGATCCCAGTGACCGGATTCGTCGGAGACGTCCAGCCTGTCGAAAACAGCGGGATCCACGCCCTCACCGTGCATCTCTTCCATCAAACCGGCAAGGCCATCGGCCAGATCATATAGCGCCGCCCGCGGTGCAAGACTGCCGTCACTGGCAATCAGCTGCGACACGAATTGCGATAATTCTAGCCGCCTACGCAACGGCGACACAGGTGCAGGACCGGCATCGGTCAACGGGTCATTCGCCAAATCGGTGACAAGCCGGATGCGGGGCAACAGAGATGGTGGATTCTGGTCGAACACGTCTTTGATGCGCCGCGCCATGCGAGCTGTGTTTACATAAATTTCAACTCGGGCAATTTGATCAGGGGGCATCCCGTCCAGATGGCCCAGCAAACCGTCGACAAGGGCCGTGCCAAAATCCGCACCCGGAGGCATGGCAAAAACGCGGGGGTGGTCGGTTGGGTCAAACATCAGCGTGTTCCTGCAACATGTGTTCGGCAACAATAATCGATGAAGGCTGCCCGACGTCGCACCATCGACCCGAATAGCTTATTCCATGCAAACCGCCATCTTGGGCAATTTTGTCCCATAAAACGTTCGTCGAAAAAACATCGCCTTTGATGCCAGCCAGCGCATCTGTGCGGACTATCTGGACGCCAGTGTAAACCTCGTCTGGGCCGCGGGTCAGTTTGCCATCAGGCCCGATCAGAAAATCACCCTGACCGGAATGGCCCAGCGCCTGCGACCGCGGCACGGTCAACAACAGGGCCTGCATTGTATCGTCCCACGCGTCTGCCAGAATTTGTAGCGGGTTCGGGCCGGACCAGACAGCATCGGAATTCAGCGTCATAACAGGCGATCCGCCCAATAACGGCATCGCGTGACGCAACCCGCCGCCAGTTTCACGCAGCAGGTCGGATTCATCAGAGAACGTAACATCTTGGTCAGACAGATGGTGACGCAACTGGTCGCCCATATAATGTAAGTTCATCACGCAGACGCCGGTGACGCCCGAGGCGTGAACCAACGCCAACGCATGATCGATCAACGGCTTGCCCGCAACCGGCACCATTGGCTTGGGTCGGTCTTGGGTCAGGTGGGCCATACGGGTGCCCATGCCAGCGGCATAAATCAATATGGGAAAACGGGTCATGGTCCCTCGGGCTGGGGCAAATGGCGTGTCACAAATATCCGCAAATGGTGCAGCGCAGGGTGATCAAGGTCAATCATCAACTGGTGCCAGACGCGGGGAATTAGCGCTTGGTATTGTGGTTTGCCGCTTTGCGACAGGCGGGCAAAAACCCCCAGAATGCGCAAATTGCGCTGGGCTCCTACGCAGGCAAGATGCGCGTCACTAGGGCCGCCGGTTTCGTTCTGGAAACGGGTGATCATTTGGCGGGCCAGGTCCGGGGGGACATCGCGGCGCACATCCCGCAGTAGTGACATCAGATCATAGCCGGCAGGGGCCAGACACGCGTCTTGGAAATCCAGCAACCCTAGGCGATCGTGCCTCTTGCGGTCGGGCCGCCAGATCAGGTTCTGTGCATGAAAATCCCGCAAGCACAGCGTCAATTCGGGCGATACATGTTCGTCATAGCAGCGCCAAATGATATGCCCAAGCTCGGCCGCGAGCTCAGGCTTTGCCGCATAGTTGATCGTGGCAAGGTCGGTGCTCTGTGCGGCAACCTCGTGTGTCATGGCGCTGATTTTTCGGGGGGCGGGAATTTTGCAAAGCTCCACCAACAGGGTGGTGATCGTCTGATAGATGTCGACTTCATCCTCGGGGTAGGTAGTCAACCAAGAGGCCACATCATGCCTGCCCAAATCCGATAAAACCATTGTGCCGTTGTCTGACGCATGGAACAAAATGCTAGGCGCGGAAAACCCGTGATCACACAAATGAATTGCGATCTGTTCAAACGCCACTGTTGCGCAGCCGTCACCCGGTGGGTCCTGCATCAGAATGGCGTGTTCGCCCGCCGGTGATGTCAAGCGATGATACGTTCGGGCCGAGGCGTCACCTGCGATCGGATGTGCTAACCAATCCTGCCATTGCGTTGCTTTCAAAATTTCTAGCTTAGGCACAGTTCAGGCCCCATTGTAGCGACGCAAGAGGTCGCTCGATAATTCCAAGACCGCGCGATGCCCGTCATCCCCTGCGGCAAACGACAAATGCGATGCCGCCGCAGGTGCCAGATCACCCAGCCGGTCGGGCCATTCAATCAAGCAAATTGCGTCATCAAATGCGGCGTCCAATCCCAGTTCGATGATCTCGTCAGGGTCGCTGAGCCGGTAAAGGTCGCAGTGCCAGATTTCCACATCGTTCGCGTCGTAGGTTTGAACCAAGGTAAACGTCGGCGACGGCACGTCTTCTAGGCGTCCTAGTCGTGCTTGGATCAAGGATCGGCAAAACGCGGTTTTGCCCGCGCCGATTTCACCACTTAGCAACAGGCAGTCGCCTGCCTTCAAGATTGCGGCGAACCGCGTAGCAAGGGCCGTGGTCTCGTCGAGTGACGCCAGATGAAGGGTGATCGTGTTGTCCATAGCCACAAGACTATGGTGTTAGACAGAACCCGCAAGCCAATTCAGCCTTTTACGCTTTGCAATGTTCCGCTTGGCGCTGTGTTGTCGGTGACTTCTTGCAAGGCACGTCCGGTCCCTTTGTCGAACGAAAAACGCACCATCGTCATGCCGCCTGTAACCGGTTCGGCCTGACATGTGATTGGGCGACCATCGTCCAGCATCACGGTCTCGGACCATGGGTCACGCGGACCGGTTTGTTGAACAAAGCCCCGCAAGCTTTGCCAAATGCGGGTTGGCGCGCAGCGTGATTTCCAAGAATTGATTTCGGATCGCAGGTCGGATTGGATCAGACTATTCGAGACGTCGGAATCCCATAGGTCCTCGTAGGGTTGGTTGGACATAACCAGATTTCCCGAGCCGGAAAATACCGCAACAGCGTCGCTAATCCGATCCAGAACCGCCTGACCTGTTTCGATTTCAGAGCGGAACCGCCGGGTAAGAGAGATCTCAGCGCTGATATCTTCGAACAATAATGCAAAGGCGCCGTCGGGGTGGGGGCGGCCGGTAACGCGATAGGTCTGGCCGTCCGGCAAATTCCAATTCTCGCTGTAGGTGCCATTACGCGCCTCGGTTTCCAACCGCGAGAACCCGTCGCGCCACCGTGCGTAGTCTTTGGGTTCGGGCAGCATCCGCGTTTCGCGCAACCGGTCCAGCATCAGATCAAGCGAAGGTCGGGATGACAAAAAATCGACTGGCAGGGAAGTAAGGTCAATCAACGCGGGGTTAAAGGTCGAAAGCCGACGACGCCTGTCAAAAATTGCCAGCCCGATAGAAAGCTGGGCAAAGGTCTGGCTGATCGTCTTGAGGAAATGCTGCTGAGAAATTTCTGACCGGACAATGTTATTCACGTCGTTTGCATAGAATAATCGGCCATTCAGGGTCGGTGTTTGTACTATATCGAACCAGTCTTCTTCGCCCGGGTTGCTGGCAGGAATGGCCATGCGGGTTTCCGAGTTTTCATAAAGTGTGTTTTCAAATTCGGCAAAGGGCCGCACGGTCGGCAAGGTCGACATGCCCGCGCTATCGGAGTCTTGGGAACCTCTGTCCGCCACTTCCAAATAGGCTGCATTTGCCCAGACCAATTGGCCCGATATGTCGATTTCCCACATCAGCTGCTTGTTTTGCTCGACAGCCGTGCGGAGCGTCGAGAGTTCGGTGTTGTTATTCGCGGTTCGAAGTTGATGTAAATATAGCAGGTCGTGGGAATGGGGCCCCTGAACAGTCAGGTTTATAGCCTCTCCTCTGGGTTGAATGCGCAGGTATTTACCGCTGTTGTCGTTTGCATCTATGACCGTGGACGGAAACCTGTCAGCCGCCAGAACCTGATCTATATCGGGAAATGTCGGTCGCAAGACGTCCAGCACGGCGCCGCTTTCTGGACGCACCACATTTGCGTAGGACAACAATGCGTATCCTTCGGGTGTAGCGTCGATCAGGTCGCCATCTTGAATGAGAAATGACAGGCTGGTTCCACCCGGTCCTGCATCTGATGTTGGTAGAAAAATATCAACAAGCCGAAACGTCCCCAGAACCAATGTTGCGCAGATAGCGGTGGTTAGCCCAACAACGAATAGATCCTCAAAAGTCAGTTCCATTTCAACCTTTCCAAAGTCCTGTTTTACTGTCGGGCAAGAAGGTTAACGGTGTATTAAGTGTTCAAATTTTACGTGACAGTTATGATGAAAACAAAGCGTTCTCTCCCAGCCCGCCCGCGGGACCGGTTTCCAAGGCAATTCGCGGCCAGATGACATCAATCACCGCGCCGGTTTGACCCTTGTGTTGCGGCGCATTGCGGAACAATAGACGTGCGCCAGTACGTTCCAAGAGAGTCTTGGCGATAAATAGACCCAACCCCATTCCGTCGTAACCGGGCCGGCGAGCGCGATCCTCGGATTGCCTGCGGCGCCCGACAAAGGGATCTCCGATTCGACTAATGACAGACTGTGGAAACCCCTCGCCGTCATCAGCGATCTGAACGCGTAGCTCGGTTTCGGACCAGCTTGCAGTGATTTGCACCTCGGCGCCCGCAAAATCGACGGCATTCTGGATCAGATTGCGCAGCCCATGGATCACCTCGGGGCGACGCGCGACGAAAGGGTGGCGCGTCAACGCGGGGTCTTCGGGACCTGTGTCCAGCAACACGGTTTTGCCACGATCCAGATGTGGTTCGGCGGCTTCTTGAACCAACGCTTCCAACGGGACATGACGCAAGTGCAGGTCGTCTTTGCCGGCGCGACCCATGGATTTCAAAATGTCGCGGCAGCGGGCGGCTTGCTGGTTGATCAGTTCGACATCATCAAACAACTCGGGCGATCCGCGCAGCTCTTCGCGCAATTCGCTGCTGACGAGCATGATCGTGGCCAGCGGCGTGCCCAATTCATGCGCTGCCGCGGCCACAACACCGCCAAGATCGGTCAGCTTTTGTTCACGCGCTAACGCCAATTTGGTCGCAAGCAGTGCTTCGCTCATGTTGTGCATTTCGGTCGTAACCTGTCGCGCATAAGTCGACAGAAACACAATCCCGATCACTAACGCGATCCAAAAGCCGAAGTGAAACAGGTCCGGCAATTCCAGCAAAAGCCCGCCTTCTGTGGTCAATGTGACGTTGAACAAGCTGATAACCGTAACCGCGACGACGGCCAGCCCCGCTAGCAATATGGTTGAGCTAAGGTGCAGCACCGTTGCGGCAATCGTTACCGGCGCCAAAATCAGCACTGCGAACGGGTTATTCAGACCGCCGGTCAGATACAGCAGGACGGTCAATTGAAGGATGTCGAAAATCAACGCCAAGGTTGCTTCTCGTTCGAACAGGCGCTTGTTGGCTGGATAGATTGTCGAAATGACAATATTCGCGACAACCGACGCGCCGATCGTGGCAACGATCAGACCGGTCTCCAATCGCAGTTGAAAAATATTCAAAGCAACGACGAGGGCCGAAACCTGCCCCGCAATTGCAAACCAGCGCAACGCAACCAAAGTGCGCAACCGCACCCAGTTGCTGCGTTGTTGATCCATAATCGGGTCTTGGGGCAGAACAGACATAGCAACCTTGTGACTGCGACGGGCTGCCCTATTGATAGGCTGTGCGCTATCAATCATCAATGCGCTCAAATGAAAGGCTGCAATATGGCTAAACGAATTGCGATCGCGGCGTCTGCCGCTGCTCTGGCATTGATTGGCGGCACCTATGCTGTCACAAAACTTGCGTCCCCCTCTGTCGAGGACTGCAGCACAACGGCCATTGCAGGCGGGGCTATTGGCGGACCCTTTACGTTGGTCAACGGCGCAGGCCAGACTGTGACCCACACTGACGTCATTACCGAACCGACGGTGATCTACTTTGGATATACGTTTTGTCCGGATATCTGCCCGCTTGACGTGGCGCGCAATGTAGCGGCTGTTGATATTCTGGCTGAACGCGGCGTGTCAGCGACACCTGTCTTCATTAGCATCGACCCCGCGCGCGATACGCCCGAGGTTGTTGCCGACTTTGCCGCGAACTTTCACCCCAAAATGATCGGCCTGACAGGCACGCCTGAACAGGTGGATGCCGCGTCCAAAGCATACAAAACCTATTACAGCCGCGCAGATGATGATCCGGACTATTATCTGGTGAACCATTCGGTGTTTTCCTATCTGGCCTTACCGGATCTCGGTGTCGTTGATTTCTTTAAACAGGCCGATAGCCCCGAAGCCGTCGCAGATCGTGTCGCTTGTTTTGCTGCGGCATCGTGACAAGTTGACGCAAGACACCTAGCCTCTACCTGTGTTTCGAAATTGAACAGGGGCTGATTTGCCATGACTGACGCCACATTAGATCTAGGAAATGACCCATCTCTACTGCTTGTGGATGACGATGAGGCGTTTCTAAAACGACTGGCCAAAGCCATGGACAAGCGAGGGTTTGCGGTCGAAACAGCGGGAACGGTCGCCGCAGGCAAGGCGATTGCCTCGTCCCGCCCGCCCGCTTATGCGGTTGTCGATTTGCGCCTGACCGATGGCAACGGCCTTGATGTCGTTGAAACCCTGCGCGAACGGCGGCCGGATGCGCGGATCGTTGTGCTAACCGGTTACGGGGCCATCGCCACGGCCGTGGCCGCGGTAAAAATTGGGGCCACGGATTATCTGGCCAAACCCGCAGACGCGACCGATGTGACCAATGCTTTGCTCGCACGAGAAGGCGAACTGCCCCCGCCGCCCGAAAACCCGATGAGCGCGGACCGCGTCAGGTGGGAACACATCCAGCGGGTTTATGAAATGTGCGATCGCAACGTGTCCGAAACGGCGCGGCGGTTGAACATGCACCGGCGGACGTTGCAACGTATTCTGGCCAAGCGCAGCCCGCGCTAGATTGCCAGTTTCTTGCGGATACGGGTCACTGGTGTCCCGTCGGTCAATGGCAGGTCAGGAATCTTGTCATAATCGACAAACCCCAAGCCCCCGTAATACCGCAAGCCGGCGACGTTATCGGCGCGGATTGTCGCGTCAATTGTGTGAACCCCTGCAGCCTTGGCCGCGGCGCGTGTTGCTGAAAACAGCTTTTGCCCAATCCCCAGCCCCGATTTGTCAAGCGCTACAAAACTGGCAATCGAAGCCCAGCCGTCGGGCATCGGATCATGCACCGGGTCGGGGCTGAGCAGGCTTTGAAACCCGGACAACCGCCCGTTGGTGATCGCGATCTGACACGATACCTGACCAGTCCGCGCATAGTAATGGCCGCGCATTCTATCCTCATCAAACAACGTTTGATGTGCTGTGCTGCCACCGGCCTCGATGATCGGGTTCAGCAATAAAACCATCTGGGGCACGTCGCCTGCGACGGCGGCTCGAATGCGGGTGTTGATCATGTAGCTTCCTCGGCTCGGCTCGCGATCACATGCAACACCGCGTTGTGAAAATCATTTAGGAACAGGTTGCCCCAGATCGCCAGATATCCGTTCAGCGGGGTCCGCAGGCGGTAGCTGGTTGTCAAAGTGACCAACGTCTGCCCGTTCTCCAACTCGGTAAACCGGTATTCACCGCTGTCCAAGAACACCTCTGGGCCCATGGGCGATACTCGCGTGTCGATCGGTCCCAGCAGTTCAGGATTGGGAAAGCGGAACTGCCATGCCAGCGTATTGGGATCTTTGGCGGGCAACAAAACTTCTTCAAAGGTCACACCGCGTTCCCAAGTGGCATAGCGAACATCGTCGATCACTTGGGCGAGGACGGGTCGGGGCGCACGCAAAACGGAATGGGTGAATGTCCAAGGACGCTCTGCATTTTTAATGGGTGCCACCGATTGGGTCAGCGCCAAGATCTGATCGGGCGACCCGCGCATCTGGACCGAGGTGGTGACAGAATAAGATGTCATCGGGGACAGTCCACCTAGATCAACAAACGGTGTCAGAAATGGCAGGGCAAGCAATGGGAGGCAAAGGTGCGTTTTGCCGGACAAGACGACTCCCAGCGCGCGGGCCACCCACATGCCAACCGCAAGAAGGACAAATATCACTGGCGCGCCAATCACCAGACATATCGCTGTCTCATACGACACGATCAGCAGCAACACGAAAAACACGAGGATCGTCCAGAACGCATTTAGATACACATCCCAAAAACGACGGGTGCCGGACCAGTCAAAAACCAACTGTGCGGCCAGCCCCAACCCAAAGCCGCTGATGATCAAAACCAAGGTCACCTGCGGCCCGTCGGGCAGATTTCCGAACACAAGCGTCACGCCGTATAGGCAAGCGGCATACAGGATAAACAATGCGGCGTTGGCGTGGCTTCGTTTTATCATAGTTGAGCCAACAGCGCCTGATGTCTGGCAGTGAAATCATTGCGGACCTCGACGGGCGGGCGCAGACGGATCGACAACGATCGGGCCAATTCGGGGTCGGGTTTTCCAAAAATCTTGTCCGCCTCGGCATCTGTGAAACCGGCAATTTGAACCGCCTCAAGCCAAGCAGAAACCTTGTCGGCTTTTTTGATTTGCTTTTTGATCGTGGCGGGGACTTTGGCGGGCAGGCCGAACCGGATATGGATCGCGGCCATCAGGCGGTCATCCAGTTCCTCATACCCCGGACCTACGGCTGCCTTGACCGGTGAAATCATGTCCCCGATCACATATTCGGGCGCATCATGCAGCAGGGCGGCCAATTGCCATTTGACCGGCGCATTCGGGTTCATTGCCAGATAGATGTCAGTCACCAACAAGGAATGTTCAGCGACAGAATAGGCATAGTCGCCTTTAGTCTGGCCGTTCCAACGGGCAACAAACGCCAATCCGTGTGCGATATCCTCGACCTCGATATCCATCGGAGTAGGGTCCAACAGGTCCAGTCTACGACCTGATAACATACGTTGCCACGCGCGCGGTTGTTTCATCTCAGAACCTCAAGACCATTGTCGGATTGGGGCGTCAGTGCTAGATGCCCCGACAACCACTGAATAAAGGATGAGCCAAATGGCCGTTGATTACGTTGTAAAGGATATTACACTTGCAGGTTTTGGCCGCAAGGAGCTGGATATCGCCGAAACCGAAATGCCTGGGTTGATGTCTTGCCGGTCCGAGTTTGGCAAAAGCAAACCCCTCGCAGGTGCGCGCATCGTAGGGTCGCTTCATATGACGATCCAAACCGCTGTCTTGATTGAAACATTGGTTGAGCTGGGCGCAGATGTGCGCTGGGCGTCGTGCAACATCTTCTCCACCCAAGACCACGCAGCAGCGGCAATTGCTGAATCTGGCGTGCCCGTCTTTGCGATCAAGGGCCAATCCCTAGAAGAGCATTGGGACTACCTCGATAAATCATTCATGTTCCCCGAGGGCGCGAACATGATTTTGGACGATGGCGGCGACGCGACGCTATACATCCTGCTAGGTGCGCGCATGGAAGCAGGCGAAGACGTGCTGGCCGTGCCAACTTCTGAGGAAGAAGAAGTCATCAAGGCGCAAATCAAAAAGCGGATGGCCGAAACACCCGGCTGGTTCACCAAAACCCGCGCCGACATCCAAGGCGTGTCCGAGGAAACAACTACAGGCGTTCATCGTTTGTATGATCTGCACAAGAAAGGCCAACTGCCATTCCCTGCAATTAACGTGAATGACAGTGTGACCAAGTCCAAGTTCGACAACAAATACGGCTGCAAGGAATCCCTCGTCGATGGTATCCGCCGCGCGACCGATACTATGATGGCCGGTAAGGTCGCAGTCGTGATGGGCTACGGGGATGTTGGCAAAGGCTCGGCTGCGTCACTGTCAGGCGCCGGTGCGCGTGTGATCGTGACCGAAGTTGACCCGATCTGTGCATTGCAGGCGGCGATGGACGGCTTTCAGGTCACCACGCTGGACGATGTGGTCGAGATGGCCGATATCTTTGTCACCACCACCGGCAACAAAGACGTGATCAAGATCGAAGACATGCGCCGCATGAAGGATATGGCGATCGTGGGCAACATCGGCCACTTTGATAACGAAATCCAAGTTGCGGCGCTAAAGAACCACAAGTGGACCAACATCAAAGAACAGGTCGACATGATCGAAATGCCCAACGGCAACCGTCTGATCTTGCTGTCCGAGGGCCGTTTGTTGAACCTTGGGAACGCGACAGGTCACCCGTCGTTTGTGATGTCTGCATCGTTTACCAACCAGGTTCTGGCCCAGATTGAACTGTGGACCAAAGGCGACGAATACCAGCCGGGTGTTTATATCCTGCCCAAGCATCTGGACGAAAAAGTGGCCCGCCTGCACCTCGACCGTATCGGTGTGAAATTGTCCAAGATGGACAAGGAACAGGCTGACTATATCGGCGTTCCTGTCGATGGTCCGTTCAAGCCCGAGCATTACCGCTACTAGGCGCGTGCCCGGGGATCCCAAAAAGTCGTCCAAAGACGACAAATCAAATGCGCCACCGCTACCCAAGCGGCGGCGCATTTCTGTTCTGGGGATTGTGTCGCGGCTGGTGTTCGCGGCTTTGATCTGGGGCGGAATTTGGGTCGCAATCAACGCTGACCGCGCTATCCCTGCGGGTTGGAACCCTTTGGCGCCTTTGGCTGTTGCCGATCCGGTGACACCGTTTACGCAGTGGCGCCTGCGGCAGGCGCTGGCCTCGCCACAGACGTGTTTGGCGGCTTTGTCGCCTGCGTCACGGTTTGGCGTGATGGATGATTTTGAACCCTCTGAAAAATGTCATATCCGGCAACGGGTCGAACTGGCCGGGGTCGGATTGTCGCGCCTGCGGCCGGTTGAAACGACATGCGCCATCGCCTTGCGGCTGGCTATGTGGGAACACCACAGCCTGCAACCCGCTGCCCGATTGCTGCTGGACACGTCCGTAACGGGGATTGAACACATCGGCAGCTACAATTGCCGCGAAATGCGCACTGCTGGCGGCAGCACCGGCCGGATGAGCACCCATGCCACCGCCGAGGCAATTGATATCGCGGGGTTTCGGTTTGCTGATGGATCCGAGGCGCGTTTGATCCGCGATTGGAACACCCAAGACGACAGGGCCAAGTTCCTGCGTAGCGCGCGCGACGGTGCCTGTGACTGGTTCCGGCTGACCCTATCACCCGATTACAACGCCTTGCACGCTGATCATTTTCACGTGCAGTCGCGCGGCTGGGGCGGGTGTCGCTAGGCCCTTCGCCAGTTTGCCAATGCAAACACTGCGACGACCACAGTCACGCCCCCCCCGATCATAAACGCAACGCCCAGACTGGTGACGCTAGCAATGGCGGCGCCCGCAAACGGGGCTGTCAGCAACGCAAGCGTATTTAGCGCTTCGCTAAATGCGGTGATCTGGCCCATCTGATGGGCGGGCGTATGATCCTGCAACAACGTGCGGAACGGCACAAACGCCAACCCGCCCGCAACGCCAACAACGAATAGCACCGGACCCAGAACGACGCGGCTTGTTGGCAGGCCGATCACTTCTGCGCCACCCAAACAGATGACCAACGACCCCGATACAATCGACGCAACCCCGATCAGCAGAAACGGTTTCGCCTTGGCGCCCAAGGCGGTGACCGACAACGCGCCGATCAGACCGCCCCCGCCAATCACAGCCAGCGATAGGCCTAGGTCGGTTTGGCTATACCCCAGCCCTGCGGCCATTGGCGCAATGAGGGTATCGTAGAAAAACATGCCGAAAAACGAAGCCACCATCAGCCCCATCGCCAGCTTTAACACCGCGCTGCTGCGGACCAATCGTGCGGCGTCTCTTAGCTGTCTCAAGATTGATATCTGGTCTTGATCGGAATTGTCTGTCGGGCGGTCGATCGGATCCATCCTCCAGATCAGATAAGCCGCACCCAGCGACACACATGCGTTCACCGCAAACACCGGTTGCGGTGCGAAAATCGCCAGTAGCCCACCACCCAGTGCTGGTGCGATGACCTTGGATGACTGGTTGATCGCCATGCTGATCCCGTTCGCCGAATTGCGTTCGCTGGGGTCGGTCAGGGCTTGGATTGCGGCCTGTTTGGCTGGCGTGAAAAACGCGTCCACGCTGTTGCGTAGCGCGACCAGAACCAACAACGTTTCCCAGCCCGGGGCAAAGGCGAACATCGCCGTTGCCAGCGCCCGACCGATGTTGCTGCCCAGTAGAACCGACCGGATTGGTAACCTGTCAACGACGGCCCCAGCCAGTGGGCCAACGATCAAATAGGGCAACCCCATCGCAACCGCGAGCAGGGCAAACACAAATGGCGGGGCCTGCCAGACAAAGGCTAGCAACGCGCCGATCGCCACAAAATCCAGCCAGTCCGCGAAATCGGCAGGACACTGAGCGATCAACAACCGCCGCAGATCGGAATGCGAGAAGGTGGGAAATACGGACATGTCGAAACGGTACCCAAGTGTTTACTTTAGGTAAAGCCTACGCATTCTGAACCCGCCCCGGTAATTTTCCCCCTGTTTTTCCTTTGCCAGACGCGCGCCTCGCCGCTACGGTTCGGCTCAGACGCACCGGCTTTGCCTTGCGCAATTGGGGGGCGAAAGCCCGAAACACTTAGAATATGGGGATTTCCTTATGGGTAAGAGAGACGAGTGGATCGAGAAATACGCTGACGATCTGAAAAACAAATGCGGCATGTCACCCGACATGGACCTGCTGACCAAGGTCACTATTGGCTGCGGTCCTGCGATCTATAACAAAGACGCGCAAACAGTTGCTGGCGGTCAAGCATCCGAGCTTGAGACCGTCAAGAACAACTACCTCGTGAAAAAGCTGGGCCTGTCCGACGGCCCCGAGCTTATGGATGCGATCAACAAAGTGATTGAAGTCTACGGCAAGTCCGAGCGCAACAAATACCGTGCTGTGGTTTACTATATGCTGTGCAAGCACTTTGGCAAAGAATCCGTCTACAGCTAAGCCCGTCCGACATTCATTTGCGAACGCCCGCCTTGTAATAAACAGGGCGGGCGTTTTGCGTTATAGGGCGGTCAGGACAACCCCGATGACACCAGCCGCCAGAATGGCATAGCCGCTGTCGATTGCGGCCAGTTTCCAAGGACGGTTTGAATAGCCGGTGTTGATAAAAATCCATGGCGCAATAAAGAACGCCCCGATCCCCAGTCCGGACAACAGACCTTTGCTGATGGTTTCGATCCCCGACAGGGCAAAGGTATGGCGCATCATGCCAGCCACCAGCAAAATCATCACAAATGACACGATGTAGGGCACTGGCCCGTCGTTTACCGGTTTACCGTCTTCTCCGACTTCGATGTCCGCGGCGGCCATCCAAGGTTTGGCCAGCGCCATATAATACGCGGCCCCAACCGCAAATCCCGCGATAGTGGCGATAATTACTGCAACAAGTCCCATTCTAGTCCCTCACGTTTGTTAGTTGTGGGGTAACTATGCGCGGAAATCTTGGTTTGCCTAGGGTTTTGTGCCGCCCATCTGGCAAATCAAATCCCATTCGGCATCTGTGACGGGCTGCACGGACAGGCGCGAATTCTTGACCAAAACCATCTCGGCCAACGAAGTAGTCTGTTTGATTGTGTCCAACGGAACGGCGGTTTCCAACGGTCTGACCGCCCGCACATCCACACAGTCCCAACGGTTGTCGTCTGTTGTGCTGTCCTGGTGGGCCAATGCGCAGACCTCGATGATGCCAACGATTTCCAGACCTGATCGGGAATGATAGAAAAACCCCTGATCACCCAGTTGCATAAGGCGCATGTTGTTGCGGGCCTGATAGTTGCGCACGCCGTCCCATTCTTCGCCCCTGCGGCCTTTGGCGATCAAGTCATCCCACCCAAAGACATCAGGCTCGGATTTGAATAACCACTTTGCCATTAACCGATGACCTTGTTCCACTGGATCAGCTTGGTCGACGCGAACAGACCGGCCTGACCATAGGGATCACCATCGACCCAAGCCTGCGCTGTGGCCATATCGGGGACATCCATCACGATCAGGCTGCCGGACATTTGACCGGCATCATCCAACAAAGGGCCCGCCATCGTTACGATGCCGCTGTCTTTGATATGCGCCAGATGGGCGTCGCGGTTGGCTTTGCGGACCTCTAGGTGGTCGGGTTTGTCGTGACACATCAAGGCGACGAGCATGGTTATTCCTCTTTCAATGGGCGCGACAGCAGCGCGCGCAGCGCCTCTGGCACGGTGGTTTTTTCTTCGGCCAGATCGGCGACAATAGCGCAGATTGGCAGGTCCAGTTTCAGATCGGTCGCCAACTGGCGTACGGCGCGGGACGTGGCCGCGCCTTCGACGGTGATCGTTTCGTCAAATTCGGTGCCCGCGCCGATCGCCTGACCAAAACGGTAGTTGCGCGATTGGTCGGATGTGCAGGTCAGCGCAAGATCACCAAAGCCTGACAGACCCGACAGTGTCGCAGGATCAGCGCCCAAGGCTTCGGCCAGTCGTTGCATTTCGGCAAAGCCGCGGGTGATCAATGCGGCGCGGGCGCTTTCGCCCAGACCCGCGCCCATGCAAACGCCGCAGGCGATGGCCATTACGTTTTTCAACGCGCCACCCAATTCAGCGCCGATCGTGTCGGTTGTCCGGTATAGGCGCAAGGATTGGGTCGATAGCGCTTCTTGTAGGTCCGCATTGTCAGGGTCGCAGGCCAATGTCAGCGCCGTCGGCAGGCCGCGGGCAATATCGGCGGCAAAGCTGGGGCCGGTCAGGATCGCGGCAGTGGCGTCAGGCACGACATCACGGATCGTGACGACAGGTCCGGTCATCGTTGCAAGGTCGATCCCCTTGCAACACGCGACCAGCGTCTTGGCGGCCAATGCATCGCGGTTGGCTTGCAAAAACCCGCGCAATGTTTGCGCCGGCACCGCCAGCAGGATGATGTCGGCTGCAAAAAGGTCGCCCAGATCGGCAGACGCTACCAGCCCGTCAGGCAAGGTGACACCCGGCAGCTTTGGTGTGCTGTGATCGGTGTTGATCTGTGACACAACGCGGGCATCCCGCGCCCATATGGTCACGCGCTTGCCATCGATTGCCAATGCAGCCCCCAGCGCCGTGCCGAATGCGCCTCCGCCTGCGATTGCGATTTTGCTCATGCTTTTGCCCCTTTCTTGCCTGACCCCAACATAGGTGCCGCGCGCCCGTCAAGCGGCCATCGCGGGCGGGCGGATAGGGTCATGTCATCGGTCTGGCCTGCGGCGAACCGCGCAAGACCGACATAGGCGATCATCGCCGCGTTATCCGTGCATAGCGCTAGCGGTGGAGCGACAAATTCAGTGTCTAACTCGGCGCAAAGCGCTTGTAACTGCGCTCTGATTTGTGTGTTGGCAGCAACGCCTCCTGCCACGGCCAAAGTCGGGCGGGTTGGGTTCAGTGCAAGGTAGTCGACCATCGCGGCACGTGTCTTGCGGGCCAGAATGTCGGATACGGCGGTCTGGAATCCCGCGCTTAGGTCCGATTGATCCTGCACCGTCAACCCGCCTTTGTCAGCGACAACGCTGTCGCGGGCGCGGATCATTGCGGTTTTCAGACCCGAAAACGACATGTCACAGCCAGCTTGGGCCAACAGCGGGCGGGGCAATTTGAACCGTTTTGGATCACCTGTTTCGGCGGAGGCTTGTACGGATGGCCCACCCGGTTGCAGCAAGCCAAGGATACGGGCAGTCTTGTCGAACGCTTCGCCAGGGGCGTCGTCGATGGTGCCGCCAAGGCGGGTAAAATCGTCATGCCCGCGCACCAGCAGAAACTGGCAATGGCCGCCGGACACGAGCAACATCAAATAGGGAAACGCGACGCCATCGGTCAGGCGAGGGGTCAATGCGTGCCCTGCCAGATGGTTCACGCCAACCAGCGGTAAACCGGTCGCGGCGCAGATGCCCTTGGCCAACATCACACCAGACACAACGCCCCCGATCAAACCCGGACCCGCTGTCACGGCGACAGCGTCCAGATCGTCAAACCCGACGCCCGCCTGTTTCATTGCTGCGGCGACGCTGATGTCCAGCTTTTCTACATGGGCGCGGGCTGCGATTTCGGGCACGACCCCACCAAAAGCGGCATGCAGCTCGGCCTGACCTGCGACGACATTCGACATTACCTGTGCCTGATCCGGCACGCCGCGCACAATGGCGGCGGCTGTATCGTCGCAGCTGCTCTCGATACCTAGGATTGTCAGGGTCTTGGTCATGCGGGTTCCGGTTGCGTTGGATTAGATTGCAGGTAACACTCTGCCCTTGTGCAAACAATGGGGGACAGGGTGCAACCGCATCTGATCATCACAAGGCCGGAACCTGACGGCACAAGGTTTGCGACGCAACTGCGGGCCGCGCTGGGCGATGATGTGTCCGTTACACTGGCGCCCCTGATGCAAATTGATCCGATCCCCGCCCAGACGGACGCGGGGGGATTCGTTTTCACCTCTACCAATGGTGTTGCACGAGCCGTTGCCATGAATGTGGCCCGTGGCCCTGCATGGTGCGTCGGTGACCGGACAGCGCAGGCCGCGTCAAAAGCGGGGTTTGACGCCATGTCCGCACACGGCAACGCACAAGACCTGATCGAACTGATCCTATCCCACAACCCGTTTGGGCCGATCGCCCATATTCGCGGCCGCCATGCGCGGGGCGATATCGCCCCGCGACTGCGTGCAGCCGGGATCGAATGCGCGGACATCATCGCCTACGAACAGTCGCCCAAACCCTTGTCACAAAACGCTATTGATCTAATTGAGGGGGCCGATCCGGTTATCATTCCCCTCTTTTCGCCACGGGCAACTGAGCTACTGTTTGACCAAGCGACGCCTGATCCTGCGGCGCATTTGATCGCCATCAGCCGCCAAGCGGCGTGCGGGCGGCAGATGCAAATTGCGGACAGGCCGGATGGCGCGGCCATGTTGCAGGCAACCCTTGCGGCATTTCGCGCGTTAAATGACTAAGGTCGACGCTTGAGGGCGGTCGCCCCGCAATATACGGTGATCCGTGCCCACCCGTGGGGCCGGTCGAATTAGGAAAGGGTATCAACGTGGCAAAGCAACCATCCAAGGGTCGCAAAACTCCCGCCAAACCGCGGGCGGCCAAGCCCAAGGCAAGCGCCCCTAATAAGGCGACGACCACCGACAAATCGGCACCAGCTAAGGTGGCCGAGACCAAAGTTGTAGATGCAAAAGCCGTGGACCTGCCCAAGGTAGATGCGCCCAATGAGCCGCCCAAGCCCGAAGAACCGGTAAAGACATCCGAAAAACCATCTAACGCGGCGGCTGGGTCCGAGCCGGATGCAGGGTCACCCCCGACTCCCCCAAAGCCCGCGACCGACCCGACGCCTGCGCAGACACGTCAGGGTAGCGGTTTCATTCCTTTGCTCTTGGGTGGATTGGTTGCAGGCGGCATCGGCTATGCCGCGGCCTATGTCACCCAACCCCGGATTGACCCGCTCTTAGCCAGCAAAGTGTCGACCCAAGCCAAGACAATCGCGGACCTCCAAGACCAGATCGCCAATATACCTGTCGTCGACACGGCAAGGCTGGATCAGGCAGATACGGCCACAACTGCGCTGGCCGGTCGCGTGGACGATCTGGATGGTCGACTGTCGGATCTGATGACGCAGCCTGCGGCTGACGGATCGCTGACCGCCGCCAATATCGCCGCCTACCAGCAAGAGCTTGAGGATTTGCGCACCTCTGTGGCTGACCTGCGTGGCACCGCAGTCGCCGAGCTGGAAGCCGCCCGCGCCACCGCCGCTTCAATCGAACAAAACGCCGAGGCCGCGGCCCGTGCTGCGGCGGGTCGCGCTGCATTGGCCCGTGTCAAAGGGGCGATCGAGACCGGTGCGCCGATGGGGGCACTATTGGACGAACTGGCGCAGGCCTTGCAGTCCGATGCGCCTGCTGCACTGGTGGTCGTTCGCGACGGCACACCCACGCTGGCCAGCCTGCAAGCGGATTTCCCCGATGCCGCCCGCGACGCGCTGCGCACTGCCCGCGCCGAAGGCGTATCGGGCGAATCCGAGGGTGGCATCACCTCGTTCTTGCGTAATCAATTCTCGGTCCGGTCAACGGCCCCGCAAGAGGGGGACACAGTTGACGCGATCCTGTCGCGCGCCCAAGCTGCCGTGAGCAATGGCCGCCTGACCGACGCCCTTTCCGAGGTGTCCACCTTGCCGGAAGTGGCCCGTGCGCCGCTGACAGACTGGGTCGGACGTGCCGAAATCCGCGTCGATGCGCAGGCTGCTGCTGCCACGCTGACCGAACAACTTAACGCCAATTAGAGGCCGCACTGATGTTATTCTCATTGATCAAGATTATCCTGTTTATCGCGGTCGTCACCTTGCTGACATTTGGCGCAACACAACTGATGAACGTCGACGGTGGTGCGACTATCGGAATGGCGGGATATGAAATCACGCTATCCCCGTTGCAAATGGTGTTCGCCCTTTTGGCCCTTGTGGTCGGGGTGTGGCTGTTATTGAAACTGGGCACATTTCTGGTTGCGTCGTTCAAGTTCCTGAACGGGGACGAGACCGCAATTTCGCGCTACTTTGACCGCAACCGCGAACGCAAAGGGTTCGAGGCTCTATCTGAGGGCATGATGGCGCTGGCGTCTGGCGAAGGACATCTCGCCATGACCAAAGCCGCCCGCGCGGATAAATTGCTGAACAAACCGCAACTGACCAACTTGCTCACAGCTCAGGCCGCTGAAATGACAGGCGATCGCAAAACCGCCGAACTGACCTATAAAAAGCTGCTCGAAGATGACAAAACCCGTTTTGTCGGTGTCCGTGGCATCCTCAAGCAAAAGCTGCAGGATGGCGACACGGATACTGCGCTGAAATTGGCCGAGAAAGCCTTTGCCCTCAAGCCCAAGCACGTAGAAACCCAAGACGTTCTGATCAAACTTCAGGCCGAAAAAGAGGATTGGAAAGGTGCCCGCGAAACGCTGGGCGCCAAGCTGCGGTCAGGCAGTCTGCCGCGTGATGTGCACAAACGTTGCGACGCGGTCTTGGACTTGTCCGACGCCCGCGACATCATGCAAGACGGCAAATCCATTGAATCGCGAGAGGCCGCTATCGAAGCAAACCGGCTGTCACCGGATCTGATTCCTGCTGCTGTTATGGCCGCCCGCGGCTATATCGCGCAAGACAACGCACGGTATGCCGCACGCGTGCTGACCAAAGCATGGGCTGCCAAGCCGCACCCTGATCTGGCCGCCGCCTTTGCTGAAATCGCGCCGGACGAAAGCACTGCTGCGCGTCTCAAGCGGTTCCGCGCTTTGATCAAGCAGTCACCAGACCACCCCGAAGCCAAGATGCTCTTGGCCGAGCTGCACATCGCCGCCGAAGATTTCCCCGAGGCCAAACGCGCGCTAGGCGACCTGATGGAATCCGATCCAACAGCCCGCAGCCTGACCTTGATGGCTGCGATTGAAAAAGGAACCGGCGCGGATGACGCCGTCGTCCGAGGCTGGCTGACCCGTGCCCTAACCGCGCCGCGCGGCCCGCAGTGGGTTTGCGAAAATTGCCAGCATATTCACGGTGAATGGGCCCCAATGTGTGACAACTGCGGGTCTTTTGACACGTTGGCTTGGAAAACCCCGCCGGCTAACGAAGTGGCAATGCCAAAGGGCACTGAAATGCTGCCTTTGATCGTCGGCCAAATCGAAGCCGTTCCACAAGATACCCCCGATCACGAGGTTCGCGTTGTCGAAGCCGAGGTGGTCGCGGATGGCACCTCTGATCCTGAACCCCGAACTTAGTCGGGGGGATCAGGCTGGCGGCGATTGTTGGGATCGCGCGGGTTATCCCGCGCGTGCGGCCGCATCGGTATATTATGCGTGCTGCCGGAAAACCCAATCACGGCACACCAAGTCTGCCTGTCCCATTGGCGCTCAGGCAGCCCAATTCCTTGTGCCGCCAAAATCGCGCGCCCATGCCCCTGACGCCCGAATGCCTTGCTTGGATTAATGCAGAATTTACTTCCTTCGACGACAAAGTTGCGGAGAGCCAATAAGAAGTAAAAAGCGAATCAAATGAAAACCAATCCTGACATTGAGGCCGAGTTTCAGGTCGCCACCGAGGCGACTGAGCGAGGCCTCTATCCGGCGGCATTTAATGCTCCAGAGGTCGAGGTATATTCATTCGATGCGCAATCGCTGAAATTTCTGGCTGTCAATGCTGCGGGGTTGGAAGCCAACGGCACGTCTCAGCGGGAAATCATCCGCAAGACATTAATGGATTCGTTTGATCAGGTGCCGAAATTCCGATTGCGGCCCGTCCTGTCTTGGATCAAGCGGCGATCGTCCCGAACGGTCGTCCTACGCACCAGCCGCCAACACGCGCGACTGGGCCGGCAAAAACTGCGGGTGGTTGTGCAATACCTGCACAGCTCCAAACCTTCGTTCATGGTCTTCGTCTACGACATCACGCGGTATGACGAGGCAAAGGCAGCGGCTGACAAAGCTGTGACCTATCTTAGTACCGCCATAGAATCCTTGCCCGACGGCTTTGTGTTGTATGACAAAGATGATCGGCTCGTTGTATGTAACGAGCGATACAAGGACATCTATTTCGCCAGCGCACCGGCGATGGTGCCCGGCGCCACCTTCGAGGATGTTTTGCGATACGGGTTAGAGAACTACCAATTTGACGATGCCATCGGTCGAGAAGAAGACTGGATTGCCGAACGCCTCGAGGCGCACCTGACAGCGAATACAACCGTTGAACAACCTTTGTCTGATGGAACGTGGCTGCGGATTGTCGAACGCCCGACCAAGGACGGGGGCCGCGTCGGCTTGCGAACGGACATCACCGAGATCAAGCAGCAACAAGAGAAGCTCCTTCAAAGTGCGCGCACCGATCAACTGACGGCGACCCTCAACCGACGTGGATTGAGCGAAGATCTGGCGGCCCTAACCGAAACGATCGTCAAAGGCGAACGTATCGCAGTGCTGCACATTGATTTGGACAAGTTCAAATCCATCAATGATGCTCAGGGGCATTCCGCCGGCGATTATGTGCTTCGGCATTGCGCGCGGATCCTCGGAAACCTTGATCTTGATCGCAAATCGGTCGCTCGCGTCGGTGGGGACGAATTTATTGTTACCATGGTCACTGACCAGTCCGACGCGTCGGTCCTTGGCGTCGCTTTGCGCGTAGTCCGGTCGTTGTCCCATCCGGTCTCGTTCCGCGACCGGCTATGCAACTTTGGTGCCAGTATCGGGATTGCGTTCTATGAACACGATCAAGAAGCCCCTGTAGAGGACACATTAATAGGCGCAGATATCGCCCTAAACCAAGCCAAGCGGGCAGGTAGCGGGGTTTGTCGCATCTTCGAGGATTCGATGCGCAAGGATACTTTGGGCCTAATCGATATGGCACAGCAGATTCGTATTGGACTCGAAAAAGGACAGTTTGAGCCGTTCTTTCAGCCTCAGGTAGATGTCGCGACCGGTCGGATTTGCGGTTTTGAATCCCTGATCCGATGGCGACATCCAGACATGGGATTGGTTCCCGCCTTTAAGTTTTTGTCGGTCGCGGACTGGGCCGGACTTATGGATGATATTGACCATGTTGTGATGGATCGATCCTGTCATGCGGCGGCACAAATCAAGTCTTGGGGCATGAAAGACATGGCCGTGAGTATCAATATGTCGATGGGTCAATTGCGGGAACCTAGCATGCTGGACCGGTTCATGCGCTACACGAAACGATACGGTATTGCCCCGACGGATCTGCGGATTGAGCTATTGGAATCGATCCTTTTGGACGAACGCACAACCGTCATAACAGATAATGTGCGCCGGTTGGTCGAATGCGGCATCGATGTCGAGCTGGACGATTTCGGGACCGGGCACGCTGCTATTGCAACGCTCCGAAAATTTCAGGTGTCACGGATCAAGATCGATCGAAGCCTGATCCAGGATATCGACACAGACCAAGAGCTACAGGTGATCACCGGCGCGATTATCGCGTTGGCGGACCGGCTTGGGATCAGCCCGCTCGCCGAAGGTATCGAAACCCCTCAGGAACAGCAAAAGCTGCTCGAACTGGGGTGTTCTGTCGCCCAAGGATATCTGCACGCCAAGCCAATGCCGTTGGTGCAACTGCGCGCGTGGATTACAGCTCATCTTTCGCAGAACGAGGACGCAGCGTCTGCCCAAATGCCAGTGTCGGAGTAAGCTCGACAGTTTGGCCTTCGGTGTTCGGCGTCTCTTGGCGGTTGGCAATAATTTCGGCGGCGCGTTTGCCGATGTCGCGTCGGCATGCGTCCATTGTCGCCAGTTTGATTGGCAACCCGTCTAGCAATTCAACACCGTTGAACCCTGCCAAACCGATCTGATTAGGGACATCGATGCCTTTTTCCAGCATATACATCAGGCCACCCGCCCCAATCATATCGTTAGAATAGTACATGAAGTCCAAATCAGGGGTGCGGTTTAGCATCGCCTCGGTCATCTCGCGGCCCTTGGCCAACGCAGACCCGCCCGAATAGAATTCCTGATCTGCGATCTCAACACCGGCTTTGGCCAAGGTTCGGGTAAAGCCCTCAAACCGCTTACGGGCGCGGTGGTCCAGTGGCATCTTGGTGCCCAGAAACCCGATCCGCCGGTACCCGCTGGCCAAGATTGCGTCGGCCATCTGACGTCCGGCGCGTCGGTGTGAAATGCCAACAGCGTTGTCAATCGGGATGCCGTCAACATCCATGATCTCGACAACCGGAACCCCCGCCTGCCGCAGCATGGCCCGCGAGGCTTCGGAATGCTCTAGCCCGGCTACAATTACGCCGGACGGTCGCCAAGACAGCATCTCGAATAGGACCTTTTCTTCCTTCTCGGGTAGGTAGTCGGTGACACCGACAACTGGCTGTAGTCCTGTGTCCTCTAGCGCCTCCGAGATACCCGACAGGACCTCAGGGAACACCATATTCCCAAGCGAGGGTATCACGACGGCCACCAGATTAACCCGCTGAGAGGCCAATGCGCCTGCGATCTTGTTGGGCACATAGCCCAGTCGTTTGGCCGCCTCGCGAACCTTTTTGCGTGTCGCCTCGGACACGTCCCCTTTGTTGCGCAGAACCCGGCTGACCGTCATCTCTGAAACACCCGACGCCTCGGACACGTCTCTTAGAGTGAGCGGGCGGTTATCATGATTTGTCACGCGTGGATGTCCTGATTGTATGCTTTGACCAACCCTAACCGCGCGATTGATCATTGTCCAAGGAGAACCCACCGTGTTGACCAACCCCCGGTTCACAGGCATCTAGGCGCCATTGGCCCCGTGGCTCAACTGGATAGAGCAGCCCCCTCCTAAGGGGCAGGTTATTGGTTCGAATCCAATCGGGGTCACCAAAAACACCTTTAAAATATGGCTTATTTACAGGGCTTTGTGCAGAATCTTGCAGAAAGTCCCGTGAGCTTTCGGGTCGAGTTCTGCTGAAACGGCGGAAATTTCGTACAAAACCTGTACAAAATTCGCACGTCTTTGCGCAGTTTGGGGCAATCCAATGAGCTGGCGGGTTGCAAACACAT
>CAXIAS010000026.1:0-29131 GCA_964022195.1 uncultured Roseobacteraceae bacterium
GGGTGAACCGGTCATCAAGTTAATCGACACATCCGGCGCTATTTCCTGGAACTTTTGCATTGTGGCCAACAGGGGGTTCTTGGCGTCTGACATCGAAAAATCGATCATTCCGATTTCGATTTTCCCCACCATTTGATTGCTGATGCTAGCAATCTGGGACGTAAACTCTTCGGTTGAATCAAGGAATTGATCTATGTATTCAAGGGCTTGCTTGCCCTGTTGGGTGAGGTAGAAACCACTTCTGCCGCGGTGGCAAAGCCGCAAGCCCAGCCGCGTCTCAAGATCTGAAATCTGGCGCGAAATTGTTGAGCGGCCAACGCCCAATTCGGTTTGCGCAGCGGACAGCCCGCCGCATTCGATGACAGCCTTGAATACCCGCATCAATCTTAGATCGACATCGTTAACCTTGCCAGAAAACGCCTTCCTTCTTCGTGCCATTACGCCTGCTCCTAGGGGTCTTTGGTTACATGAATATGAAACCAAAGTTCCAATAGTTCAAATTTAATCACACATCAAATATGACGTAATGTCGGGCAAACAGAGGAGAACTGCGCATGGCTTGGTCGGACGAAAAACTCGCGAAAATAAGGCAGACATTTGCGGGCGCAACGGGCGGTGATCTGCAAGATCCCAATTCCCGACGGATCGCGGATAAGATTTTCTCGGAAGGAGGACGCCGACCTGCACCGTATTCTGGCATGCCAACGCTATTGGACGCCCCGCACAAAGCCGTTGGCGCGGACGAGTTGGGGATTGGCGATTTGGACGTCGCCCTGTTTGGCGTCCCGATGGATTTGGGTGTCACTAACCGGAACGGATCGCGGTTCGGTCCACGCGCATTGCGATCGATTGAACGTGTGGGCCCTTACAATGATGCACTCGATTGTGCGCCAGTGCACGAGATGGCCGTGGCCGACATTGGTGATGTCCCGCTACAAAGTCGATTTGATTTGGCCCAAAGTCACGTCGACATCGAAGCATTTGTTGCAAAAATTGTGGCCGAGGGCGTCATACCAATGGCCGTTGGTGGGGATCATTCGATCACCCACCCTATTCTAAAATCTGTGGGCGCCAGTGGGCCGGTTGGCATGATCCATATTGACGCCCATTGCGATACCGGCGGATCCTATGAGGGCGAAAAATTTCACCACGGCGGGCCGTTTCGCAACGCTGTCCTTGACGGCGTATTGGACCCCGAGCGCACGATCCAGATCGGCATTCGCGGCGCCGCGAAATACATTTGGGAATTTTCGGAAATGTCGGGCATGACCGTGATCGAGGCAGCCGACATTACCGAAGCCGCTATCCCTGATATCATACGCCAAGCCCGCACTGTTATTGGGGATGGCCCGACTTATTTCTCGTTTGATATCGACAGTCTGGACCCCGCCTATGCCCCCGGCACTGGCACCCCCGAAGTGGGGGGCTTAACCACGCGAGAGGCGATGGCCCTTATCCGCGGTATGAAGGGTGCGAACCTAGTGGGTGGCGACGTTGTAGAAGTCGCACCTGCCTATGATCCAACAACCAACACCGCACAGAACGGGGCTCAGATGTACTTCGAAATCCTGAGCCTGATGCAATTCTCGCCCTTTAGAACATCCAAAACAGGAAATTAAACTATGACCGTCACACGCACCGAATTAAGCGCCCGCATGAGCCAGACAGTGGTTCATGGAGACACGATCTATCTTGCCGGGCAAATTGGCGAAGGCGCGGATGTTGCCGCGCAAACAACCGATATGCTGGCGCATGTTGACCGCCTTTTGGCGAATGCAGGTAGCAATAAATCCCTGATCCTGTCGGCCACGATCTGGATGGCGGATATGGCGCAGGTCGACGAGATGAACACCGTTTGGGATGCTTGGATTGATCCTGCGAACCCACCTGCGCGGGCCTGTGTGGAATCGCGCCTTGTGACGCCGGATTTTCTGGTCGAAGTGATGATCACCGCAGCAAAAGCACCTTAAGGGATGCGGATAATCTCGGCGGATGAAACCGCAGCTGCGTTGCCATGGGTCGACCTGATAGACGGCATCGGTCTGATGTTCCGGCAGGGGTGCGAAATGCCCCTGCGCCACCATCATACCTTTGCTGTTCCGCAAGAAGATGACGGCACGCTGCTTTTAATGCCAGCTTGGCTGCCTGGTTCTTTTATCGGCGTAAAAATGGTCAATGTGGTTCCGGGCAATTCTGCCCGCGGGATGCCAGCGATCGCGGGTGCCTATCTTTTGTCCTCTGCTGCGACAGGTGCATTGCTCGCGATCATTGATGGCGCAGAGTTGACGGCGCGACGCACGGCTGCGGCGTCGGCACTTGCTGCACGGTTTCTGGCCCGCCAAGACGCCAGCAGCCTGTTGATCGTCGGCGCGGGCAAGTTGTCGCTGAACCTGATTGAGGCCCATAGTGCCGTTCGGCAGATCACAACTGTAAAGATCTGGGCACGCCGCATCGAGCAGGCCGAGGCAATTGCAGATGCTGCATCTGCCCGCGGCTTTAACGCAATCGCCGTTACCGATCTGGAGGCAGAGGCCCGACAGGCCGACATTATAAGTTGCTGCACACTGTCGCGAGAACCGCTGGTTATGGGGGCGTGGTTGCGTCCGGGCACCCATGTCGATCTGATCGGTGCGTTCAAATCGGACATGCGTGAAACCGATAGCGTCGCCGTTGCGCGGGCGTCGGTTTTTGTCGACACCTTTGATGGTGCGTTGGGCGAGGGCGGGGACATCGTTCAGGCTATTGCCGAAGGTGCGATCGGTGAGGACCATATTCAAAGTGATCTCTTCAATCTATGCCGCGACCTTCATCAAGGCCGCACTTCGGATGAAGAAATCACGCTGTTCAAATCCGTCGGAGCAGCATTGGAAGACCTTGCCGGCGCTATCGTCGCTTATCGCAATACTACGCCTTAAAAGTCGACAATCTGGTTCCATCCAAAGACAATGCAATCTGTGCGCCGATAGACAGATCGGGCACAGTCGCATTGTCACACCGCACCCGTAGATCTTGGCCGTCAACTGTGATGACCAACTCGGTGGATGGTCCCAGATCACGCAGAAATTTCACAGCGCCAACGGGATGGCCCTTGGCCTTGGATACAGGGATCAGTCCGATGTGTTCGGCGCGCATTGCAGCGCTCAAGCTTGTCCCAGCTGGGTGGTCGGTGTCGCAGGCAATCTCTTGGCCCAGAACCATGACATGGCCGTCCTTGGACACATTGGCCGGCACAAGATTGGCCGCACCAAGGAAATCCGCGACAAAGCTGTTGGCGGGCTTTTGATACACGGTTGCGGGATCTGCGGACTGATAGACTTCGCCATCCTTTAGCACGACCAATTCATCGGCGAGCATCATCGCTTCGTGCTGGTCATGTGTCACAAGGATCGTGGTCACGCCGAATTTCTGCTGTAGTTGGCGCAGCTCAATCTGCATGTTGTCGCGCAGTTTTGCGTCGAGCGCTGACAGAGGTTCGTCAAGTAGAAAAAGAGGCGGCTGTATGGCGAGGGCCCGCGCAATGGCAACCCGCTGGCGTTGCCCGCCAGACAGGGCCGACACAGGACGATCCGCGATGCCGGGTAGTTCGATCACATTTAGCAACTCTTCGACGCGGCTACGTTGCTCGGCGCCGCTGACTTTCCGCAGTTTCAGACCATAAGCGATGTTTTTGGCAACACTCATGTGTGGGAACAGGGCCAATGACTGGAACACCATACCAAAGCCGCGTTTGTGCGGCGGCATTTGCGAAATGTCCGTTCCATCCAGCATAAGGCGTCCGGAACTTGCATTTTCAAACCCCGCAATAATGCGCAGCAATGTCGTCTTGCCACAGCCCGATGGCCCCAACAGGCAGACAAATGAACCGCGTTTGATTTCCAGATTGACGCCCTTGAGGGCCTGCACGTTGCCGAAGGATTTCGAGACGTTGTCGATGTGAAGGTGGGTGTCGGTAGTACTCACGAGGGAGGCCCTTTCAGAAGAGATTTGCGCGTCCTGCGATCAGCTTGTCGACAAGCACGATCAACACGACATCAGCGACGATAATGAAAACGGAGAGCGCCAGGGTGGACGGATCCAGTGACGAAACAGTACGGCTGTACATCCAGATCGGCAGCGTGCTGACGTCGATTGTGTACATAAAGAATGTGATGGTGAATTCGTTAAAGCTGATGATCAGAGCAAAGATCAAACCCGCCAAAATCCCCGCACGCATCAGCGGGATCACCACATCCCAGATTGCCCTCAGGGGTGACGCGCCTAGCGAGATCGCCGCTTCTTCGGTTTCAACGCTGATGCCGTTCATTGCCCCGATGCAATTGCGCAGCACAAATGGCAGGACCAGCGCCACATGCGGTATAACGATCCGCCAGATGCCGATGTCCATCCGCAGGCTTTCGGCGATGAGCAAGAATGCGATACCAAGGATTACAAGTGGGAAAACCAAGGGTAGGGTGAACAACAATTCCATACCATCGCGGATCCGACGATCGCCGCGTGCCAGCGCATAGGCCAAGGGGATACACACAATAGTCGAGATTATCATAACGATGAACGCCACCAACAAGCTGGTCACCGTGGAATCCACAACCGATTGCGCGCTATTGGCGTCTTCTTGGGTGAACATCGCGATGACGTCCCAATACCAACGCAAGGACAGGTCTGGCGGTGGAAAGCCTGTGTTGTCTGATGCGGAAAACGACATGATCGTCACCACGATGACAGGCAAAGATGAAATCAGGATACCGATCGTTGCCAAAAGCAAAACCGTGAACCGGTAGGTGCTATTGCCTTCGGTAGGTAGAAGTCCAACGCGCATGTTAGCCCCTCACTTTTTCTGAGGTGACGCGCACCAGCCAAGAGGAAAAGACCAGAACAATCAGCGTCAGGGTGATCAGGATCATCCCTGCCGCTGCCGCACCGGACCAGTTGAATAACGGTGAGATCATATCGCGGATCGCAACTCCCATCATCTGCACACGCCGCCCGCCAAGCAGCAGTGGAATAGCAAAGGCGCTGGCGTTGAAGGCGAAAACAATCGAGGCCGCCCCAACCAAACCGGGCCGTAAAAGCGGAACCGTAACATCGACAAAGGTGCGCCAATGGCTCGCGCCAAGCGAACTGGCCGCCTCTAGATGTTCCTGTGACAATCCGCGCACGGAACTGACAATGGGAAACACAGCGAGCGGCAGCGAGGTTTGTATCAATCCCAACAGCACACCTGTTTCGTTGAACAACAAAAAGATCGGGCGCTCGATAATCCCGAGTGCTTTGAGGGCGGAATTCAGAACGCCGCTTGGCCCAAGCAGCAAAATCCAGCCGTAGGCCTGAACCAGTAGGTTCAAGATCAACGGAAGCAAAATAGTGACGGTCAGACAACGGCGGGCGAGGGGGCTTTTTAGAGAGGTTAGCAAAAACGCCAAGGGAACCGCCAACATCATGGCGATAATCGTCGCGACAAAGGCAAGTTTGAGAGTAAGCCAGACAGAACGTCCAAAGAACGGCGTCATCAAGTCGATGTAGGCTTGGATCGAATACCCGTCGATCACGCCCTTTTCGGCAGAGATCGAGAACCTGAAGATGTAAAAACAGGCCCCCAAAAACGGAAGTATTGCAATGACCGCCGGCAGGGAGAATGCCAGCGACATAGGGCGGGAAAGGGAAATACTCACGGTTCGAGGGCCTGCTGTATTAGGTTTATGACAGAGTCTGGTTGTACTGGTTGATCCAGTCTTCGCGCACATCGGCGATGAACGTCTTGTCGTGAACGATGGCCTTGTCACCCATCTGCTCGGGCTTGATAATGAACGGGCTGGCTTTTGCTGCCTCCGACATCACAGCCTTTTGGTTTACAGGACCGTTCAACACAGCCTCGGCCATGATACCTTGAACTTCGGCGTCTAGCGTATAGTCGATGAATGCGTGGACAACATCGTCGTCGCCGGGCTTGGACTTTGGTGTGATCGTGTACATCAGATCCGCAAAGAACCCTTCGTCAACGTCATAAGTTGCACCCATGTTTGAATTGGCCGGATCGTTCAATTCGGCCGCATAGAATGCAGGGGCGTAGACGCCGCCGATATCCAACGCGTCGGAGCGGAACAGCTCGGACAGTTGCGCAGGGTTTTCACCGAACGTCAGGATGTTGTTGCGCAACTCGGCCAGTTTGGCGAATGCTTCGGCTGAATTGGTGCCGTCGCCACCGATCATTTTTCCAGTCGCAAAGACCGTATCGAGAGCGTCCGTCCAGGTTGACGGTGGCAGGAACAGACGGTTTTTGTGTGCTTCGTCCCACATCTGCGCATAAGAGGTTGGAGGCTCTTGGAAGGTCTTGGTGTTGTAAATCAACCCGCCGGTCCACAACAAATAACCAATGCCGTGACCGTCCGCACCCGTGCGGAAACGCGGATCGACGTCGGCCAAGTTCGGCAGCATGTTCAGGTCCGGTTTTGCGAGCAGGCCATCGCCGGCCAGTTCAACAGCGCCAACACCCGCAAGTGTGATCACGTCATATTGCGCACGGTCACCCGCCGCCCTTAGCTTTGCGACCATTTCCGACGTCGAACCGGTCCGGTCTGCAATCACGCGTGCGCCGGTTTTTTCTTCGAACGGTTTGGCGATGTGATCGAGTATGGCAAGACCGGTGTTGTCTGACCAAGTCAGCAAGCGAATTTCTTTGCCCGCAAGCGGCTGTGCGCGGACTAGTGACGGCATTGCCAAAGTTGTTGCTAGGCCGGCGCTTGTCGCCAGCAGACGACGTCTTGTTAGGGTCTTTTTCATTTTGGGTTCCTCCATGATGATCGTTCGCCACTTTTTGGGCGGTTCTTTATCGTTTTCATCATCGAAGATCGCGAAGGGTCTTAAAATCTCATTGAATCCAAGATTTGTTTCAATTGGATGAAACAAAATCATTTTTGTTGACTAACAAGAGACGTTTCTTGGTCGCCTAGACTGGTTGCAGACAACCGGAGCTTTGAACCTCGTGAACCCCGTTGGGTTGACGCCTTTGATTTTGCTTTTTCAGATTAACTGCTATGCTGCCCATATGACCCAAAACAAAACCAAACCAACCACCGTCGCAGTCGAGGAATTCATCGCCGACGTGCCGCATGCCACCCGTCAGGCAGACGCCCGCGCTTTGGATGCGATGTATCGACGGATCACGGGATTTTCGCCGCGCATGTGGGGCCCGACAATTATTGGGTATGGTCAGTATCATTACGTCTATGACAGCGGCCGCGAAGGCGACAGTTTGGCTGCGGGGTTTAGTCCGCGCAAGACCAACCTGTCGATCTATATCATGCCCGGCTATCAGGACTATGCAGAGATCCTTGGTCGCTTGGGAAAACATAAGATCGGCAAGGCCTGTCTATACATCAACAAGCTGGCGGATGTCGATTTAGATGTGTTGGAAGAGCTGATCCGCGCAGGGCTGCGCGATCTGGATGCAAAGTGGCCGGTTACGAGCTGATCTGGACAATCGCACAGACGTCTGACACAGGTGGGGCAACCAAAGGATGACCCAATGACCACCACTCGTTTCGCACCGTCCCCCACAGGATATCTGCATATCGGCAACCTGCGCGCTGCCTTGTTCAACTACGCCATTGCGCGCCAGAACGGCGGCGATTTTGTGCTGCGAATTGATGATACCGATCAGGAGCGGTCCAAGGATGAATACATCCAAGGGATCAAAGACGACCTGACGTGGCTCGGCCTGACGTGGGACCGGATTGAACACCAGTCGGCGCGCATGGATAAGTATCAGGCTGCCAAGCAAAAATTGATCGACATGGGGCGCTTGTACGAGTGTTTCGAGACCCCCGTCGAACTGGACCTTAAGCGCAAAAAGCAGCTGAATATGGGTAAGCCGCCTGTTTATGACCGTGCGGCGCTGGACCTGTCGGAGGACGAAAAATCCGCGCTTCGCGCCGAACGGGGCGGATCACACTGGCGGTTCAAGCTCGATCACGCACGGATCGAGTGGGACGATCAAATCGTTGGAAACATTTCCATTGATGCGGCCTCGGTGTCGGACCCTGTTTTGTTCAAAAATGACGGGCAGATTTTGTATACGCTGGCATCCGTCGTTGATGACACTGAAATGGGCATGACGCATGTTGTGCGCGGCTCGGATCATATTACAAACACGGCAACGCAAATCCAGATCATGCAGGCGCTGGGCGGGACTGTGCCAACTTTTGCGCACCATTCGCTGTTGACCGGTCCACAGGGCGAGGCATTGTCAAAACGGCTGGGCACTTTGGCGTTGCGTGATCTGCGCGGGCAAGGTGTCGCGCCAATGGCGATCTTGTCCCTAATGGCGCGCCTTGGTTCGTCCGACCCTGTCGAACTACGCGCGACAGTCGAGGAAATTGTAGACGGCTTTGATGTATCGAAATTCGGGTCAGCCCCGACCAAATTCGATGCGGACGACCTCGTTCCGTTGACGGCGCGATATCTGTCGACGCTATCCGCCGAAGATGTTGCGGATCAATTGACAGGTGTCCCTGCGGACAAGAAAAATGCCTTTTGGGATGCGATCAAGGGCAACATCAACACGTTGGATGACATTGCTGGATGGTGGTCGTTTTTTGAAAACGGTGCCGCTGCGCTGATTTCCGAAGGCGATCGTGAATTTGTCGCACAAGCCTTTGATATGCTTGGCGATCCACCCTACGCGGATGACACGTGGTCTACGTGGACCGCGTCCGTAAAAGAGGCCACAGGTCGCAAAGGTAAAAGCCTGTTTATGCCCCTGCGCAAAGCAGTGACAGGACGCGAGCGCGGCCCCGAAATGTCAGAAGTAATGCCGCTGTTACAGCGCAAACCTAGGGTCTGATGAATGACGGAGCAGGCTAAATTCCTAAAAGGTAACCTGCTACGACATATCACGGTGATGTCGCTGACGGCGTCTATCGGGTTGATGGCGATTTTCGTTGTCGACCTCGTTGATATGATTTTCATATCCATGCTGGGCAAAGCGGAATTGGCCGCAGCTGTTGGTTATGCCGGCGCGATTTTGTTTTTCACCTCGTCTTTCGGGATTGGGGTATCCATTGCCGCGGGGGCGCTGGTTGCACAATCCCTTGGGGCCGGACACACAGACCAAGCACGTCGCAGGGCAACAAATGCCCTGATCTATGGGGTCATTTTCGGCGCGGCTTTCGCTGCAATCGTTTGGTTGAACCTACGTAGTCTATCAGCGTTGATGGGGGCCCGCGGCCCTACCCTCGAGATGAGCGTGGCTTATTTGCAGATCATTGTTCCGTCGTTACCATTCTTGTTGGTTGGCATGGTCGGGGGGGCGATTTTGCGTGCCCATGGAGACGCGAAACGGTCGATGACTGCTGCTGTCCTTGGCGGCTTGGTGAATGCGGCCTTGGACCCGATTTTGATCTTTGGCCTGGATTTGGAACTTGCGGGGGCGGCGCTAGCAAGTGTTGCCGCACGGATCACGATGGGGGTCGCAGTTGTGATTTCTGTTGTCCGGCACCACGGCGGTTTTCCGCGACCGTCGTGGCAAAGTTTGCGCATGGACCTAACTCCGGTTGCTGTTATCGCGGTCCCTGCGATTTTGACACAGCTCGCGACACCCATCGGGCAGGCCTATGTCACACGCTCAATGGCGGAGTTTGGCGAAGCGGCGGTCGCCGGAATGGCCATCATTGCGCGCATAACACCCGTGGCATTTGGCGTGATTTTTGCGTTGTCCGGTGCGATTGGCCCTGTGATTGGGCAGAACCATGGAGCAGGCTACCATGATAGGGTGCGCGATGCTTTTCGGGACGGTATCGTTTTCACTGCTGTCGTTGTCGTAGCAATGTCAGCCGTATTGTTCCTGATGCGCCCCTTACTGGCGGAAGTGTTCGATCTTGACGGGGTTGCATTGACCTTGGTGTTTTTGTTTGCGGGGCCACTATCTCTGTTGTTCTTTTTCAATGGGGTAATTTTTGTTTCAAATGCGGCGTTTAACAACTTGGGTCACCCGTTCTATTCCACGTGGATCAACTGGGGGCGCAACACTTTGGGCACCATCCCATTTGTCGCGCTCGGGGCGTTCTGGTTTGGCGCACCGGGTGTTTTGATCGGTCAATTTGCCGGCGGGGTTGTCTTTGCCTTGGTCGCATTCGCAATCTCGCAGCGCGTCTTGGCGAAACAGTTGGAAACGGACGAGAAGGACCCTTTCGCAACTCAGAGCAAGCTGCACCAGCTATTTCATCTGCGCCGCTGATCAATCCGCCGCGCGCAAGACGCGCGCAGGGCGTGCGCTCAGGGGGCGGATTGCGAACAGTAGCCCCGCGACAGTCGACACAGCGATGCCACCGATCACAACGGCGACCGCGTTGGACCAGATTACGTGAAAATCGTTTTCCATCACAAAGGTCGTTACCGCCCATCCGCCAGCCAATCCTGCCGCCAGTGCGACGACACCGGCGCCCAAGCCCAAGAACGCTGCGCGTAGTGCAAAGCTGGACAATATCCGCGCCTTGCTGGCCCCGAGCGTCTTGAGGATCGCGGCCTCGTAGGTGCGTTGTCGTTCTCCAGCCAATGCGGCACCAACCAAGACAAAGAAACCGGTAATCAAGGTCACCAATGCACCGTATCGCGTCGCGGCAGAAATGCCTTCGACCAATTCGGACACCTGTTCGATCGCGTCGCGGATACGGATTGCTGTGATATTCGGATAGGCGTTGGCAAGGTCGCGCAAAATCGCGGCTTCGGCCTGTTCTTGGGCGTAGACCGTCGCAATCCAGCTATGTGGCGCGCCAGCTAAGGCTGCCTTGTTCATGGTCATGACGAACCCGATCCCTGCGCTGTCCCAGCTGACGTGTTGAAAGTTGGCAATTTTTGCGGTGATGTCGCGCCCTAATATGTTGACGGTCACCTCATCGCCCAACGATAGGCCCAGCTCAGTCGCCTCCTCTGCCGCAAAGCTTAGCAGCGGCGGGCCGTTGTAATCTTCGTCCCACCACCTGCCTTGGGTCAATTTTGCATCAATTGGTGGGCCGGCGGCATAGGTCAGGCCACGGTCCCCGCGCAACACCCAGTGCGGGCCCGAAAACTCTGCCGCGGGTTGGCCGTTGATGCGGGAAATGATCCCGCGCAACATCGGCGCAGTGTCTACTTTGGACACATCCGGATCCCCGTCCAACCGGGCCTGAAAACCGTCGATTTGTTCGGGTTGGATGTCGACAAAAAAGTAACTAGGCGCGACCTTTGGCAGCTCTTGATCAAAAGAGAGCCGCAAATTGCCATCGATCTGTCCAACCGCGGCCAGTACACTTAAACCCAAACCAAGCGACAGCACGACCGCTGTCGTTTCACCGTTAGACGCCCCTATTGCGCCAGTCGCGAGCCGCAGCGCGGGGGTGCCGCGCGAGCGTCGCGCCAGTTGTCTGGCCACCCAGCCGACCATCCGCGCCGACACTGCCAGCGCGGCGAGGGCCAAGGCAATGCCCCCAAGCGTCCAAGCGGTTAGCCAGACCGTTCCCGATAGCCAAATCGCAGCACCGACCAATAGACAGACCAGACTGACCAGTGCGGCAAGAAACGGCCAGCTGGGCAGTCGACCTACGTCACTGGCACCTCGAAACAGGCTGGCGGGTTTAACCCTTTCGGCTTTGGCGAGTGGCCATAGGGTAAAGATCAATGCAGTCAGGACGCCGTATAATGCGGCCTCGGCCAAGGCGGGCCAGCTGATCCCAAAGTTGGCAGGGATGGGGAGCCGCGTCTCGATCCATGGACCCAACAGAACCGGAACACCACCGCCGATGATCAATCCTAGCATTACCGCCAATCCGGCGATTGCCCCGATTTGCAACAAGTAGGCCCAGAAGATGACGCTGCGCTGCGCGCCCAGGGTCTTGAGCGTGGCTATGGTTTTGATTTTTCCATCGAGGTAGCTCCGCACTGCCGCGGACACACCGACCCCGCCAACGGCCAATCCGGCCAGCCCCATGAGGATTAGAAAGGCACCGATCCGGTCTACGAACCGTGCTGTACCACCTGCGCCGTTACGACTGTCGCGCCAACGTAATCCTCGGTCGCTAAACCTGTTCTTTGCCGCTGTTTCAAGTTGTGCCAGATCGGCGCCTTCTGGCAGGTTCAGGCGGTATTGCGTGGAAAACAGGGTGCCTTCGGCCAATAGACCTGATGTGTCCAACGCGCGGGTTCTGACGATTGTGCGCGGCCCTAGGGCAAATCCCGCGGCGGCATTGTCAGGATAGCGTTGTAGGATTGCGGACAATGTAAACTCGGTCTGTCCCATCCTAAATCGGTCACCGGGTGCCAGCTCCAAACGGTCGGCCAAGACCCGTTCCATCACAGCACCAGTTCCGGCGAGGGCGTCCGATAGCGACATGGGCGGTTCCAGATCCACCGTTCCGATTAACGGGTAGAGGTCATCGACAGCGCGGACTTGGGTCAGGCTGCGTTCGACGGTGTTTCGTTCGACGACGATCATCGACCGGAAGTCGACAGTTTCCGATACGTGATCTGCGATGCTGGCCATCCAATCGGATTCATCAGGGCGGGCAAAGCGATAGGTGAATTCGACCTCCGCGTCGCCCCCCAATAGGGCTGCACCTTCCTTGGCCAGACCATCCGCGATGCCTGCCCGTACCGTGCCAAGTGCGGCGATTGCCGCGACCCCAAGGGCGAGGCAAATCAATAGGATACGAAAACCGGCCAGCCCCCCTCGCAATTCGCGCGCTGCAATCCGGCTAGCATGTCGCACAATCATGCCAGCGTTCCGTCACGCAAACCGATCACGCGGTCGCACCGTTGTGCCAGTTCGGGTGCATGGGTGACCATGACCAAAGTGGCGCCATGCCGGTCTTGCAATCCGAATAACAGATCCATGATCGCCGCACCGTTTGTTGCATCTAGATTGCCCGTCGGTTCATCCGCCAACAATATCCTAGGGCGGGTCACTGAAGCCCGCGCAAGGGCGACACGCTGTTGTTCCCCACCCGATAACTGTTGCGGGTAATGGTCGATCCTGTCGCCCAACCCCACTGAGTCCAATTCGGCGCGGGCACGGTCAAATGCATCGGGCTCGCCCGCCAATTCTAACGGGGTTGCGACGTTTTCCAGTGCCGTCATCGTAGGAATGAGGTGGAAAGATTGGAACACCACCCCCATATTGTTCAGGCGAAACCGAGCGAGGCGATCCTCGGATGCGTTGGTCAGGTCTTCGCCCGCGACGACAACCCGACCGGATGTGGCCTGTTCGAGCCCACCCATCACCATAAGGAGCGACGACTTGCCCGATCCGCTAGCCCCGACCAAACCCACAGAGCCTCCCGCTGCGATTTCGAGTGAAATGCCGCTTAGGATATCTACGCGCCCTGCGTTTGCATTCAACGAAAGAGACACATTGGACAATGAGATGGCAGGCTTGGACATCAGGGGCGCTTTCATGACGGGGGCTGCCTATGCATATGGGGCAGTTTTGCAATTACGCAACCTCGCGGCGGCGACTGTTTTCGCGGCAACCTCCGTCGCGGCCGAAAATGTCGAGATTATTATTTTGGGCGATAGCCTGACGGCTGGCTACGGTTTGCCTGCGGCAGACGGGTTTGTGCCGCAAATGCAGGCGTGGCTAGATAAAGCCGGAGTACAGGTCACATTGGTAAATGCTGGTGTGTCAGGTGACACGACAGCGGGTGGTTTGTCGCGGGTGGATTGGATGCTGACGCCGGATATAGACGCCATGGTTGTCGCGTTGGGCGGCAACGACTATCTGCGCGGTCTTGATCCTGCGGTTAGCCGCGAAAATTTACGCGGTATCTTGGACAAGGCAATGGCCGCAGATTTGGATGTGTTGCTGATTGGGATTACCGCAGGCGGCAATTACGGGCCGGATTATCAAGACGATTTCAATAGCATGTATACCGAGCTGGCGCAGATATATGACGTGCCGCTGGTCCCGACCTTTTTTCAAGGTGTGATTGAAGCCGTGGAGACGCAGGATGCGGTTCTTTCCTATATGCAATCAGATGGAATTCACCCCAATGCGAGCGGTGTGGGCCTGATCGTGTCATCGCTTGGCCCGCAATTTGCGGCGTTGGCAAAAACAGTGCAGGACGGGGAATAGCGCTGCAACCTTCCCCAAGCCAGGTACCAGCCCAATCGCTAAGGTTGCTCAATCACTGATGCAACCGAAAGGGATTAGGCTATGTCTATCGCAAGAGTTACTGAAGTTATTTCGTCTTCGAAAAAGTCGTTTGATGATGCCATCGAAAACGGGGTCGAACGGGCCGCCGATACCTTGAAGGGGATCACCGGGGCTTGGGTTTCGGATCAAAAGGTGACCGTGACCAACGGCAAGATTGACGACTACCGCGTCATTTTGAAGATTACGTTTGTTTTGAACGACTAGAATGCAAAAAAGGGCGCCGCAACGGACGCCCCTTTTCCTTGGTCCATTGGACCGAATTAATCAGCGAGTGTCAGGTTGACAGCGCTTTCGCGGCCGTCACGACCTGCTTCGATGTCAAAGTTCACTTTTTGATCGTCTTTCAGACCTGTCAGGCCTGAACGCTCAACCGCAGAGATGTGAACAAACACGTCTTTGCTGCCGCCGTCGGGCGCGATGAAGCCGAAGCCTTTTGTGGTGTTGAACCATTTTACTGTTCCAGAAGCCATATTGCTTTCTCCGATTTTGTGCCACTCGCGTAGGTGCAGCGGCCCGGCGGGTCAGTTCAAGATCGAAAGACTGGGCCGAATAGGAGACAGTGGTCGATAGCGTAGACGTCGCAAGCCACAACATGGGGGTAGGCCGCTCTAAAAGCAAGGGGAAGGGGATTTCTTGGGTCGGATACTGCCGATGGTTGCGCGCTGACCAATAGCCAAAAGACGTCTAAATGATTGCAAATTCATAATAAATGGTGCAGTTGCGCCCTAGGAGTGAACGGAGGTCCTGATGCTGCGACATGACGAATTGATGACACGTTCCGGTGGAGCTTGTGAATTTTGCGGCGGCTCCGACAAATTGGTGTCCGTGTCCGCCACGCCCGAAGATCAAGTTCTGTTGTGCATGGTCTGCCGAGGTGACGTCGATGCGCCAAAGGGTCATTGGCACTGCCTAGAAGGGGCGGCGTGGTCGGAAATCCCCTCCGTTCAGATTGCGGTTTGGCAAAAATTGGCTGCATTGGATGAACCATGGGCTGCTGATACGCGCGACATAATGGTGTTGGACTCTGACGCGCTTGCAAGGGCCATGGTCCCCGATCAACCAGTGGTCATCCATCGCGACAGCAATGGCATGCAATTGGCTCATGGGGACACTGTCGTTCTGATCAAAGACCTACCTGTAAAGGGCGCGGGTTTCACAGCCAAGCGTGGCACGGCAGTGCGCAATATCTCCCTTGTTCCCGAAAACGATGGCCACATAGAGGGCCGCGTTGAGGGGCAGCGTATTGTGATTTTGACTGAATTTGTTAAGCGAAAATAGGATTTGGGGGACATTTCTCGTGGCATTCCCCTAAGCATCGCCATTCTGGTGGGGTATCGTTGGATAAATCTGACAAATAGGGGAATGCCATGTTCAAGTTCATTAAGTCGCGCCTTGGTGGCGTCAAAACAGTGAAAGAAAACCAGCGGCAAACGGTTCAACGTGCTTTGGCCGAAGTCAACGAAGTCGTCGCCTTGATGGATGCAAAGCCTAAGATAGTGATTGATCCAGCAACCGGCGCGGTTGAGCTGGAATTGCCAGAGCAGATGCCCGATGAGGCGCTTGCACTGCCGGCGCCAGTCCCAGAGGCTGACGCGGAGGTGGCCGAAGAGGTCGAAGACGTCGAAAAAGCAGCCTAGAGCTGCTTATCATCATCCGATTGAACGACGGAGGCCTCTAGGTCTCCGTTTTCTGTATCTGGGGCGGTTTTTGAAAGTTGTTTCAAGAATTCGCGGGCATCGCATTTTGCTCGAGCGACCTTGTGGGCCAAATTGCGGGCTCTGACTGCCTCGGTCGTGATACAATGTGAATTCAGCGGCGTTGCAGCGCGCGCAATGCCGTCGACACCTCGGGCAACGATGCCCCGTTCCTGCAACAGATCAAAGAGGTGCGCTGCCGTGTCGGTGTCTAATTTCATTAAACGACCCAGCATGGCGGGCGATGCACTACCGTGACAGCGCGCCAATAGCTTTGCGCGTGACAAGTGCTGCGTGAGGTTGGCTATGGGCAACGGCCCGAGGGCGGTGGACGGCAAGGCAGGAACCGCGAACAAGGCCCCGAACCCCAAAGTAAATGTTCTACGTTTCATATGCAGATTGTGACGAACGAGGCGTCATTTGTTAGGGGGAAATTTGGATGTACCCGTAACATTTTTCAGGGCGGCGCGATCGGCCGCCCTGATGTATTATTGATGGATCAGCGAGAAAACTTCTTATGTTTCATCCGCTTAGGCTCCAGCGCGTCCGCCCCTAGGCGGCGCTTTTTATCTTCTTCGTAGTCCTCGAAGTTTCCTTGGAACCACTCCACATGCGCGTCGCCTTCAAATGCGAGCATGTGAGTGCAAATCCGGTCAAGGAAGAAGCGATCGTGCGAAATGACCACAGCGCAACCGGCAAAGGACGTCAGAGCATCTTCGAGCGCACGCAGAGTTTCGACGTCCAAATCGTTGGTCGGTTCGTCGAGCAACAATACGTTGCCACCGGATTTCAAAAGTTTGGCCATGTGAACACGGTTGCGTTCACCACCTGATAGCAGGCTGACTTTTTTCTGCTGATCGCCGCCTTTAAAGTTGAAGGCCGAGCAATAGGCGCGAGAATTCATCGACGCATCGCCTAGTTCGATGATCTCAGCTCCGCCTGTGATTTCCTCCCATACGGTGGTGTCTTCGGACAAGGCATCGCGGGATTGGTCGACGTAAGACAGTTGCACTGTGTCGCCGAATTCAACCGTGCCATCATCAGGTTCGATCTGGCCAGTTAGCATCCCGAATAGCGTGGACTTACCCGCGCCGTTGGGGCCGATAACGCCAACGATACCACCCGGCGGCAAATCAAACGATAGGTCCTCGACCAGCAATTTGTCGCCCATCGCCTTTTTCAGGCCGTTCACCTCGATCACTTTGGACCCTAGGCGCGGGCCGTTGGGAATGATGATTTGGGCACGGCCCATTTTCTCTTTTTCGGATTGGTTTGCGAGGTCGTTATAGGCGCTGATCCGGGCCTTGGATTTGGCCTGACGGGCCTTGGCACCTTGGCGCATCCATTCCAATTCGCGTTCCAGCGTGCGTTGCTTGGATTTGTCGTCCTTTGCCTCGCGCTCAAGGCGTTTCGCTTTGGCCTCAAGCCAGCTTGAATAGTTACCTTCGTGCGGGATACCCGAGCCACGATCCAGTTCCAAAATCCACCCAGTGATCGCATCCAAGAAGTAGCGATCGTGGGTTACGATCAAGATTGTGCCTTTGTAATCAATCAGGTGCTGCTGCAACCAAGCGATTGTTTCAGCGTCAAGGTGGTTGGTCGGCTCGTCGAGCAGCAGCATGTCCGGCGCTTCGAGCAGTAGTTTGCACAAAGCTACGCGGCGTTTTTCACCGCCCGAAAGCGTGGTTACATCAGCGTCGTCGGCGGGGCAGCGCAGCGCTTCCATGCTGACGTCGATTTGCGCATCGAGATCCCACAAGTTGGCGGCGTCGATCTGATCCTGAAGCTGCGCCATCTCGTCGGCGGTTTCCTCGGAATAGTTCATCGCAACTTCGTTATAGCGATCAAGGATTGCCTTTTTATCCGCGACACCGAGCATAACATTTTCGCGCACAGTCAGGCCGGCGTCGAGTTCGGGTTCCTGTGGCAGGTAGCCGACCTTTGCGCCTTCTGCGGCCCATGCCTCGCCTGCGAAATCCTTGTCCTGACCAGCCATGATCCGCATCAGGGTAGATTTACCGGTGCCGTTCACACCGACCACCCCGATTTTTACACCAGGCAGGAAATTCAGGCGAATGTTTTCAAACACCTTTTTACCGCCTGGGTATTGTTTGGACACGCCATCCATGAAGTAGACGAATTGATTTGCAGCCATCAGAGCCTCGCTTTGCGAAATTTCGAATTTGCCCTTCAATAGCGATGCAGGCAGGGCGGGGCAATCAGTCGTTTGACACTTGTCGGGTTGGGTGGTTCGTTGGGGACAACAATCTGGGGGATTCAATGCCTTATCAAGCTGCTGAAAACCGTTACGAAAACATGCCTTACCGACGCTTGGGCAATTCCGGTTTGAAACTGCCTGCTATATCACTGGGGCTGTGGCACAATTTCGGCCATGACATACCGCATGGGGTTAAGCGTGAGATGTGTCGGACAGCATTTGATCTGGGCATAACGCACTTCGACTTGGCGAATAACTATGGCCCACCGCCGGGTGCTGCCGAACATGCATTTGGGTCGATCCTAAAAGAAGATCTGATGCCTTACCGCGACGAGCTGATCATCAGTTCCAAGGCAGGATATGATATGTGGCCAGGACCCTATGGCGAATGGGGCAGCCGCAAATACATGATCGCCTCGTGTGACCAATCGTTAAGGCGGATGGGTCTGGACTATGTTGATATTTTCTATTCGCACAGGTTCGACCCTGATACCCCGCTAGAGGAAACGATGGGCGCACTCGACCACATCGTCCGGTCGGGTCGCGCCCTCTATGCTGGCATTTCGTCATATAATGCCGAGCGGACCCGTGAAGCTGTCGCGATTTTGAATGAACTAGGGACACCTTGCGTGATCCACCAGCCGTCCTACAATATGCTAAACCGATGGGTGGAACGTGACGGGCTAAAGGACGCGTTGAAAGAGATGGGCATCGGGTCAATCGCCTTTACCCCTTTGGCGCAAGGAATGCTGACCAAAAAATACCTCGGTGGGATCCCCGCAGGTAGTCGCGCCGCGCAGGGCAAATCCTTGTTTCCTTCAATGTTAAGCGAAGAGGCCGTCGCAAACATCCGCAAATTGAACGAAATCGCTGAGGCGCGTGGGCAGACGCTTGCACAGATGGCGATATCTTGGGTGTTGCGGGGCGGCGGGATCACATCCGCGCTGATTGGGGCCTCGAAACCATCGCAAATCGTGGACTGCGCAGGCGCGATCAACAATCTGGAGTTCACAACCGAGGAACTGGCTGCAATCGACGGCTATGCAGATGAGGAACAGATCAATCTGTGGGCACAATCAGCCGAGTTGGATCGCGGGTGAAGCTGGGCTATCCCATCGCTGCACGCGGTCAGGTTGTTGGCCTGCTGGGCGGGTCATTTGATCCGGCGCATGCGGGCCATGTGGCCGTAACCAAGGCCGCAATCAAGCGTTTCGGTCTGGACCGCGTTTGGTGGCTGGTCAGCCCCGGTAATCCGCTAAAGGACAGCGGGCCACAGCCGTTGGACAAGCGAATGGCGCGCGCGCGGAATGTCATGCAACACCCGAGGGTTTGTGTGACAGATATCGAGGCGCGACTTGGGACACGATACACGGCTGACACGATTGCTACGCTAATAGGTGCTTATCCCGATGTCCGTTTTGTCTGGTTGATGGGGGCGGATAATCTGTCGCAGTTCCATCTATGGCAGGACTGGCGTTGGATATTGGAAACTGTGCCTGTCGGGATATTGGCACGTCCAAACGAACGCATTTCTGCGCGCACATCAATGGCGGCACGTGTGTTTCGTGATGCCAAATTGCCGGCGCGGGCCAGCCATGTTCTCGCGCGGCAGCAAACGCCCGCGTGGTGCTTTGTAAACATGCCGTTGAACGACAACTCGTCCACGGCAATCCGCGCAGGCGGGGGGTGGGTAGACCAAAAATGGTGAGCAAACTAACACGACGCGGATTTGTGAGCGCGCTTGGTGCTTCGGCGGCGTCTGCTGTTTGGGCCAATGCACCGCAGGTTTCTGTGCGCCCGAGTGCGCGACCATTGATCACCGATCGTACCCGTCCAAAGGCGCGACCATCGCTGGCCAACCTGATCGCCAACGCTGGTATTTCGGGTGGGGTTGGTGTGGTGTTGGCCGACGCCACAACTGGCGAGATCCTTGATCAACATTTGCCGGATGTTGCCGTGCCACCTGCAAGCGTAACCAAGGTTGTAACGGCGCTATATGCGTTAGACGCGTTGGGGCCGGACCATCAGTTTCAAACGCGGTTGCTGGCTACCGGACCCATTTCCGATGGCGTTCTTTACGGTGATTTAATTCTTGCGGGTGGCGGCGATCCCAACTTGCTAACAGATGATCTGGCGCGATTATCGCAGCAAATGGCAGATACCGGACTAATCGAGGTCAAGGGCAGGTTCCTAGTCTACGACGAAGCTTTGCCCAATTTGGATGAAATCGACGAAAGCCAGCTGGACCATCTGGGGTATAACCCATCGATCAGTGGTCTCAATCTGAATTTCAATCGGGTTCATTTTGAATGGAAACGACAAGGCGCAAGCTATGATGTCGCGATGGATGCGCGCAGTGCGAATTACCGCCCTGCGGTGGGCGTGGCGCGTATGCGAGTAGTGGACCGCGACCTGCCCATCTATGACTACAAAGAAGTAGACAAGGTTGATCATTGGACGGTCGCAAAGCGGGCTTTGGGCGGCTCGGGGTCGCGGTGGTTGCCAGTGCGCCAACCGGCAAAATATGCCGCAGAAGTGTTCGCGACATTTGCCCGATCAGATGGGGTTGCCTTGCCTGTCGCGACCGAGATCAACCATTTGCCCGCCGCGCAAACGTTGACGACCATTGCAGGGCTACCTTTGACGCAATTGATGCGGTCAATGTTGCGGTTTTCAACGAACATCACAGCCGAGGCCGCGGGACTAGCTGCGTCTGCGAAACAATCAGGTCGCCGCCCGCGGTTGCGGACGTCGGCGTTTTATATGACCCGCTGGATGAAACAATACACCGGTTCGGGCCCGCGTTTTTACGACCACTCGGGGTTGGCTGACACAACCCGGCTGTCGCCCCGCCATATGGCGAAGCTGCTTACAGGGCAGGGGATCAGGGATCAGCTGGTGCCGATATTGAAAAAACATAATTTTGTCGATGCAAAGGGGCGGGCATTGTCCGACCAGCCCGGTGTGGTACTTGCCAAAACAGGAACCCTGAATTTTGTGACGACGCTGGCGGGCTATTTGACGGATGGATCGGGACGGGATTGCGCTTTTGCCATTTTTGCAGCTGATCTGGAAGCGCGGGCGGCCGGAAAACTGGCGGGCGATGAACAACCGTTCGGGTCGATAACCTTCAACACCAAGGCAAAAGCGTTGCAGCAAGCGTTGCTGAGGCGCTGGATACAATAAAGGCCCACGGTCTGGACGACGCAGAAACGCCTTTTGCGGTTTTAGATATCTAGTGTCATGTGGCGCGCGCGCGAGCCACGCTCGATCGCGGCGGCGTGCAGCCTGTCAATGTTCAACTCGTACCGGATTTCTTCTAGCATTCGTGCCTCGGCGCCTTCGATGGCGCCATCTGCAGCGGCAACGTCACAAGACAGCGCATATGCGGTTTCAAACAGTTGCTGCGGAAGGGAATCGCGGATGATTCCAAACAAGGCCTCTAGCCCGTCTTCTTGTTCAAACAGATCGAACACAGTCTGTGACAGACGGGGCAGACGTTCGGGATCGTAGCCTGCGAATACTGGCAGGTGGTTAATCGCGTCGGTAATCTTGAGCAGTTCCGCGGTGCGGATGTCTTCGTCGGATGCTGAAACAGCTATCATCAAAGCGGCGAGCGCATCTTGCGGAGTAACGGGGGCGTCGGGAAACATCACACTATCCTTTGTCTATCTCTTTCGATTTATTGACGCCCGCGCCTTGGCGCAATAGGGAGTGGCCGTTGACTGCACCGTTTTTGGTGCCAAAAAAGATGAGAGATGACATGACTGGTTTGCGCGACGCTGCGATGAGCTCCAAGGCTTGGCCCTTTGAAGAAGCCCGCCGTTTGCTCAAACGGTATGAAAATGACCCTAATAAGAAGGGCTATGTGCTGTTCGAGACAGGCTACGGCCCGTCTGGTCTGCCCCATATCGGCACCTTTGGCGAGGTTCTTCGCACGACAATGATCCGTCGTGCATTCGAGGTGATCAGCGATATCCCGACCAAGTTGATCTGTTTTTCAGACGATTTGGATGGCATGCGCAAAATCCCCGGCAACGTGCCACAGCAAGACATGCTGGCCGAGCATATGCACAAGCCGCTGACAGATGTGCCAGACCCGTTTGAAACGCATGAAAGCTTTGGCCATCATAATAACGCAATGCTGCGCAGGTTTTTGGATACCTTCGGGTTCGATTACGATTTCTATTCTGCGCGGGAATTTTACCGGACTGGCCAATTTGACGAAGTGTTGAAGCGCGCGGTTGACCGGTATGACGACATCATGAAAGTGATGTTGAAATCTTTGCGTGAAGAGCGCCGTGAAACCTATTCTATATTCCTTCCAATCCATCCTGAGACCGGTCGCGTATTATACGTTCCGATGAAGTCGATTAACCGTGAAGATTATACAGTCACGTTTGATGATGAAGACGGCCGCGAATGGACGTTGCCTGTCACAGGTGGTCACGTGAAACTGCAGTGGAAGCCGGATTTTGGCGCCCGCTGGGCCGCCCTGAACGTCGACTTCGAGATGTATGGCAAGGAACACGCGACCAACACTGCGATATACGATCGTATTTGCGAGATTCTGGGTGGCAAAAAGCCGGAACACTTTAGTTATGAGCTGTTCTTGGATGAAAACGGTCAGAAGATCTCAAAATCGTCCGGCAATGGTATCTCGATTGACCAATGGCTGACCTATGCCAGCACCGAGAGCCTTTCATACTTTATGTATCTCAAGCCAAAGACGGCCAAGCGGATGCATTTTGACGTTATTCCAAAGGCAATGGATGAATACCATCAGCAGTTGCGTGCCTATGCCGATCAGGATGATGCGGGCCGTGCGAACAACCCTGTTTTCCATATTCACGGACATAATGTGCCGGCGTCGGATATGGTTGTGCCGTTTTCAATGTTGCTGAATCTGGCGTCGGTGTCAGGCGCAGAAGACAAAGAAAAACTATGGGGCTTTATCGCGCGCTATGCGCCCGACGCATCCGCGGAAAAGAACCCGCAGATGGATCAAGCGGCCGGTTTCGCAGTGCGCTATTACAACGATTTTGTTAAACCCACCAAGGTGTTCCGCGAGCCTACGGATCAAGAGCGGGCGGCAATCGCGGATTTGGCCGAGCGACTGAAGTCGTGGACTGGCGGCCAAGATGCAGAGGACCTGCAGTCGATGGTATTTGCTGTCGGAAAAGAACATGGCTTCGAGCCATTACGCGCGTGGTTTTCCGCCCTTTACGAGGTGCTGTTGGGCGCGTCGCAGGGCCCCCGATTTGGCGGGTTTATCGCGCTTTTCGGTGTGGACGAGACCATCAAGTTGATCGAAGAAAAGCTGGGCTAGCATCTGTGATGTCCCCATCGTCGGGGTCGTTTTGAAACCAATCTGCAATCTGCGCCGTATCTAGATCAGTTAATGATTGGATAAAGGCGATGATGAAGCAGTTTCTAGCGGCCCTACTGGTGATCTGGCTGTTCCCGATATCGGCTGGGGCCCAAACGACAGACACCATTGAGGACGTCATTTCTCAGCAGTTGGAGGCGTTCAAAAACCGTGATGTGTCAACGGCTTTTGGCTATGCGAGCCCTATGATCAAACGCTTGTTTGGCAACCCGCAACGTTTCGGTGCAATGGTGGCCCAAGGGTATCCAATGGTGTGGGATAACCGCGAGGTCCGGTTTCTTGAACAGCGCGAAATTGATGGAGTGCTGTACCAAAAGGTTCTGTTGCGCGGCCCGATGGGGCGCCTACATGTCATAGTTTACAGGATGATCCAGATCCCGACGGGATGGCAAATCGACGGTGTCGATCTATTTCAGGCGCCCGATTTGGGTGTCTGACCCGCGATGCGGGCCCCACCGTCACGGTGGGGCAGGGCGAGTTTCACTCTTGAAGGATAGGTTTTTGCGGAATTGGTCAGTGGTCGCTGACCTTTCTGCATTGCATTTCCGGAAAGGGTAAATTGATGAACAAAGCGATAACCGACGGCATCGTATTCATGCCGCTGCCGTATTCAGCGGGCCTAGGCGTTTGGTCCAGTGGCGATGGCACGCCGGGGTCAGACACCTATGCCGTTAGTGGCACAGGCGTGTTTGTAGCCGCAGATCAGGACTTTGCCGGTTGCCTCGAAATTCAAAAAACCGACAGTGTCGCCAAGCTGCGCTATATGGGCGAGACGCCGGTTCTGCCGGGTTGCTATCTGAAAATTACAGCTCGCATTAAGGCCGTTGCCGGTCCGCTACCCGCTGTCAGGATCGCCGGTTATGCAGCAGCACCTGGTGGGGCGCATCTGAATGGTGTGACCGAGGTCGGGCAAAGCACACAACTGACTACCTACGGCGAAGTTGTCGAAGTCAGCGCAATCGTTGCATCAGGTGATCGCAATGGCGTCGATATGGTTTGGGCTGGAGCCTCATATGGTCACTTTGGTATTGATCTGACCGGCCCGACCGGCGGTCTGGTGCGGGTCGACGACATCGTAATCGAAGACGCGACAGCTGTGTTCCTGCGCGACATGATGGCCATGGTTGATGTGCGCGACTACGGCGCCCTCGGTGACGGAACTTCGGATGATTCCCTAGCATTTGAGGCGGCCGATGCTGCCGCCAACGGGCGTGAAGTTCTAGTCCCAGCCGGTGTCTACTATTTGGGCCAAGACGTCACGATGGAGAATAAGGTCCGTTTTGAGGGCACGATAACGCAACCGTCGGTCAAACGGTTTATCCTACAAAAATGCTATGACTATGACAGCTATTTGGCGGCTTTTGAGGACGAGACACTCGCTTTCAAAAAAGCATTTCAGGCGCTGTTGAATTACGCCGATCATGAATCGCTGGACCTTTGCGGCCGTCGGATCGGATTAAGCGAGCCAATGGATATGCAGTCATGCGATCCGACCCGAACGGTTTTTGCGACCCGCCGGGTTATTCGAAATGGCCAGTTCGAGGCGACAGGCACAACTGGCTGGGACACGGACACCGTCACATCCCAAGGCACGTATTCCACATCGAACCCCACGCGCCTGAGCAACGTTGTCAATATCGCCAATGTCCAAGTTGGATCCTTGGTAACTGGCACAGGCGTAGGCCGTGAGGTCTATGTTTCGGATGTAAGCGTGGGTCAGCAGCGTGTGACGCTTAGCCAACCGCTCTTTGATGCAGCCGGAACACAAACCTTTACGTTCACTCGATTCAAATACGCGTTGGATTTCTCTGGCTACGATTCCTTAGGCAAATTCATTCTCGATGACATTGAGCTGCAGTGTAACGGTAAGAGCAGTGGAATCTTGTTGCCACCTGATGGCGTCAATTTCCAGATCCGCGACAGCTATATCACCAAGCCCAAGAACAGGGGCATCACGTCCCATGCGCGTGGTTGCCAAGGTTTAATGATCGATAGAACGCAATTCTTGTCCAATGAGACATCGCTGAATGTGCAGGACCGCATTTCCATTGCTTTTAACTCGAACGCGAATGACCTGAAATTGCGGGACAATCGGGTCATGAAGTTCAAGCATTTCTGCGTGATTGCCGGTCTGACGTCTATCATTTCTGGGAACCATTGGTTCCATGGCGACACGGCGACCGAAGGTGTGCGCAAGGGCGGGATCATCTTTACCAGCCCGAACCCAGCGACAATCGTGACCGGCAACTATATCGACAACAACTTTATCGAATGGACCAACGAGCATTCGCAAGAACCGGCGCTGGGCAGTCAATTTTCATTTGGGGGTATGACAATCACCGGCAATGTCTTTTTCGCCAAAGATGTCGGGGATTGGTTCAAGTTTATTGTGGTGAAACCTTATGGTCCGGGACACTTTATTCACGGGTTGTCAGTAATCAGCAATGTATTCCGCACGGCAAACGGTTTTATCAACCGCGTTGAAAAGGTCGACACGACATTTGCCGATCTGAATTACAACCGGATGCGCGCTGTATCGTTTGTCGGCAACACCTTCCACGGGGTGCAAGACGAAGTGCATAACCCTGCGTATTTAACCCATACCGAAAACACAGCTGCGAGCACATGGACGGCGGATACCGCACCTCACCTTCCGTTCGAGGCGCGAGCCCGTTTTGTTGATGCAGTGGTGCCGGATGGCACGCTAAAGACCGCCGGCAATGCCAATCGCTATCTTGCCTGTGGAACCAGCACCGCCCAAGGGAGCAGCGGTCGGCAGGTTGACTTCCATTGGCCTGAGCCGGTCAAAGGCACGGTTCGATATACGGTTCGCATGGACAACCCGCTCTAGGATTGCCGGACAATCGAAACAGACAGGGCGCCTTGCATGGTTTATGTTGGGCGCCATGTCGAATCTTGTCACCATCCTGATCGCCGTTCTGGGCGCGCTGGCCATTCTTCACAGTTTGTGGGGTTTTGGGGTTTGGGTGCCGTTGCGAAAGGAAGCCGATCTGGTAAAGGCCGTGATCGGTGGTCGCAACATTACACGCATGCCGGGCCCAATTCCCTGTGCCCTGGTTGCCGCTGGAATGCTGGTGATTATCGGAGGGTTGCTGGGGCGCGGTAACGGGTTGGCTGATTTGGTTCTGTGGGTTGCTGTGGTTGTATTCGCGGGTCGAGGCGTCGCGAGTTACGTGCCACTCTGGCGCAAAATGACACCTCAAGAACCCTTTGCAACGTTTGATCAACGCTATTACGGACCGCTTTGTCTTGTGCTGGCTCTGGGTATCGCAATTGCGGCCCTTTAGAACCGAAACCACGTCTCGACTTTTAGACCAGCGCCCTTGTCGCCGGTCAGTGCCTGAACCGCGCCGACTTGTATTTGGATATCTGGCCGCAGGCTGTAAATGACCGAGGGCACGATCTTGACGTAGTAGTCGCCAGAGCTGCCTTGGCCGGATTGTAGTTGCAGGCTGGTCGTCCAGCTTTCTGACCAGTGATGCCCCCAAGTGAGATCCAGCTTTGGGCGCAGTGTGCGATCGCGGGTGCCGATCGTTGTGTAGGCATCTGCTGCTAGCCATCCATTGGTGAGGCCACGCCCCCACGAAGCCCCCGCGCGGATTTGGTATTCCGTGGGTTGTCCCATTTGCAGTCGTGTGCCCAGCCCCAATTGCGCCGCAAATTTATTGTCTGCATCCGGGTCCCCGATTGGTACGTTCACAAAGACAAAGCCCGCAATAATTCGGCCAACGTCGGCAGTGTGCACATCAGCGCCCAGCGTAATGTGCCCGTCCCAACCATATTCCACATAAAGTGTTGGGTCGTAGTGTACCGGTAACCTTGCGCCATCAGACAACAGAAAGTTGCCCCCAGCAGAGATAAAGAACTGGCCTTCTTCACGCGGCCACGCGCCAGCAACCGCCGACGTGTGGCAGCTAAACCAGATCAACAATGCGGTCATGGCGTATACGGGTCCCGTGCGCATTGCCCGAGTGTCGCTTGATGGTGTTAATCATTCGTTAATAATGGTGAACAACCTTTGTTGTGTCGAAAAATTTACAAAGCTGTCCTAAAACCGTCGCCGGTTCTATTGGATATTTTTTAAAACAGCCTCATGATGGTCAAAACCTTTTGCGCATGATTGCGCTGTTTCGACCAAAATGAGGGACGCAATGTCACAGACTGATCCAGTTTATCCACCTTCTGCTGCAACCGCCGCGGCTGCGCATGTTGACCAGCCCGCTTACGACAAGATGTATGCAGCGTCTGTCGCGGATCCCGATGCATTCTGGGGCGAGCATGGCAAGCGGATCGATTGGATCAAACCATATACCAAGGTCAAGAACACACGTTTCGATTTTGGCGACGTTGAAATCAAATGGTACGAAGACGGCACGCTGAACGTCGCCGCCAATTGCATTGACCGCCATCTGGCAGAGCGGGGCGACCAAACGGCCATCATCTGGGAACCCGATAATCCTGCGGATGACGCGTTGCACATCACCTACAAAGATCTTCATGCAAGTGTCTGTAAATTCGCCAACGTCCTAAAGGACATGGGGGTAGGCAAAGGGGACCGTGTCGTCATCTATATGCCCATGATTCCTGAAGCGGCCTATGCGATGCTTGCATCGGCCCGTATCGGGGCAATCCACTCGATCGTATTTGCAGGATTCTCGGCAGATGCGTTGGCCGCGCGCGTGAACGGGTCCGAGGCCAAGGTCGTAATTACCGCGGACGAAGCCCCGCGCGGGGGGCGAAATACCCCGCTAAAGACCAATGCCGATACTGCCTTTGAAAAGGTCACTTGCGATTCCAAAATGCTTGTTGTTCGGCGCACCGGTGGCGATGTGCCCATGACCGCGGGCCGCGACGTTTGGCTGCACGAGGCCGAAGCAAACGTATCAACTGACTGCCCGCCCGAAGAGATGAACGCAGAAGATCCGCTTTTCATCCTATACACGTCGGGTTCGACAGGCATGCCCAAGGGTGTCGTGCACTCGACCGGCGGGTATTTGGTTTATGCGTCGATGACCCACCAATACACTTTTGATTACAAAGATGGCGACGTCTATTGGTGCACGGCGGATGTGGGCTGGGTGACGGGTCACAGCTATATCGTTTATGGGCCTCTGGCCAACGGCGCGACCAGCTTGATGTTCGAAGGCGTGCCGACATTTCCCGACGCTGGCCGGTTTTGGGAGGTATGCGCCAAACACAAGGTTAACCAATTTTACACAGCCCCCACAGCCATCCGCGCATTGATGGGGCAGGGCAATAGCTATGTTGAAAAGCATGACCTGTCGAACCTGCGAATTCTGGGCACTGTTGGTGAACCGATCAACCCCGAAGCGTGGAACTGGTATAATGATGTGGTCGGCGGTGGCCGCTGCCCGATTGTCGATACTTGGTGGCAGACCGAAACCGGTGGTCACCTGATGACGCCGCTGCCGGGGGCTACCGCGACCAAGCCCGGATCGTGCACGTTGCCGTTCTTCGGCGTTCAACCTGTGGTGCTAGAGCCCACGTCAGGCGATGAAATCCACGACATCGCCGCCGAGGGCGTCTTGTGTATCAAAGACAGCTGGCCAGGTCAGATGCGCACGGTCTGGGGCGATCATGACCGATTTATGAAAACCTATTTCGCGGAT
>CAXIAS010000027.1:0-28849 GCA_964022195.1 uncultured Roseobacteraceae bacterium
CAGCATCGCGCCCGTTGCTGCCAACCGGTTCCCGGCGAGCGGATTATCGGTATCACCTATCGCGGCAGCGGTGTCGTCATTCACGCTATCGACTGCGAAGCACTGGCCGATTTCGAAGATCACCCCGAACGCTGGATCGACTTGCATTGGCAGGATGGCGTCCACAAGGCTGTGCATACTGTTACTGTTGATTTAACCATTTCCAACGATGCTGGCGTTTTAGGGCGTATCTGCACCTTGATCGGCGAGCAAAACGCCAATATCTCGGACTTGCGGTTCATTGATCGCAAGCCTGACTATTACCGTTTGTTGATTGATATCGACTTGCGCGACGCTGTGCATTTGCATCAGGTGAAAACAGCGTTAGAGGCCGAGAACAATGTCTCGTCTTTGACGCGCTACCGGGATCCGGGACTGGCCGGAATGCCCAATAACAACCAATAAGAGGCGCTGGTCACTTGGTATTCAAACGCAGGGACAGACGGTCGATCGGGCAGTTGCTGTTCGGTTGGGTGTATCCAAAAGGCGGATGGGCGCGGGCCTTTGAATACGTCAAACACCGCGTGCGCCGGTTGCCTGACACGCCTGAACGCATATCGCGCGGAATCTGGGCAGGGGTGTTCACCAGCTTTACCCCGTTCTACGGGCTACACTTTGTTGTGGCCGCGTTGATCGCCAAGCTGATGCGCGGCAATATGCTGGCGTCGTTGATGGCCACGTTTTTTGGCAATCCGCTAACGTATATCCCTATCGCTGTTGCGTCATTGGGCACTGGCCATTGGATGTTGGGTTTGCCGTTCAACGCAGCGACATTCGGGATTGGTCGAGGTGAAATGCCAGATGGGTTTTGCGGGATCGGGTGCCGTTTCCGTGACTCGTTCGGGGACATTTCACACAATATCAAAGCCGCGTTCACATCCGAGCGTGCCGACTGGCACGGGCTGCACGGTTTCTATGATGAAGTGTTCTATCCCTATATGATAGGGTCGATCCTGCCGGGGATCATTGCGGCGACAGTCTGTTATTCGATTGCTCTACCGTTGATCCGCGCCCATCAGAACCGCCGCCGCAAACTGTTGCGCGCGAAACTGGATCAGCTGCGCAAAAATACGTCACAGGCGGGTGACGGGGCCCCTTAGTCGCGCTAGCATCGCATCAGTGCCGCCTGTTCAAAGGAAATTCAGATGACTGTACGGAAATTGCGCCTTGGGGTGAATATTGACCATGTTGCCACTGTTCGTAACGCGCGTGGCGGCGACAATCCCGATCCGGTCCGTGCGGCCTTGATGGCCGAGGCGGCTGGCGCCGATGGTATTACCGCCCACTTGCGAGAAGACCGCCGCCATATCGTTGATGCCGACATTGACGGGTTGATGGCTGCCTTGTCGGTCCCGCTGAATTTCGAGATGGCCGCGACCGAAGAAATGCACGCGATTGCCCTGCGCCATAGACCGCATGCGGTGTGTCTGGTGCCGGAAAAGCGCGAGGAACGCACGACCGAGGGTGGCCTTGACGTGGCTGCGAATGACAACGCCTTGGCCGCGTATATCGCGCCCTTGCGCGATGCCGGATCACGGGTGTCGATGTTTATCGCAGCTGACCGCGCCCAAGTGGATGCGAGCCACCGTATCGGCGCCCCTGTGATTGAACTGCACGCGGGCGCCTATGCGGATGCTTGGGCCGAGGGCCGTTGGGATGATCGCGATGCCGAATTGACCAAGATCACCGAAATGGCCGCCTATGCCGACGGTCTGGGGTTAGAGGTCCACGTGGGTCACGGCCTGACGTATGACAGCGTGGGCCCCATCGCGGCATTGCCACAGGTGGCCGAGCTGAACATCGGACATTTCATTATAGGCGAGGCGATTTTCCGCGGCCTAGGCCCCGCAATCGAGGACATGCGCCGCTGCATGGATGAGGCACGCAAGTGACCACGCCCGAGTTCGTCTTTTTGCTGATTGCATGGGCGGTCGCAGGTGGATCGCCCGGACCCGCGACATTGGCGATTGCGGGGGCGGCAATGACGGGTGGGCGCGCGGCTGGCGTGGTTATGGCGGCGGGTATCCAAACCGGATCGGCGATCTGGGGTTTGGCCGCCGCATTGGGTCTAAGTGCCGTGATGCTGGCCAATGTGTGGCTGGTCGAGGCCATGCGCTATGTCGGGGCCGCCTATCTGTTGTTTCTCGCGTTCAAGGCCGCAAGGTCGGCCATCGCCAATAAGCCCCTCGTGCCGGACGCCGCCGCGCGCCGTTCGCTGTCGGCACTATATACTAGGGGGTTATTGATCCACCTGACCAACCCCAAGGCCATCTTTGCGTGGGGCGCAATTTTTGCCATTGTCGTGCCAGCAGGGTCTGACCTGTCCTATGTGTTCGAGGTGTTCTTGGCCCTGTCCGTGGTTTCGGTGCTGGTGTTCTTTGGCTATGCGTTGCTGTTTTCCACGCCCGGTTTCGCACGCGCCTACGCCCGCGCCCGCAGGTGGTTCGAAGCGACGTTTGCTGTGATGTTCGGCTATGCGGGGTTCAAAATATTGACGGCCAAGCTGACATGATGAAATGCGCTGCGATATTGGCGGTCATGGCCGGTCCTCTGGCCGCCCAATCCGCGAACCCTTGCGACTGGCAGGCCTCGGCACAGGCAATCGTAGAGCCATGGGAAGACAACACCCGCGTCTATGCCAATGGCAAGGTCCGGATTGCAGCTATCGATACGATTGAGCCTGCCGCGGGAGCCGCCTATCTGTTGGTTCTGTCCCCGCCTTACGGCGAAACCGGCGAGCGCCAGTGCCGCGTCGTGGGCGCCAGTGCGCAAATCGGGTTTGCCGGTTTGGATTTTGACAAATTGCAGGCGGGGTATGACGCAGCTGTCGGGTTGGTGTTTGCCGTGCCAGTGTCGATCCTCGTGGATGATGCGTTTGTCAAACAGGTGTTGGTGGTGACGCTGAACCAGTCCAGCGGCGTCATGAAAACCAGCTACAAGGGTATCGGCGAATGATCTTGGGTATTGGCACGGATCTGGCGAATATTGATCGCATCCAAGGCACGCTGGACAGGTTCGGCGACAGGTTCAGGAACCGCGTTTTCACCCCCGTCGAACAGGCCAAGTCCGAACGACGCAAGGATACGGCAGGCACTTACGCCAAACGTTGGGCTGCCAAGGAAGCCTGTTCCAAAGCATTAGGCACCGGCCTTGCGATGGGGATATCATGGAAGGACATGGCCGTCAGCAACATGCGTAGCGGACAGCCCACCATGCAGGTCACCGGTTGGGCCAAGAACCGGTTGGATGCAATGACGCCAGCAGGCCACCGTGCGGTGATCCACGTCACATTGACCGATGACCATCCGTGGGCGCAGGCATTTGTGATCATAGAAGCCTTGCCTGACAATCACGACGGTTGACAGACAAGGGCCACAGGCGCATTTACCCCGTGGTATTCAATAAGGACGAACAGATGGAAAATGGCGGCGCAATTGCCAGCATCAAGGAAACGGTCAAGACTGTCGTTTACGCCCTGCTTATTGCAGGTGTGTTCCGCACGATATTTTTCCAGCCGTTCTGGATCCCGTCGGCATCGATGAAAGACACGTTGCTTGTCGGTGATTTCCTGTTCGTTAACAAAATGGTCTATGGCTATTCCTACGCGTCCTGCCCGTCGATCCCCTTTGCCGGCATCAAGGCCGAAGATTTCTGCGGCGTGTTCAAAGGCGCTGACGAGCGGCTGTTTGGATCCGACCCCGAGGTGGGCGACGTTGTGGTTTTTGCCCATCCCGTTGATGGGCGCGAATTTATCAAACGCCTGATCGGCAAGCCGGGTGATCGCATCCAGATGAAAAACGGCAATTTGATCATCAACGATGAACCCGTCGCGGTGACCGATGGTGGTAAATTTGTCGAGCCATTTGGCCTGCAAGGCCCCCAGCGTAGCCCGACACGGTGTATGGGTGCCGTGGGCGAAGGTGCCGATTGCATCAAGGAACGCCGGATCGAGACACTGCCCAACGGTGTGACCTATTCGACATTGAACATCGGCTCCACCGGACTGGACAACACCGGCGTGTTTACCGTGCCCGAGGGGCATTTCTTTTTTATGGGTGACAACCGTGACAATTCTACCGACAGCCGCGTGGCGCAAACTGCGCGCGGTGTCGGCTTCGTCCGCCGCGAAGACATCGTTGGCCGCGCCGACCGCGTCGTATTTTCGTCAGCGGGCCGGTTTATTCTGGCGTTCTGGACATGGCGATCCGACCGCTTCTTTAAGGCGATCGAGTGAAGATTTCCAACGATCTGCAGGCCTTTGAAGGCCGCTTGGGGCACACGTTTGCCAACCCCGTCCTTCTTGTGCGCTCGGTCACCCATTCGTCAATGATGACGCCCAACCGCGACGACAATCAACGGCTCGAATTTCTGGGCGACCGCGTTTTGGGGCTGGTTATGGCCGAGGCGTTATTGGACGCGGATCCCAAAGCGGCCGAAGGGTTGCTTGCGCCACGCTATAACGCGCTGGTCCGCCGCGAAACCTGTGCTGAAGTCGCCCGTCAGATTGATCTGGGCGCAGTTCTGAAACTGGGTCGTTCAGAGATGAAATCAGGTGGGCGCCGCAAGGAGGCGCTGCTGGCCGACGCAATGGAAGCGGTTATAGCTGCCGTGTTCCGCGATGGTGGTTTTGAACCCGCCCGCAATATGATCCTGCGCCTTTGGGGCGACCGGATAACCAATGTCGCCGATGACGCCCGTGATGCTAAAACAGCCCTACAAGAATGGGCGCAGGCGCGTGGCGAACAGCCGCCAAAATATGTCGAACTGTCCCGATCCGGCCCTGATCATCAACCCGTCTTTACCATCGAGGCGCGGCTGTCGTCCGGCCCCTCGCATCATGCAACAGCAGGATCAAAACGGCAGGCCGAGCAGGCCGCCGCGACCGCGCTGCTAAAGAAAGTAGAAAGCCAATGACCGATGCACCTCAGACCAAAGCAGGCTTTGTCGCGCTGATTGGCGAACCCAATGCCGGCAAATCGACGCTGCTGAACCGGATGGTCGGCGCCAAGGTCAGCATCGTGACCCACAAGGTGCAGACAACCCGTGCCCGCATTCGCGGTGTCGCTATGGAACATCAATCGCAACTGGTGTTCATCGACACACCCGGCCTGTTCAAACCCCGCCGTCGTCTGGATCGCGCAATGGTCAAGGCCGCTTGGGGCGGGGCCGCTGATGCGGATGTCGTCGTTCTGATGATCGAGGCGCACCGTGGCATGTCCGAAGGCGTCAAAGCGATCATTGAACGGTTGCACGAACACGCAGGCAACGCGCCCGTGGCGCTGGCGATCAACAAGATCGACAAAGTCAAATCCGAACGCCTGTTGGCCCTCACAGACGAGATGAACGACGCCTATCCGTTTGTGCAAACGTTCATGATTTCTGCGGAAAAAGGCCATGGTTGCGATGCCCTGCGCGGCTGGCTGGGCCATCAGGTGCCCGATGGCCCGTGGTTGTATCCTGAGGATCAAATCGCGGACCTGCCATTGCGCATGATCGCCGCAGAAATGACCCGCGAAAAACTGACCCTGCGTTTGCACCAAGAGCTGCCTTACCAATTGACGGTCGAGACCGAAAACTGGGAAGACCGCAAGGACGGCTCAGCCAAAATCGACCAGATCATCTATGTCATGCGCGACGGGCACAAAGGCATCGTTCTGGGCAACAAAGGTGAAACGATCAAAGCCGTCAGCACCGCCTCGCGCACCGAACTAGAAGAGTTTCTGGATCGCCGTGTTCACTTGTTCCTACAGGTCAAGGTCCGCCCGAATTGGCTGGAAGAAAAAGAACGCTACAGCGAGATGGGGCTCGATTTCAAAGACGGCAACGCATGAAGCTAACCGCCGAGATTTGGGTTAGCGCCTATATCGCGCGGCTGCGTATCTACGAAATTCCAGCCTTTGTCGTGCAGCGAGGCGACGATACCGCCGGTGCGGTTTTGATAAAACTTAACACATTGGACGGGATGGCCTGCTGTTATCAGCGCAGTTTCGACCTGATCAGCGGCGAAAGATGCTGGATGGTCCTGACAGAAGGTGCAGAAGGCGTAGTTGACGCATCAATTGCAAAACAGCGCACCTTTGATCGCGATCTTTGGGTGGTTGAGGTCGAAGACAAACAAGGCCGCCACTTGTTAGACGAGCCGGGTTTAGAATGAGTTTTTCGATCAAGATGGAGGGGGATACCGCTTCCGCGTCATCTTGGGCAAAAAACTGTCGCCGGAGGCTCCCGTCCTATCAAACCTTGCGCTCGTTTGAATTTCGGCGTCAGCTTGCAAAATGATTTCTTGGACTGACGATGCGGCCATACTGGCCAGTCGCCCCTTTGGCGAAACCTCGGTTATTGTCGAGGCGTTCACGCCCGTGCGCGGGCGTCACGTCGGGGTGGTGCGGGGCGGGGCAAGCCGCAAGCTTACGCCGGTTCTACAACCGGGGTCGCAGGTGTGCCTGACGTGGAAGGCACGGTTGAACGACCACATGGGTAGTTTTGTAGTCGAGCCGGTCCGAAGCCGTGCAGCCCAATCGATGGGGGACCGTTTGGCGTTGGCGGGACTGAATGCGGTTTGCGCATTGCTGACCCGTGTATTGCCCGAACGTGAGCCACATGCACCGCTATATGAACGCACGGTGCAGCTCTTGGATTTGCTCGGTCAATCCGAGGTATGGCCGCTGGCCTATCTGAGATGGGAACAAGCCATGCTAGAGGAATTGGGCTTTGGCATGGATCTGTCGGCCTGTGCCGTGCGCGGCGTGAACGAGGATCTCGCCTTTGTATCCCCAAAGACCGGCCGCGCGGTCAGTCGCGAGGCGGCGGGCGAATGGGCGGACAGATTGCTTGCGCTCCCGCCCGTTCTGGCGGGCAAGGGCGAGGCGGACAATGCGCAAATCGTCACGGCATTGGGCACCACCGGATATTTCATCGAAAACCGTTTGATTGCCGGATTGGGTGACCGCCCGATACCCGCGGCCCGCCAGCGTTTGATCGACGCAATTGGTCGTCAAGGCATCTGAAAAATCATACGCGATCCGTCGTCGTTGGACAGGATCAAAACCCCGCCACCAACCTCGGCCAGTGTCATTGACGACAATGTGTCAAAGAAAACCTGTTCGGCATCCAGATCGGGGCAGGCCATCTGCGTGGCCCCGATCGGGCCGATTTCGAACCACGGGTAGGGCGCTGTTTGTGCAGCAAAGTAGCGGTTGCAAGGCGCTTGACCGCTGATCCGTCCTGCCTGTGTGATGTCGATCGTGGCAGTGTAGCCTACAGGCTGGCTATCGATTGAGGTCAGCGTAAACGGCCCTTGACCGCGGGCAAAGGCGGCTAGGGTTTCGTCTTTTGCACAACCAGCGATCATGATGAGCACCAAGGGTAAATAGCGTAACATTGTGCCAGTCTAGTCCGGTGCGCGGCCTTAGTCGAGAAGGCGTCGCGCGATCACTTGGGCCTGGATTTCGGCGGCGCCCTCAAAGATGTTCAGTATGCGGGCGTCGCATAGGATCCGGCTGACCTTGTATTCCAGCGCAAAACCGTTGCCGCCGTGGATTTGCAGCGCGTTGTCGGCGCAGGCCCATGCGACGCGGGCCCCGAGCAGTTTGGCCATGCCCGCCTCAAGGTCGCAGCGGCGATCGTTGTCTTTTTCGTGAGCGCTGAAATAGGTCAATTGTCGCGCGATCATGATTTCGACCGCCATCATCGCCAGCTTGCCTGACACACGCGGGAAATCGATCAGGGATTTGCCAAACTGTTTGCGGTCTTGGGCGTATTGCATCCCGACATCCAGTGCAGATTGGGCGACGCCAATCGCACGGGCGGCGGTTTGTATGCGGGCTGATTCAAACGTTTGCATCAGCTGCTTGAACCCTTTGCCGGTTTCGCCGCCCAGCAGGTTTTCATCGCTGACTTTGAACCCGTCAAAGCCCAGTTCGTATTCTTTCATGCCGCGGTAGCCCAACACCTCGATCTCGCCGCCTGTCATCCCGTCGGTCGGGAACGGGTTTTCATCGGTGCCCGGCGTCTTTTCGGCCAAGAACATCGACAGTCCGCGATAATCGGTCGTGTCGGGATCTGTGCGCGCCAGCAGGGTCATGACATGGGTGCGGGCGGCGTGGGTGATCCACGTTTTGTTGCCCGTCACGGTCCAGTCATCGCCGGTTTTCACAGCGCGGGTGCGCAACGACCCGAGGTCGGAACCTGTGTTGGGTTCGGTGAATACGGCCGTTGGCAACGTCTCGCCTGATGCCAGTTGCGGCAGCCACTTTTGCTTTTGCTCTTCGGTGCCACCACACAAGATCAATTCGGCCGCGATTTCGGACCGCGTCCCAAGTGAGCCGACCCCGATGTAGCCGCGCGACAATTCTTCGGACACGACACACATTGATGATTTCGACAGGCCAAGGCCGCCGTATTCCTCGGGGATGGTCAGGCCAAAGACCCCCATTTCGGCGAGTTCCTTGATGATTTCCATCGGGATCAGCTCGTCCTTGAGGTGCCAGTCATGGGCGAAGGGCTCGACCTTTTCCACGGCAAAGCGGCGGAACTGGTCGCGGATCATGTCCAGTTCGTCATCCAGTCCGGTTGCGCCGACGGTCACATCTGCCGAGCGTTCTTGCATCAACTCGACCAGTTGCGCGCGCGCGGCCTGCGTGTTGGCAGTGCCGATCAGCGTCTGAATAGCGGCCGATGTCAGTTCGGGCTGCGGGCCATGCAGGCCGATGTCTTGCAGGCGCACAACTTCGCCCTGGTTCATCTGAATGCCGCCGTTGATCTGAGCCAGATATTCACCAAAAGCGATTTGATGGATCAACCGTTCGACGTCGCCGAATTTGCCGTCCTGCGACATGCGCAGCGCCCATGCCTGCATCTGTTCCAGAGACTGCACATAGGTCGCAAGCCATGCCAGCCCGTGTGCTGCTGTCTGGTTTGCCTCGATCAGGCGGGCAGATATCCGGTCCCCGTCTGTGACTTGGGTGCGCACCGCGTCTTTGGCGCGGGCCAGAAGAGTTTGAACAGGCGCAAGCGCTGCGGCGGTCAAATCCAACAGGTTGGTTAGCTGCGGGCTGTTGGTCATCGGGGTTTCCTGTCCATCATGGGGCATAGTGTGCGACTCCGTCTTTGCAGTTGCAGCATATTTGCTTTGCACTTGCGGCGCAATATTTGTTCGCCAGAAATGCGCAAATAGACCGAAAATGTCGCAAGCGAATTTCGGGTGCAATTCCGTAGGGCCAAAGTTACACAGGCTTGATGTTCGATTTTCTATCAATACTGTCGCCCGAATTGTTGATATTTGCGGTCCTCGTCACAGGTCTGGGCGGGTTCGTAAAGGGCGCGGTGGGGTTCGCGATGCCGTTGATCATGATCTCGGGCATGGGGATATTGATCGACCCGCAGTTGGTCGTGTCTTGCATCGTGATCCCGATTCTGGTGTCCAACGCATTGCAAGTCGCCCGCTCGGGCGGTGCTTTGGCGCGCGAGGGGCTGCGAGAACACTGGCGGTATATCTGGGTCGTTTGCCTGATGATATTTGTATCCGCGCAGTTTCTGCTGATGATCCCATCGCAAATTATGTTTTCGATGCTAGGCCTCGCCGTTGTCGTGTTGTGCGTCATCCAGCTTGCGGGATGGCGTCCAAGGCTGCGGCCTGCAACGCGCAGGCCGTTTGAGTGGGCGGCAGGGCTGTTTGCGGGCACGTTGGGCGGTCTGTCAGGGACATGGGGTCCACCAACGGTTTTGTATCTTTTGGCGCTAGAAACCCCGCGCGAAAAACAGATGGCCGTACAGGGCGTTATTTATGGCCTAGGGTCGGTCATGCTGTTTCTGGGGCACCTGAAATCCGGCGTTCTGAACGCCCAAACATGGCCGCTGTCGGCCGTTTTGGTGGTGCCCGCGCTGGGGGGCATGTGGTTAGGATTTCGGCTGGGTGACCGGTTCGATCAAGAGAGATTCAGACGTGTGACCTTGCTGGTTCTGGTTGTCGCGGGGGGCAACCTGATCCGGCGCGGGTTGGTCGGGTAGGTCTCTTGCCCAATGCCCAACGCATCCGTGACATCAAAGAAAAGGCCGCGCCACGTGACGTGGTGCGGCCTGATCCGGATCATAGGTGGCGGTGGCCCTAGCCGATTGCGGCGGCTTTTACGTCGTCGTCGATAAAGGGCACGTATTTTTCAAAGTTGTTGCTGAACATTTGAACCAGCTTGGCCGCTTGGGCGTCATAGGCGTCTTGGTCGGCCCATGTGTTGCGCGGGTTCAAGAGCGTGTCATCGACACCTTCAACGGCGATAGGCACTTCGAACCCAAAGTTCGGATCGGTGCGGAATGTGCTTTCGATCAATGTGCCGTCCAAAGCGGCCGTCAGCAATGCACGCGTCGCCTTGATCGGCATACGTGATCCAGTGCCATATGCGCCACCGGTCCAGCCGGTGTTGACCAGCCAGCATGTTGCGCCGTGGGATGCGATTTTCTGGCGTAGCAGGTCGCCGTAAGCCTCGGGCCGGCGTGGCATGAAGGGCGCGCCGAAACATGTGCTGAATGTTGGCTCCGGCTCGGTCACGCCGCGCTCGGTTCCGGCAACCTTGGAGGTAAAGCCGGACAGGAAATGATACATCGCCTGCGCGGGTGTCAGGCGGCTGATCGGAGGCAACACACCATATGCGTCGCACGTCAGCATGATGATGTTTTTCGGATGGCCACCCAGCGCGGTTTCAGACGCATTGCCAATGTAATTCAGCGGATACGCGCAGCGCATATTGGCCGTCAGGCTGTCGTCGTTGAAATCCAGCTCTTTGGTGTCTTTGTCGTAGACCATGTTCTCGATGACAGTGTGTGGCATCGAACATGTTGCGTAGATTTCCGGCTCGGCTTTTGGGTCCAGACCGATGGTCTTGGCGTAGCAGCCGCCCTCGAAATTGAATGTTCCGCGGTCGGACCAGCCATGTTCATCATCGCCGATCAACACCCGCGACGGGTCGGCGGACAATGTCGTCTTGCCGGTGCCGGACAGGCCAAAGAATACGGCCGTATCAACAGGGTTGCCCGGCGCGTGGTTGGCAGAGCAGTGCATCGGCATAATGCCTTTTTCAGGCAACATGTAGTTGAGTAGGGTAAAGACGGATTTCTTGTTCTCGCCCGCGTATTCGGTGCCGCCGATCAGGATCAGCTTTTTGTCAAAGTTCAACGCGATCACTGTTTCAGAGCGGCAACCGTGTTTGGCTGGGTCCGCTTGAAAGGACGGGCAGTTGATGATCGTAAAGTCCGGCGCGAATGTCGCCAGCTCGGACGCCTCGGGACGGCGCAGCAGGTGACGAATGAACAGCGAATGCCATGTCAGTTCGGTAATGACGCGCACGTCCAGACGGTGCGCGGGATCAGCGCCACCAAACAGGTCTTGGACGTCGTAATCGCGCCCCTTCATGTGGCTTAGCATGTCGGCGTAAAGCGCATCAAAATGGTCGGGCGCCATTGGCGGGTTGTTGTCCCACCAGATCGTGTCCTCGACCGAAGGCGTGCGCACGACGAATTTGTCTTTTGGCGACCGGCCTGTGTGCTTGCCGGTGGTGACCAGAAACGCGCCGCCTTGACCGGTTTCGCCTTCGCCCTTGGCGACTGCTGCGTCCTGCAGTTCAGCTTCGGAGCGGTTATAATAGACCTCGCCCAGCCCTGTGATGCCCTGATCGGACAGTTTCATCTGCGGGTTGACCGTGCCGTGGTCCATTGTGTGCGCTCCTGCATTTGGGGGCCGGTATGGCCCTAGTGCTGCACTAATAACACTATGTTTTCAGGCGGTGATAGTGCGCTTTTGTCGCGTTAGCGCAACCAAGCACGTGTTAGCGCCATCAAAGCGGGGCTATGCCGATAGGTGAGGCATTTAAGTCATTCATTATCATTATTCTGACCAAATAAGGCACACTCGTGGACCTGATTCGCATATCAGACTTGATTCGCTGTCTGAAAACGGTGAAAACTGATGCAAAAGCAGGCAAAAATAACAATCTGAGCAGTAAGGGAAACATCCCATGTCACGAATTGCATTGGTAGATGACGACAGAAACATTCTGACGTCCGTCTCGATGACACTCGAAGCCGAAGGTTTTGAGGTCGAAACATATAACGATGGTCAGGCCGCGCTGGACGGTTTTAACAAGCGAATGCCGGATATGGCAGTGCTTGATATTAAAATGCCGCGCATGGACGGCATGGACCTGTTGCAGCGGCTGCGTCAAAAGTCGTCGATGCCGGTTATTTTTCTGACGTCCAAGGACGATGAAATTGACGAGGTTCTGGGCCTGCGTATGGGTGCGGATGACTATGTAAAAAAACCATTCTCGCAGCGTTTGCTGGTTGAACGAATCCGCGCGTTGTTGCGCCGTCAGGACGCGATCGGTGGCGAAGAAGTCGAGGAAACCGAAGAAACAAAAGTTATGGTCCGCGGAGAGCTGATCATGGACCCGCTGCGGCACGCGGTGAAGTGGAAAGGCAACGACGTCTCGTTGACCGTCACTGAATTCCTGCTGTTGCAAGCGCTGGCCCAACGTCCCGGTTTTGTGAAATCGCGCGATCAGTTGATGGACGTGGCCTATGATGATCAGGTCTATGTTGATGACCGAACGATCGACAGCCATATCAAACGCCTGCGCAAAAAGATGCGCACAGCTGATGACACGTTTTCGGCGATCGAGACGCTATATGGCATCGGTTACCGCTATAACGAAGAGTAACCCATGACCGCGAACCCCGAGATTGATGTGCGTGATCTGAAGTCGGTCCGACAGGCTGCTTCGAATACACCGGATATTGTCTTGGGTGATGATTGGGTGGAACCGCAACCGCTAGGCGGAACCGAAATCGGCGAACGACGCAGGCGGCGCAGTATTCTATCGCTGCGCCGTTCACCAATTGCCCGCAAGATTATCACGTTTAACCTGTTTGCGATGATGCTGATGATTGCGGGGGTTTTGTATTTCAATTCAACCCGCGACACGCTGGTGACGCAGCGATCAGATACGTTGGTTAGCGAAACCCGCCTGATTGCTGAGGTCTTCGAAGCCAAGATGCCGGTTGCCGCGCCGGTCAACCTGATCACCGGCGACGGGATCGACGTATCGGCAACATTGGCTGATCTTAATCTGCCTGCGGGCGTAACGGTTCAGATTTTCGATACCCAAGGCAATGCGATTGCGACACAGACGTCAAATCGCGAGGCGGGTGCGATCATATCCAAGGGCAAGACGTATCTGTCCGATTTGCTAGAAAACATTTCGACGTGGACCACGAATGTAATCCGCTTTGGCGCGCCCACAGCCCCGAAAGAAAGCGAAATCCAAAGCGAGATTGTCCGTTTGGCATCCGCATCTGTGACCCAAGGCACCCAGTTGCATTTGCTAAACGGACCGACAGGACAGTCGTTTATCGTGGTCACGCCCATTTTACAGGGGACCACACCGGTTGGTGCGCTTGCCGTTGAAGGGGCCGAAGGCGAGATTGACGCCTTGGTCAAGCGCGACCGTGAAATGGTGCTGCGCCTGTTTCTGGTCTGCCTGATCATCAGTGTCGTTCTTAGCCTGACCCTTGCGTCCACAATAGCAAACCCGCTGGCCGATCTGGCCGCTGCCGCTGAAATGGGGCGCGACAAGAATGCGCGCAAAATGTCCCCCACACGGGTGCGTATTCCCGATCTTAGCGGCCGCCCAGACGAAATCGGGCGGTTGTCCGGCGCACTGCGCGGGATGGTTTCGGCGCTATACGAACGGATCGAGGGCAACGAACAATTCGCGGCTGATGTCGCCCATGAAATCAAAAACCCTCTGGCGTCCTTGCGTTCGGCCGTTGGCACATTGCGGGTCGCAAAACGCGACGATCAGCGCGAAACCCTGCTGGAAATCATAGAACATGACGTGCGCAGGCTGGACCGGTTGGTCAGCGATATTTCCAACGCGTCCCGTCTGGACAGCGAGTTGGTCAAAGAAGAAGAAGAGACATTCGATCTGCTCAAGATGTTGACAAACATCAACGATTTCCTGGGCCGCGAGGCGGAACTGAAGGGGATCGAATATATCGCGGATCTGCCCGAGGATCCCATTCATGTTCAGGGCCTAGAGGGCCGTCTGGCGCAAGTGTTTGTAAACTTGATCACGAACGCTACTTCGTTTTGCGAAGACGGTGATGCAATCCGCGTTTGGGCCCGCAAGCGCGAAAACCGCGTCCTGATCGTGGTCGAGGACACTGGCCCTGGCATCCCCAACGAGGCGCTTACAAAGATTTTCAAACGCTTTTATTCCGAACGCCCCGAGGGCCAGTTTGGCAATAATTCAGGGCTGGGCCTGGCGATTTCCAAACAGATCATCGAGGCGCATGGCGGCGTGATATGGGCCGAAAACATTCGCCCGACCGAGGCGGACATGACGTCCGAGCCGCTGGGCGCGCGTTTTGTCGTCGGCCTGCCCGTCTGATCGATTATGCACTCTATTGATCCGTCCCGCCCTGTGCACGCATCCTGTGTGGCACTGGGGGATCGGGCGGCTTTGATCCTAGGCGCTAGTGGATCCGGCAAGTCGGCCTTGGCATTGACGCTGATGGCCTACGGCGCCGCGCTGGTTTCTGACGACCGCACGACGTTGACCGTCACTGATGGCATTGTCTACGCGACAGCCCCCGATACGATAGCGGGCCGGATAGAAGCCCGAGGTGTGGGCATTCTGACGGCATTGCCTGTCTCCAACGTCCCCGTTCAAATCGTTGTCGATTTGGACAGTCGTGAACAGGATCGGTTGCCGAGTTTACACCATGTTATGGTCAAAGATGTTAACCTGCCCTTGCTTTACCGCGTGCCGCATGAGCATTTTGCAGCAGCGATTCTGCAAATTCTTCGTAGCGGCCGGAGCACCCCGTAAATGACGCCCGACACCGACCATTCCCAACCCCATCTGGTGATTGTCACTGGCCCGTCGGGCGCCGGACGCACCACCGCGATCAATGCCCTAGAGGATCTGGGCTACGAGGCAATCGACAACCTGCCCTTGTCAGTCTTGCCGCGGGTCATTGACGGGCCATTAGACCGCCCGCTTGCGCTGGGCGTGGATGCGCGCAACCGCGATTTTGGCACACAAGCGTTTGTGTCCATCGTGGACCAGCTCGCGTCGCGCAATGGCAGCGGCGCACAGATCCTCTATCTGGACGCAAGCAACGAAGAACTGGTTCGCCGATTTTCGGAAACCCGCCGTCGGCACCCGTTGGCCGGAAGTGGGTCGCCACTGGTCGGCATCGAAAAGGAAAAGGACCTTTTGTTGCCAATCCGCGACCGGGCGGACCGACTGATTGATACAACGAGCCTGAATGCCCATGATTTACGGGCTGAAATCGACGCCGCTTATGCGGGCCCTGACGGGCGGTTTTTGGGAATAACGGTGCATTCGTTCTCGTACAAGCGGGGGTTGCCGCGCGGGGTCGACATCATTTTGGACTGCCGTTTCCTGACCAACCCCCATTGGGAACCGACATTGCGCCAGCTGGACGGACGCAACAAACAGGTGCAGGATTACGTGGCAGCAGATATTCGTTTTCAACCGTTTTTTGACAAGGTCAAGGACATGATTGACCTCGTGCTGCCCGCCCACAAAGACGAAGGTAAATCGCATCTCTCGATCGGGTTTGGCTGCACGGGGGGCAAACATCGTTCCGTGACCATGGCGGAAAAACTATGTAATGCTCTTGCGCAGGACGGTTGGCAGGTGTCAAAACGTCATAGGGAACTAGAACGCCAAGACGCTTTGCCGTCAACGCAGCAAGGGTCAAACGCGTGATCGGAATCGTAATTGTTGCACATGGAGGACTGGCTGCGGAATATCATGCGGCGGTTGAACATGTGGTCGGCACGCAGATCGGCATGGTCTCGATTGCCATTGGCGCCGAAGACGACCGAGCCGAAAAACAGGACCAAATCTGCGACGCGGCGGATTCCGTGGATAAGGGTCACGGTGTGGTGATCGTGACGGACATGTTCGGCGGCTCGCCCTCGAACCTGTCTTTGCGGGCCTGTAGCCCACAAAACCGGCGCATCCTATACGGTGCGAACCTGCCGATGCTGATCAAGCTGGCCAAATCCCGCAAGATGGATGTGCCCGACGCGGTTGAGGCCGCGATAAAAGCCGCGCACAAATACATCGACAGTCATTCAGTGGGGCAACCATGACCGAGCGCACGCTAGAAATCGTAAACATTAAAGGGCTGCACGCCCGCGCCTCGGCCAAACTGGCGGCGGTTGTAGAAGAATTTGACGCCACAGCGACAGTGTCCAAAGACGGGCTGGACGCGGATGGTGATAGCATCATGGGGCTGTTGATGTTGGCGGCCTCGATCGGCACGCGGATTGACGTGAAAACCAGCGGCCCGCAGGCGGGTGCTTTGGCCGATGCGATCGAAGCGCTGGTCGTGGACAAATTCGGCGAAGGCCACTAGCCCCGCTAGCGCGTGGGGACGGGGACCTCGCCGCGATAATCGTAAAACCCGCGCTTGGTCTTGCGACCCAGCCAACCTGCTTCAACGTATTTGGTCAGCAACGGGCAAGGACGGTATTTGGTGTCTGCCAGCCCGTCATGCAGGACGTTCATAATCGCTAGACAGGTGTCGAGCCCGATGAAATCCGCCAGCTCTAGCGGGCCCATCGGGTGGTTTGCACCCAGCTTCAGAGACGTGTCGATGGATTGGACGGATCCGACCCCTTCGTACAGCGTATAGATCGCCTCGTTGATCATCGGCATCAATATCCGGTTCACGATAAAGGCTGGAAAATCCTCTGACGCGGTCGAGGTTTTGCCCAGTTTGGCAACCACATCCTGACAGGATTTGAACGTTGCTTCGTCGGTGGCTATGCCGCGGATCAGCTCGACCAGCTGCATGACGGGAACAGGGTTCATAAAGTGGAACCCCATAAACCGTTCGGGTCGATCTGTGCGTGACGCAAGGCGCGTAATTGAAATTGAAGAGGTGTTTGATGTCAGGATCGTATCGGGCAGAAGATGCGGCAGCAGTTCGTCAAAAATGGCTTCTTTGACTTTTTCGCGCTCGGTTGCGGCCTCGATCACCAAATCTGTCTTGCCCAAATCCGGTAGCGTTTGAGTGGTGCCGATACGTGCCATTGCATCTGATTTGGCCATAGCGTCTATCGCGCCCTTGCTGACCTGACGTTCCATGTTCTTGTCGATACGGGAAATTGCCGCCTCTAGCGCATCAGCGCTGATATCATTTAGCAGCACCTCGTAGCCGGCTAACGCAAAAACATGCGCGATCCCGTTGCCCATTTGTCCCGCGCCAACGACGCCTACGCGATTGATTGTCATGACCTGCCTCCGATTTGGGGCATCATAGGCTGTTGCGACGTCGGGTCACAAGGCATCGGGCGGCGATAATACCTGTTCAATTTGAAATGTTAGCAAAATCGCAATCCAAACCTGTGATTGTCGATCCAAGTGAAAGTTAGATTGTGGTGAACATGAAACATGAAACGGTAGATGGGGGCGGCCTATCCTATTCCCCGTGCAGATACGGTATGTCGCGTATCGTATTTCGCGGCCCGCGCAGGGATTTGACCAAGCCTTATCTCGCTTTTATCGGCGGGACGGAAACCTACGGAAAATATATCGAAAGCCCGTTTTCCGCCTTGATCGAAAAATCTTTGGGACGGACCTGTGTCAATTTCGGTTGCGTAAATGGCGGGGTCGATGCGTTTGTCAACGACCCAACGATCATGGCGGCCTGTCATGATGCGGACATGACCGTTGTGCAGATAATGGGCGCGAATTTTCTGTCAAACCGGTTTTATTCGGTCCACCCGCGCCGCAACGACAGGTTCTTGCGCGCTTCTACAGTTCTGGAAGCGATATACAGCGACGTCGATTTTTCAGACTTTAACTACACCCGCCACATGTTGGGAAAATTGCACGCGTTGTCGGCGGAACGGTTCGACATCGTCATTGCGGAACTGCGCGAGGCGTGGATCGCGCGGATGAAGAACATGCTGGGGCAGATCGGGCCACGCGCTGTGTTGTTATGGTTCGCCCGCGAGCCGATGGATGATGTGGCTTGGGATCAACGCACCGATCCGCTGAAGACCGATCCGCTGTTTATTACGAAATCGATGATCGACACGTTGCGCCCATTGGTCATGGACGTTGTCGAGGCGATCCCGTCCCCGATCGCGGTGCAGCAGGGCACGCGCGGTATGTATTTCCCGCCCATGCAGTCCCGTGCCGCTGCGGAAATGCTAGGTGTTGCCTGTCATCAGGAAACCAGTGCAATTCTAACCGAAAGGTTGCGGGTCCTTATGCAATAAAAACGGCCCGTCCTGCGTTGCAAGACGGGCCGCATTTGGTTTCGTCAGATCGGAGCTACAGTTTGTCTGTCAGCTCTGGCACTGCATCGAACAAGTCGGCAACCAGACCAAAGTCTGCAACTTGGAAAATTGGTGCTTCTTCGTCTTTGTTGATTGCGACGATGATCTTGGAATCTTTCATGCCGGCGAGGTGCTGAATAGCGCCTGAGATGCCAACCGCGACGTATAGATCAGGGGCGACAACCTTGCCTGTCTGGCCAACTTGCCAGTCGTTGGGGGCGTAACCGGAATCAACCGCGGCGCGGGACGCGCCAACAGCCGCACCCAGTTTGTCAGCCAGTGCTTCGATGATTTTGAAGTCGTCTTCGGAACCCACACCGCGACCACCAGACACAACCACACCCGCTGATGTCAGTTCAGGACGATCAGAGGCCGCGACCTTGTCTTCGACCCAGGATGACAGACCGGGATCGGCAGGGGCGCCAACCATATCGACAGAGGCGGAACCGCCCATGCCCGCCGCGTCAAAGCCGGCAGTCCGGATGGTCATGACCTTCGTCGCGTCGCCGGATTTTACGGTCTGAATCGCGTTGCCTGCGTAGATCGGGCGTTCGAACGTATCTGCGTCAACCACCGCAGTGATTTCCGAGATAATCTGCGTATCCAACAACGCTGCCACACGTGGCATGATGTTTTTCGCGTCCGTTGTGGCAGGGGCCGCGATGTGGCTGTAGTCGCCCGCGAGCGAAACGATCAGATCAGCGGCAGGTTCAGCCATTTGGTGGCCCAAAACGGCGTCTTCGGCACATAGCACCTTGGACACGCCGTCGATTTTGGCCGCTTCATCAGCTGCCGCTTTGGAATTTGCGCCAACGCACAAAACAGTCACGTCGCCCAATGCACCAGCGGCGGCAACCGCCTTGGCGGTGGCGTCGACGGACAATTCGCCCGCGTTTACGTCTGCAATCAGAAGAACAGCCATTACACAGCCCCCGCTTCTTTGAGTTTCTCGACAAGCTCGTCCACGGACCCCACGATGATACCTGCAGCACGCGCCTCAGGTTCGGTTGTGGTCACGATTGTCAGACGAGGGGACACATCGACGCCGTAGTCGGCAGGTGTTTTGCTGTCCAACGGCTTTTTCTTGGCCTTCATGATATTTGGCAGCGACGCATAGCGCGGCTCGTTCAGGCGCAGGTCAACGGTGACAATGGCGGGCATTTTGACCTTGATGGTCTGCAGGCCGCCGTCGACTTCGCGTGTGACTGTCGCGCTGTCGCCGTCTACGTCCAGATCGGACGCGAATGTCGCTTGGGACCAACCCAGCAGGGCAGACAGCATCTGGCCAGTGGCGTTCATGTCGTTGTCGATCGCCTGCTTGCCGCACAGAACCAGACCGGGCTGTTCTTCGTCGACAATCGCTTTTAGCACCTTGGCAACGGCCAGCGGCTCAATGTCGGTGTGCACGTCGTCAGCCGCAACAACGAGGATCGCGCGGTCGGCGCCCATCGCAAGTGCTGTGCGCAGTGTTTCTTGGGCTTTTTCGACGCCAACAGAGACCACGATGATTTCTTCGGCTTTACCCGCTTCACGCAGGCGGATCGCCTCTTCGACGGCAATTTCGTCGAAAGGGTTCATCGACATTTTAACGTTTGCAAGATCAACACCGGAACCGTCCGCTTTGACGCGAACCTTCACGTTATAGTCGATCACGCGTTTGACGGGTACGAGGACCTTCATCGCGATTTTCTCCTGTTAGAATCTAAAGTCTTTGGTCTTGGATCAGTTGTTACCGCGCCCTGAGGCGGGAAAACAGTGTAAAATCGACGCAGAGCGGTTCATCGACGCCACGTATTTGACCTAGGGGGCAATCGAGGTCCAAGCCAGACCAGCAAATGGAAGGAGGGCGCAATGACGACAATTTGCCAAAGCTGCGGGATGCCAATGAAACAGGATCCGGTCGGAGGCGGCACAAATGCGGATGGCAGTCGCAGTCAGGAATGGTGTTCGTACTGCTATGCAGATGGCGCATTTACGGGGCCGGATCTGACCGCCCAACAGATGCAGCAGATCGGTATTGATGCGTTAAAATCCAAGGGGTTCCCGAAACCTCTAGGCTGGTTGATGACCCGCAATATCCCGAAATTGAAACGCTGGGCGCGTTAGCGGTTGGCCCCGGGAACCCACAAAACGTCATCTTTGCCGTTGTCATTTGCGATCCGGCTGGCTTGGAAAAACCAATCCGACAACCGGTTGAGATATTTGACCGCGGCAGGGTTCACCTGTTCGATGCTTGCCAGTTCAACGGTCAGACGTTCCGCGCGGCGTGAAACGGTTCTGCATAGGTGCATATGAGCGGCCAATGCCGATCCACCTGGCAGGATAAAGCTGCGCAATGGCTCGACCGCTTTGGTCATGGCGTCAATTTCGGCCTCTAGCCGGTCGACCTGCGCATCGGACATGCGCAGCGGCGGATATTCGGCGTCTGCGTCTTGGTCCATATCGGGGCGGCACAGGTCGGCGCCCAGATCGAACAGGTCATTTTGGATCATCGCCAGTTGTGCATTGACGTCATCTGCCGCATGCAGCCGTGCCAAACCAACAGTGGCGTTGACTTCGTCCACCGTACCATAGGCGCTGACCCGCGCGGAATGTTTGGCGACGCGGTCACCGTTGCCGAGCGCGGTATCGCCGCTGTCACCGGTCCGCGTGTAGATTTTGTTCAGAACGACCATGGGATCACCCCTTTCCGCGCAGGAATACGAATAACAGGATCAACGCGACCGCAACGGCCTGTGCGTAAATGCGCCAGCGCATGATCTTGTTCGATTTCTTGGCATCCTTGCCGCCGAGCCCGAATTGACCGACGCCATACATCAAGATTGCGAGCACCACAAAAACGGAAATGGCAGCGATTATGAACAGCGGGTCAGAGAACATCGGGTGATCCTTTGGTTTGTTGGACTACATCTAGCAGCAGTTTGCCGAAAGAAAAGCGTCAGGCGCGTCGTGCAACTGCGTCAAGTGCGCGCGTTGGCAGGATCCGCCGCAAGAACCCCATGAAATATGTGGGCTTGGTCACGTAATACCGGGGTTTCGGGCGGTGCGACGTGGCGGCGCGCAACAGTTTGGCCGTAACCGCAGCGGCGGGCAGTTCGAACGCGTCGGGACCGGTATCAGTGTATAGCCGGTCCATAAGCGCTTCATATTGCGCGGCGCGGGCCGAATTTTTCCAATCGATCCAGCGTTCAAAATGCACAATCGCATTTTCACGAATTTTCGATGTCACGGGTCCCGGCTCGATCAGGATAACGTCTATGTTTGCGCGGCGCAGTTCCATCCGCATCACGTCGCTCAGGCCTTCCATTGCGAATTTGGTGGCGACATAGGCGCCCCGCCATTTCAACCCGACCAGACCCAATACGGACGAGCAATTGATAATCCGCCCGTGCCCTTGGGCCCGCATCACAGGGATGGCGAGGGTGGTCAACTGGTGCACCCCGAACAGGTTGGTTTGGAAAATGGCGTCCAAGGCGCCGCGCGGCAGATCCTCGACCGCGCCGGGGCAGGCAAAGGCCCCGTTGTTGTACAATACATCCAATCTGCCGCCGGTCGCAGCAATGACCTCGTTGAAACCAGCGGCGACGCTGGCGTCGTCGGAATAGTCGATCAGGGGGCTCTCGAACCCTTTTGCAATCATGTGGTCGCAGTCAGCCTGCTGGCGACAGCTGGCGAAAACACGCCAGCCTGCGTCACGAAAGCCGTGGGCGGCATCTAGGCCAATTCCCGAAGAACAGCCGGTGATTAGGATTGTTTTATGTGTCATGCGCCCTGTCTGACGCGACAGGGCGGCAGGCGCAAGATTAACCGTCGGTCAGCAGTCGTTCGGCCATCCAGCCGATTTGACCGGTCCGCGTGATTCTGATTTCGGCCCAGCCATCGGCGTTCACTGTCAGGACCTCGGCCTCGGTGCCGCGCGGCAATGTGTCCAGCACGCTATAGTTCGTGCCAGGACCAGAGCGCATGTTCACACGCTTGCCCGCGACAGCCCGCATGTCCAGCGCTGGGGTCTCTGGGATCGCCTCGGTCGGGGCGGCGGGGGTGCTAAGCGAGGCTTGAACTATGTCTGCACTGATGTTTTCGATGTCATTGGCGGTCAGTGCTGGTAGCTCGATCGCTGCGGCACGTGTGACGACTGGCTGGTCGAATGGCACTGGTTCCAGTTGGGTCGTGTCGATGGATGCGATTTTTGCGTCCCGCGTCTCGGGCTCGAAATCGGCCCCATCGGACAATTCGTAAAACGCCATACCCATTACCAAGAATGATCCGACTATAAACTTAACCATGGATTTGACCCCCCAAAGGTCACTTGTGCAGATTCGACTATTTAACCAAGCTTCTAATAATATCGTTCGGCCGCAATGACGGGAAAATCCGATCAAGGTTCCCCGTTTCCACGCCCGCCAAGTGAATGTGTTGCGCGAAAGGCTCGATTCTGCTGTCAGAGGTAGGGTGGCGTGCACGCTGAGATGATTTCGGCCGGCCGATCAGACGTGTTTCGGAACCGGTGGGGTTGTTTGCTGTCGAAGAGATAGCTGTCACCGGCCTTGAGGATTCGCACTTCATTGCCGACGGTCACTTCGATCTCTCCGCTGACGACAATGCCGCCTTCGCTGGCGGGGTGGTCAATCAATTCGGGGCCTGTGTCGGCGCCGACCTCATAGCATTCGTGCAGGATTTGCAGGCCGTGCGCCTTGGCGTCCCCGACCTGCCGGATACTCAACTTGCCGCAGGCAGCATCCGGTCCTTGATACAGTTGTGCGGTCAGATCCCGTAACTCGTTAGGAGTAAAGAAGTTTTGACTGGGCGTTGTGGTTTCGGGTTCAAAAAATTCAGCCATGGTGATGCCAAAGCCGCCCAAAATTTTGCGCAAGCTTGCAACGGACGGGCTGCTCTTGTTTGTTTCGATCATCGAAATTTGACCGTGAGGCACCCCGGCCAGATCGGCCAATTGCCGCTGGGATAGGTTATTTTGCTGTCGAATGTCGCGCAACCGTGTGCCGACGTCAAAATCATTGGTCATGTGTCACCCATTGGGGTCGTGGTGCAGATTTTTATAGCGTTGCTCAATATTTTGAGCAATAAGTTTGTGAGAATCAAATTTGGAGGACCCCGATGTCACATGCGTCTGATATGAAAACACGCCGCGAGGCGGCAGTTGCAAGCGGGGTTTCGACCCGCGGCATTTATGCAGCCCGTGCCGAAAATGCGGAATTGTGGGATGTCGACGGCAAACGCTATATCGACTTTGCTGCAGGCATTGCGGTCAACAACACCGGTCACCGGCATCCGAAATTGATGGAGGCCGTTGCCAAACAGGCCGAGGCGTTCACCCACACGTGTTTCCACGTCGCCCCCTATGAGGGTTACGTCCGGCTGGCCGAACGTTTGAACGACAGCACGCCCGGAGATTTCAACAAAAAAACGATGCTGGTGACCACAGGTGCCGAAGCGGTCGAGAATGCCGTCAAAATGGCCCGCGCCTATACCGGCCGTTCAGGTGTGATCGCGTTTTCCGGCGCGTTTCATGGCCGCACACTGATGGGCATGGCCCTGTGTGGTAAGGTCACACCATACAAAAAGGCGTTCGGCGCGATGCCTCCAGAGGTGCTTCATGCCCCGTTCCCCAATGAATACCACGGCGTCAGCGTAGAAGAGAGCCTGCGCACCCTGCGCACGATGTTCAAATCCTCGATTGATCCCGAACGTGTGGCCGCGATGATTATCGAGCCGGTTCAGGGCGAGGGCGGCTTTAACATCGCGCAGCCTGAATTCCTGCGTGCACTGCGCGAGATTTGCGATGAATACGGCATCATCCTGATCGCCGATGAGGTGCAATCCGGCATTGCCCGCACAGGCAAGCTATTTGCGTTTGAACATGCGGGCGTGTCCGCTGATCTGGTAACGATGGCCAAGGGTTTGGCTGGAGGTTTCCCATTGTCTGCAGTGACAGGTCGCGCCGAGGTAGTCGATGCGGCGCCTGTTGGCGGGATCGGGGGCACCTATGCGGGCAATCCACTGGCGGTCGCTGCGGCCAACGCTGTATTCGAGGTGATCGAAGAAGAGCAGCTATGCGCTCGTGCGTCCGAAATCGGCGAGGTGATCACTGCCCGTCTAAAAGCTATTTCCAACCGCCAAGGCATGGAAATGATCGGCGATATTCGGAATCTGGGCGCTATGATCGCGTTCGAGATGGTCACCGACCGTGACAGCCGCGACCCCAATGCTGCGGTCACCAATTCGATTGTGGCAGAGGCAGAGCAGCGCGGCCTGATCATCTTGCCTTGCGGTGTGAACGCGAACGTGGTCCGTTTGTTGCCTCCGCTGACTGTTCCGATGGATCAGTTGCACGAGGCGCTCGATATTCTGGAGGCTTCGATCGAGGCCGCCGTCAGTAAATCCTAAAGGAGAACCCCAATGGCCAAAGACCTAAGCCCGCAGAGCAAGCCCGATCTGGGATCTTTTAACTGGGAGGACCCGTTCCTGCTGGATCAGCAGTTGGAAGAAGACGAACGCATGATCCGCGACAGTGCCGCCGCCTATGCGCGCGAAAAGTTGCAGCCGCGCGTAATCGAAGCCTATGCCAAGGAACAAACCGACCCCGAGATTTTCGCCGAAATGGGCGAAATGGGCCTGCTTGGGACTACCATCCCCGAGGAATACGGCGGGCTGGGCGCGAACTATGTGTCCTACGGTCTGGTCGCCCGCGAGGTCGAGCGTGTGGACAGCGGCTACCGGTCGATGATGTCTGTGCAGTCGTCATTGGTGATGTATCCGATCTATGCCTACGGGTCCGAAGAACAGCGTAAAAAATACCTGCCAAAACTGGCGTCGGGCGAATGGATCGGCTGTTTTGGCCTGACCGAACCCGATGCAGGGTCCGACCCGTCGGGCATGAAAACCCGCGCGGCCAAGGTGCAGGGTGGCTATGTTCTGAACGGGTCCAAGATGTGGATTTCCAACAGTCCTATCGCCGATGTGTTTGTGATCTGGGCCAAATCTGATGAACACGACGGTGCGATCCGTGGGTTTGTATTGGACAAAGGCACCAAAGGTCTGTCGGCCCCGAAAATCGCAGGTAAGCAATCGCTGCGCGCGTCCATCACCGGCGAAATTGTCTTGGACAACGTCGAAGTTGGCGAAGACGCGTTGTTGCCTGATGTGCAGGGTCTAAAGGGGCCATTTGGCTGTCTGAACCGCGCGCGCTACGGCATTGCTTGGGGTGTGATGGGGGCTGCCGAATTCTGCTGGCACGGTGCGTTGCAATACGGGCTGGACCGCAAGCAGTTTGGCAAGCCATTGGCGCAAACCCAGCTGCATCAGCTGAAGCTGGCGAATATGCAGACCGAGATCACCTTGGGCCTGCAAGCCGCGCTGCGCGTTGGTCGTCTGATGGATGACGCCTCTGCCGCCCCCGAGATGATTTCGATGATCAAGCGCAACAATTGCGGCAAGGCGTTGGACATCGCGCGGATGTCCCGCGACATGCACGGCGGCAACGGTATTTCTGAAGAATTCCAAGTCATTCGCCATATGATGAACCTTGAAACCGTCAACACCTATGAGGGCACGCATGATGTTCATGCGTTGATCCTTGGCCGTGCGCAGACCGGTTTGCAGGCGTTTTTCTAACGATGAAACTGGCGATTTGGCAGACGCATCCTCGGCATGATGTGGATCAGGCCTTGGCCGATCTGGCTGCCGCGGTGCGGGCTGCCGACGCTGATTTGTTTGTGACCCCCGAGATGTATTTGGGCGGCTATAATGTCGGGGCAGGGCGGATTGCTGAACTGGCCCGGTCCGCGCCCGACGTAGGCGCGATTGCACGCGCGACAGGTACGACCATTGTGTGCGGTCTGGCAAGCGCTGGGCGTGACAAACCCTACAATTCGGCCGCAGTATTCGGCCGCGACGGGACCGAGGTCGCGCGGTATCACAAAACGCATCTGTTTGGTGATCTGGACAAATCGCAGTTCGACGCCGGACCGTGCTTGCCGCCTGTGTTCGCGCTGGGCGAATGGACTGTTGGGCTGGCGATTTGCTACGATATTGAATTCCCCGAGACAGCCCGTCATCTGGCGCAAGCCGGCGCCGATCTGATTGTCGTGCCGACCGCGAATATGGCGCCGTTCGACAGCGTGCCGACCCGTTTGGTGCCTGCTCGGGCCGAAGAAAACGAGGTCTATGTTGCCTATGCCAATTATATCGGCGCCGAGGGTGATCTAATCTACGGTGGCCTGTCGTGTATTTGCGGCCCCGACGGCAACGACGTGGTCCGCGCCATGGGTGAGGCCGAAATCCTGACCGCGACGCTGGACCTTGGCGCAATTGCCGCGCACCGCGCCCTTGTGAACCACCAGCGCGACCGCCGCGCTGACCTTTACTAACCGAAAGAAACCCCGATGAAAAACGTCACCATGTTTGGTCCCGACTTCCCCTTTGCCTATGATGACTGGATAACGCATCCCGACGGGCTTGGGGCGTTGCCAGCCGCAAAATTGGGCACAAAGGTTGCGATTATCGGGGCAGGCGCCGCAGGTGTGATTGCAGGTTATGAGTTGATGAAACTGGGCCTGCGCCCGATCCTGTATGAGGCCGAGCAATTGGGCGGCCGGTTGCGCAGTCAAACGTTTGAAGGCACCGACGATGTGATTGCCGAATTGGGCGGCATGCGGTTCCCTGTCTCGTCCACGGGGTTCTACCACTACGTTGATATGCTGGGATTAGAGAGCAAACCATTCCCCAACCCCCTGACCCCCGCGGCGGGATCCACTGTGGTCGATCTATTGGGCGACACCCATTATGCGGAAACGCTCGACGATCTGCCCAAGCTGTATCACGAGGTCGCACAAGCCTATGATGCGGCCTTGGAGGAAGGCGCGAATTTTACAGCCCTAAAGCAAGCGTTGGTCGACCGTGACCCCGCGCGGATCAAAGAAATCTGGGACCCGATTGTGCGCGATTGGGATGAGAAAACATTCTACGATTTCGTGGCGTCCTCTGACGCGTTCAAGGCGCTAAGCTTTCACCACCGCGAGGTGTTTGGTCAGGTTGGTTTCGGCACCGGCGGGTGGGACTCTGATTTCCCGAATTCAATGCTCGAGATTTTGCGGGTGAACGTCACCGAATGCGACGATCATCAGCGCTATATCGTGGGCGGCGTGCAACAGATGCCGCGCGGATTGTGGGCTCATGCGCCCGACGCGCCCGTGCATTGGCCGCAAGGGACCACGCTGAAATCCCTAAACGGCGGGGCCACGCAAACGGCTGCAGCCAGCATTCGCAAACTGGACGACGGCCAGATCGAAGTGACCGACCAATGGGGCAAGGCCGACACTTATGACGCGGTGCTGGTCACCTGCCAAAGTCACTTGCTATCGACCCGCATTGACACCCAAGAAAGCCTGTTCAGCCATGATCTGTGGATGGCGCTGGATCGCACGCGATATATGCAATCGGCCAAGACGTTTGTCATGGTCGACCGCCCGTTCTGGACCGACAAGGACCCTGAAACCGGCCACGATGTGATGTCGATGACCCTGACCGACCGTCAGACGCGGGGGACCTATTTGTTCGACAACGGCCCTGACAAACCTTCGGTGATCTGCCTTAGCTATTCGTGGATGACCGATGCGCTCAAGGTGCTGCCGCTGCCTGTTGAGGACCGCGTCGAGCTGGCGCTCAAATCCCTGTCCAAGATTTACCCCGATCTGGACATTCGCAGCCACATCCTAGGCGATCCGATCACCGTCAGCTGGGAGGCGAACCCGAACTTCCTCGGCGCGTTCAAAGGCGCGCTGCCCGGTCACTACCGGTATAATCACCGCATGTTTGCGCATTTCATGCAAGACGACCTGCCCGACGCCGAACGCGGGATATTCATGGCAGGCGACGGTGTCAGCTGGACCCCCGCATGGGTAGAGGGCGCGGTGCAGACCTCGCTGAATGCAGTGGCGGGGATTATCAAGCACATGGGCGGCTCGTTCCATCCGACCAACCCCAGCCCGTGTGACAAATTCGACGAATGGGGCCCCGTCCGGCTGGATGACTAGCGATTGCGGCACGGGGCCTCTTGCCCCCGTGATTCCGCGCAGCTAAACCTAGCGCATGACAGACGAGATCATAGACACCAGCGACGGGTCCGACGAGATTACGGAACCCCTGCGCCGCGCCATTGGCGAACGGTATCTGACCTATGCGCTGTCGACGATTATGAACCGTGCATTGCCAGATGCGCGCGATGGTCTGAAACCTGTTCACCGCCGTATTCTCTATGCGATGCGCGAGCTGAAACTGGCCAGCAACGGCGGGTTCCGTAAATCGGCCAAAATTTCCGGCGACGTGATGGGCAACTACCACCCGCATGGCGACGCCGCGATCTATGACGCGATGGCGCGTTTGGCGCAGGACTTTAACGTCCGTTATCCGCTGGTT
>CAXIAS010000028.1:0-28113 GCA_964022195.1 uncultured Roseobacteraceae bacterium
TTCGGGCCCCGTTTTCCGCAAGCAAGAAGATGACGAGACCCGCGCGAATGAATTCATGCAAGTCGGGTTCGAAGTATTCGACGGATCGGACCCTGCGGGCGCAGATGCGGACGTGTTTGTCGCCGTGCAAAAGGCGCTAGACGGCTTGCCTGTTCGTGCAGCCTCAGGCGATTTGGGCATACTAATGGCCGCGGTGCGGGGGCTGCGCACAACCCAAGCCCGCAAAGCAGCCTTGTTCCGACATATCTGGCGACCGCGCCGTTTTCGGGCATTGCTTGACCGGTTTGGTGGTCGGGTGGCCGCGCCCGCGACCCGTTTGGCGCTGTTGTTGGCCGACGATCCATTTGCCGACGCTGGCGTGCAGATCGGTAAACGCAGCCGCGCCGAGGTCGAACGACGGATTCAAACTTTGAGGGCCGACGCCGAGGCCGACCCGATTTCGGGCGAGGAGCTGGCGTTGATAGACGCGTTGCTGGCCGTGCACGAAACTCTGCCCAACGTGCTGAGCGCGCTGCGCGACATTGCGGTGGACATGCCGTCAATCGCCCCCGCCGTAGAAGGCTTGGGTGTGCGGATGGACGCATTGGCCAAACGCGGCGTGAATGTTGAAGCATTGGATTTCGAGGCCAGTTTCGGGCGTACAACGTTGGAATATTACGATGGGTTTGTGTTTGGCTTTTATGCAAACGAGCGACCTGATTTGCCACCTATCGCCACTGGCGGGCGATATGACGCGCTGACCGCCCAATTGGGCGACGGTCGGGCGCAACCCGCCGTCGGTGCGGTGATCCGCCCCGACCTGTGCGTTCAGCTGCGGGAGGACATGCAATGTTGAAACTGGGTGTGCCGTCCAAAGGGCGACTGATGGACAAGACCTTTGCGTGGTTTGACGCGCGCGGTGTGACGTTGCGCAAGTCCGGTTCGGAACGCGAATACGCGGGCGAAGTGTCCGGGATCGACGGTGTCGAGCTGGTCCTTCTGTCAGCGGGTGAAATCCCGCGTGAACTGGCCGCGGGCCGTATCCACTTGGGTGTGACGGGGTCTGATTTGGTTCGCGAAAAGCTGGCTAATTGGGAACGGCGGGTGCACGAAGTCGCAAAAATGGGATTTGGCGGGGCCGACCTGATTATTGCCGTGCCGCAGGCATGGGTCGACGTCGACACGTTGGATGATCTGGATGCGGCTGCATCGGCATTTCGCGCCGACCACGGCCACCGTCTGCGGATTGCGACGAAATACCACCGTTTGGTGCGCGAATTTTTGCGAGACAGCGGGGTTGCCGATTACCGGTTGGTGGACAGTCAGGGCGCCACCGAAGGAACGGTCAAAAATGAAACCGCTGAAGCAATCGCGGATATTACGTCGACCGGAGAAACGTTACGTGCCAATGGCTTAAAGATATTGGATGACGGGCTGATCCACGCGTCACAGGCGACCTTGTTTCGCGGACTTAGTATGGATTGGTCAGACCGACAACGCGCAAAATTGAAACAGCTAGTGGCAATTTTGGGCGTGTAGTCCAAGCCCTATCTGACGCCGATTGCGGCCAACGCCTTGCTTAGGTGGGCGGGCAACGGGTCTTCTGTTTGGGCGTTTTCCCCCAAATCCGCCGGCGCATCGGCTGTGGGCAGATAACGCCAGCCCTGAAACGCGCGTTTAGGTGTCGCGTGGACACGCACAAGGTCGGGATCGCTGACAATTGCGCAGCGGCGAATGCCATCGTCACCGATCACCTCATCCAGACGCAAAATGGTCTGACGGCACAGTATCACGCCTTTGATCACCCAAAAGATCGAGCCGCCGTCTAGAAGCTCGGCGTCGCGGCGCGGCCACATACGGGTCACGTGGCGCGGGTAGCCATCCACCGTCTGGGCCGCAGGCGTGGCTTGCCATTTAGCGAGCCCTTCGACGTCTTCGCTTCCAACCGAGAGCTTTACTAGATTTAGATGACTTGGCACGGTTTCTGCCCATATGTTGCGATTTTTTGTGTTTACCCGATTCCTCAATGCTAAGGAAGTAACGTTATCCGGCGGCCTTTCAAATTGACGATGCGCGGCCTCGTGCGTATCAATGAAGATCGCTGCCAATTGCCATAGAATCAAACAAAGGACCGTGCCCATGTCGCGTTTTGCCGCCCCGATCGCTGAACAAATCTGGGATATGAAGTATCGCTTTAAGAAAGCGGACGGCACGCCGATTGATCAGACCGTCGAAGACAGCTGGCGGCGGATTGCGGGTGCTTTGGCACAAGTCGAAGCGGATCCAGCACTTTGGGAACCACAGTTTTACGAGGCTCTGGAGGATTTCAAATACCTGCCTGCGGGCCGGATCACTGCGGGTGCAGGCACGGCGCGTCAGGTGACGTTGTTCAATTGCTTTGTAATGGGCACGGTCGCCGACAGCATGGGCGGGATTTTCGACGGGCTAAAAGAAGCCGCACTAACGATGCAGCAAGGTGGTGGCATCGGATATGATTTCAGCACAATTCGCCCCAAAGGCGCGATTGTCGAAGGCGTGGCAGCTGACGCCTCGGGCCCATTGTCATTTATGGATGTCTGGGACGCGATGTGTCGCACGATCATGTCAGCGGGGTCGCGCCGCGGGGCGATGATGGCGACGATGCGCTGTGACCACCCCGACATCGAAGATTTCATTACAGCCAAGTCAGATCCGGCTCGCTTGCGGATGTTCAATATGTCGGTGTTGGTGACCGACCCGTTCATGGAAGCAGTCAAAGCAGACAAGTCGTGGGATCTGGTTTTCAAGGGCACTATTTATCGCACCATTCAGGCCCGCGCGCTGTGGGATGCGATAATGCAATCGACCTACAACCATGCCGAACCGGGTGTAATTTTCATCGACCGGATCAATAAAGCGAACAATCTGGGGTATTGCGAAACAATCGCGGCCACCAACCCATGTGGTGAACAGCCTTTGCCGCCCTATGGGGCCTGCCTGCTAGGGTCGATCAACATGGCCCGTTTGGTGACCGATCCGTTTGGGGACAATTCCGGGTTGGATATCGGTGCCATGACCAAACTGGTCGCCACCGCGGTGCGCATGATGGACAATGTCGTCGATGCATCACGCTTTCCGTTAGAGGCGCAAGCCGCCGAAGCGAGGGCCAAGCGCCGGATCGGTCTTGGGGTGACGGGACTGGCTGATGCGTTATTGATGGTTGGTTTGAAATACGGCTCGGAAGAGGCGGCGCGTCAGACCGATCAATGGATGCACGCGATTGCCCGCGCCGCGTATCTGGCGTCGGTGGAACTGGCCAAGGAAAAGGGTGCGTTTCCACTATTTGACGCCGAACAATATCTTGCCAGCGGTGCGATGCAGGACATGGATGCTGATGTTTGCGACGCAATCCGGCAGTATGGGATCAGGAATGCGCTTTTGACGTCTATTGCGCCAACGGGCACGATCAGCCTGTATGCGGGCAATGTCAGTTCCGGGATCGAGCCTGTTTTTGCCTATGCCTACACTCGGAAGGTTTTGCAAAAAGACGGCACGCGGACCGAAGAAGAGGTCGTCGATTATGCGGTTCAGATGTGGCGAGAGCTAAAGGGTGACACCCCTTTGCCCGACTATTTTGTAAATGCCCAGACGCTCGCCCCTCTGGATCACGTCCGGATGCAAGCCGCCGCACAAAAATGGATCGATAGTTCGATTTCCAAGACGATCAATTGCCCAGAAGACATCGGCTTTGATGATTTCAAAGACGTCTATATGGCCGCGTGGGATCAGGGCTGTAAGGGATGCACAACTTACCGCCCGAACGATGTTACTGGGTCGGTTCTGACAGTTTCAGAAGACGCGGCTCTTGCTGACACACCCGACGTGGTTCAGATGGACAGTGAGGGAACCCCCGAGGTTGTCTATCTGGCTGAGCCACTTGATCGCCCGCAAGAACTGGAGGGCGCGACATACAAATTGAAATGGCCCGACAGCGAACACGCGATTTATATCACAGTGAACGATCTGGTCGTGGCGGGCCATAGGCGCCCGTTTGAGGTGTTTATCAACTCTAAGAACATGGAGCACTTTGCATGGACTGTGGCGCTGACCCGCATGATTTCGGCCGTGTTCCGTCGCGGTGGCGACGTATCATTTGTGGTCGAGGAATTAAAAGCCGTCTTTGACCCCCGTGGTGGTGCCTGGATGCAGGGCAAATACGTGCCGTCGATCCTGGCTGCGATCGGTGGTGTCATCGAAAAGCATATGGTCGCGACAGGGTTTCTGGCAGGTGAAGGAATGGGGCTAAAGGCCGATCCGCAGGCCGACGTCGTGGCAATTGGTGCCAAACCAAAAGGGAAGGCCTGTTCGTCCTGCGGCGCCTACGATCTGCGAATGGTCGAAGGCTGTATGACCTGTGGGTCATGCGGCTATTCCAAATGCGGCTAACTTAGGTTTGGGCTGCTGTGGACGTACCCAAAGTTTTGCCATTTTGACCCCAGGGTTTGCCATTCTGGCCTCATAAAATTGCCGTTGGCTATTTTTGTTTGCCTAAACCAGATTTGATGCCTTGACCAACGCTTGCTCAACCAAAGTGGCCGGAATGCACGCGTGCATGTGCACCTTGCAGCATCAGTCAAAGGGATTCTTTAGAGGCATTCTCCGGGCAAAGCTCAAGCGGCTCTTGGAACGAAAAACATGACATTTGCAACAACCAGAGCTGATCATAAGAAAAAGGCGGATAGGCACTGACGTCAGGCAGGTTTTGCATCGACACGATACACTTTTGGAAAATGCAAAGTGTCGATGTGGTGGAACGGATGGACCCGATTTCAGGGAAGGTCGGTCAACCCTGCAAAACGGCTTTGGCTGAAAACTGAGCGATCTCACCGCGCCAGATTTGATGACAAAAACAAAAGGCGATGCCACCTCGGTCGCGGACGATTTGTTCTTGTTCGATTCCAGTTTGGTAGGGCATCACGCCCAGCAGATCTGCCTCGGCGGGGGTAAAGGCACGCATTCTGACGACGATGTCTGCGCTATGCCCCAAAGGGCCATAACGTCGTTGGCCCTCCGGAACATCTTGATCCGAGCCGATATCACACAATTGCGCGTTGCCTAGTTTCGACACAACAGTTTCGGTTTCGACGAAGGTTGCATGACCAGAACGACTAAAAACGCGTGTGTTTTCAAATAACTGCGTGTCGATGGGTACAGATAGAATCCGCGCCAATCGGCCGTCGGCGGAACGAATGCGACTATTCACCAGTTCAATATCAATTTCGATTCCCTTTTCAGCTGACCCCGAAATGAAATTTGCCATGCTGCTCAGGCCATAGTCTAACCGTTCTGGTGAAACGAAACGACCCTGCCGGCCCTTGCTATAGGCAAGACCTTCGGCCTCGATCACCTCTAGCGCGCGCCTTGCGGTCATCCGGCTGACGCCGTGGGCCTTGGCCACGGCGCGTTCGGACGGCAGCGCGGTATGCTCTGCAAGACTGCCGCTCACTATTTCATTCTTCAGCGCGACGACGATTTGCCGGAAAACGGGTAGCGCGGTTTTTTCTTCTGCAATGCCAATCATTTTCGATCCTATCGCGCTTTTCGTTTGCTACCACGTTCCTCTGGTCTATACCAAACTTGAAAGCTTGGTATAGACCAATACTGTTCAGCAAACGATTGGCCCTGATGTACTGAGGTCAAATTCAGGCGGGAAGGACATCAGAATGCGTATCAAGCAGCTTGAATTTTCGACCGATCAAGGGGCGGGTTCGCGTGCGCGTATCGGGCTGCTGGTTTTGGAATCCGATCAGACACTCGAGGCCGAATTCCGGGCTCTTACGGATGTCGCTGGGGTGTCAGTGTATCATGCGCGGCTGGCCAACAACATTACTGTCACGCCTGATACTTTAGCCCAGATGGAAGAAGAACTGCCTGTCGCGGCGGGTCTGCTACCGACCTATTTGGGGCTTAAATCTATCGGTTACGGGTGCACATCGGGGTCAACTATCATTGGCGAGGATCGGGTCGCGCAGATCATCAATCGCATCCACCCGAACGTTCCGACAACAAACCCATTGACCGCGGCCAAAGCGGCGTTGACGGCGTTGGGTGTTAAACGGCTGGGGTTGGTGACGCCCTATTCACCGGACGTGACAAAGGCGATCCAAGCAAAGTTTGACGAAGCGGGCATTCACGTCGCCGTTATTGGTTCCTTTTATGAGGATAACGATACGGTTGTCGGCAAGATCGATCCGGCATCAATTTTACGCTCGACGGTCGCGATTGGGCAGGACAGGGATGTTGATGGCGTTTTCATTTCTTGCACGAGCTTGCAGGCGGCAGGGATCATCCCCGAAGCCGAAACCATATTGGAAAAGCCCGTCACCGCGAGCAATCACGCGCTAGCTTGGCACTTAATGCGTTTGGCCGGAATTCCGGATGCAATCGAAAACGCAGGCGGCCTGTTCCGCCTTAACATGCCCTCAACAGGATCTGAAAAATGAAAAAGCAGCTTCCCTCGCATGCTCGAGTAGTGATCATCGGTGGCGGGATCCACGGGTGTTCGGTCGCCTATCATCTGGCGCGCGAAGGATGGTCTGATGTTGTGTTGTTGGAACGCAAACAACTGACCAGCGGGACTACGTGGCATGCCGCAGGTTTGGTTGGTCAACTGCAAGGCAGTCATTCGACGACAGCATTCGCGAAATACGGCATCGAGCTGTTGCAGGACATCGAGGCCGAAACCGGTCAAAATCCCGGTTATCGCCGTTCGGGGTCAATCTCGATCGCGTTGAATGATGAACGCCACGCTGAATTGAAACGCAAAGCGGATTTTGCGCGTTTGTTCGGGATAGAAGCGCACCCGATGTCGACTGATGAAATCTCGGAACGTTGGCCGCTGATGAATCCTGAAGGCGTCTTGGGTGGGATTTATATGCCCAGTGACGGTTCGGCCAACCCGATCGATTTGACCCAAGCGCTTGCCAAAGGAGCCCGCCTGCATGGGGCGCAGATATTCGAGCAGATAAAGGTCGAACAAGTGTTGGTCGAAGGCGGAAAAACCCGTGGTGTGCGCACCGAGCAAGGCACGATCACAGCCGATATTGTGGTGAACTGCGGGGGGATGTGGGCGCGCGAACTGGGCCAGAAGAATGGGGTGGGTGTGCCGCTTCACGCCTGTGAACACTATTATCTGGTGACCGAACCGATTCCCGACCTGCCCAGTGACTTGCCGGTGTTGCGATCCTATTGCGACGGCACCTATTGGAAGGAAGATGCTGGCAAGCTGTTGTTCGGTTTTGCCCATTTCCAAGCCAAGGCATGGGCCATGGATGGTATCCCCGAGACTTTTGAATTCGACAGCCTGCCGTTTGTCGAAGATGACGTGATGTCGGTGCTGGAACTGGCAATGAACCGCGTGCCTTTGGATGTTGGAATCCGGACGTTCTTTAACGGACCAGAAAGCTACTCTTACGATGGCCGTTTTACTTTGGGTGAGGCGCCGGACATCAGTGGTTATTACGTGCTGGCAGGTGTGAATTCGACGGGGATCCAGTCAGGTCCGGGTGCGGGCAAGGCGTTGGCCGATTGGATTATGCAGGGATACCCGCCAATGGATTTGGCCGAAATGGATCCCAAGCGTTGCGAAGAGTTTCAGGCGCGTGACATCTATCTGCAGGAACGTTGCCCCGAGACGCTGGTCAATACTTATGCGATGCATTGGCCAGGTAAACAGCGAGAGACAGTTAGAAACCTGCGCAAAACGCCGTTCCACCATGCACTAAAGGCACGTGGGGCTTGTTTCACCGAGGTGCAAGGTTGGGAACGTCCCGGATGGTTTGCCCCAAAAGGTGTCGAGCCAAAAAACGACTATAGTTTCTATCGGCCCAGTTGGTTCGACTTTGCCCAGCAAGAGCAAAAGGCCGCGCGAAAACATGTTGCGATGATCGACTATAGCATGTTGGGAAAACTAATGGTCGAAGGCCGCGATGCCGAACGGTTTCTTCAGCGGGTTTGCACCAACAATATGGCCATGAGCGTGGGGCGCGTGACCTATACGCTCATGTTGAACGAACGCGGCGGAATCGAAAGCGATGTCACCGTCGCGCGTCACGGGGCGGACAGCTATATGGTGATGAGTTCGATTTCGCACACACGCCGCGACTACCTGCATCTGCGCGACGCGATCTTGCCTGACGAGGACGTCAGACTGCGTGATGCAACCAGTGCCTATGGCGTTTTGGGGGTGATGGGTCCGCATAGTCGCGAGCTTTTGTCGCGTGTAAGTGACATTGACCTGTCCAATGATGCATTCCGTTTCAACAGTTTTCAAAGTTTTCACATCGGTCATGCCAAAATATTTGCCCAACGCCTGTCCTACTCGGGTGAATTGGGGTGGGAAGTCTTCGTAGCACCCGATTTTGCGGAACATGTCTTTGATGTCCTGATGGACGCGGGTCACGATCTGGGGCTGCGTTTGATCGGCGGAGAAGCCCTGAACGCGCTGCGAATTGAAAAAGGATTTGTTCATTGGGGCCACGACATGTCCTATACCGAGGCGCCGCATCAGATCGGGCTGGAATTTGTTTGCAAACCGGACACGGACATCGCGTTTACCGGTCGTGACGCCTATCTTGACCGAACCAGGGCGGGCGAGGGGCCCTATCTGTGCTGTGTGAAATTGAATGACCCCGATCCTGTATTGCATCATAACGAACCGGTCCTGCGCGATGGGCACGTGGTGGGTTATGTGTCTGCGGGGGCTTATGGCTATACCGTTGGATCCGCTGTTGGCCTGTGCTTTGTGGCGCTGCCCGACGAACGATCTGACAAAACCAGCATCGAGCAGGGCAACTATACAGTTCTGATAGAAGGCCGCGAATTCTCTGCAACGATCAGCCTGACGCCGTTTCACGACCCGAAAAGCACGCGAATGCTGTCCTAGGATTTCGGTGTTGGCGCCCTAGCGTCGAAACGTTTTTGCGACGATCCCGAACCGCGCCATACGGTCATAAAATGTGTTGCGCGGCACGCCCAGACTTTGGGCTGCAGTGGGCACGTGACCGTTCGATTGTCGTAAGGCGGCACTGATGACTTCGGCCTCGTGTTGTTCCAGGTGCTCGCTTAATGTTCGACCTTGATCCGCTTGTCCCCGCATTTCACGCTCTTTGGTTAGGGCCCGGTTCTCCAAGACAAGAGCACGGTGCCTCAGTGCCCGTTTGACGGTATCAACCAGATGGTCGGGCTCGCAGGGTTTTTCCAAATAGTCATAGGCCCCCTGTTTCATTGCACGCATCGCTGTTGGGACGTCGGAGTGGCCGGTGATTAGGATCACCGGCAGATCCGGATCGCGTTCTTGGACAAAATTCAGCACGTCAAAACCGTCTTTTTGGGGCATGCGAATATCAGACAGGACGACGCCTGCGAAATTGGTGCGGATTGAACGGCGCGCCTGCAGAAACGATGTTGTTGCAATGGGATTTAGGTCCATCAGTTCAAGCGTTTGCGCGACCGACGCGCGCAGGGCTGGATCATCTTCGATCAAGAGGACTTTGGTTAGCGTCATTTTGTCTCCACAACTGGAAGTGTGATTGTAAATTCTGCGCCGTTTGCATGATTTGCGCATTCCAGCTGACCATCAAAGCTCTGGATGATGCCAAACGACAGGGCCAGCCCCATACCTAAACCCTTTGAGGCGCCAAGCTCTTTGGTGGTATAAAACGGCTCGAATACCCTCTCGGGGGCAGACAGGCCTGAACCCGTGTCGTGAACACGTAGTTGCACTGTGCTTCCTATAACGCCCAACTCTAGCGTCAGCTGCTTTAGGTCGCTCCCGACCATCGCGTCTTGGGCGTTCGAGATAAGGTTCAAGATAACCTGTTCCAGCCGCACCTGCCCCGCACTGACAATCACTGGAACGTCCAGCAATTTGGTCTGGACCTCGATCTCCAGGCGGTCCAGATCGGGCTGGGCAATGCAAATCGCGGATCGGGTAACGGCAACAATGTCGACCGGATCGTTTGGCGACGCCTCTTGTTTGGCAAAGGCTCGAAGGTTCCCGATGATGCGCGTCATACGGCGCACCTGATCGCCAATCAGGCCCAGATTATCGGCAGCTCTATCGTGCTTATTGCGGATCAGAAATTGCTTGCCGTTTTCGGCGAAATTCAGAATAGCGGCAAGTGGTTGGTTCAGTTCATGGCTCAGCCCTGCTGACAACCGCCCCAACGCGGCTAGGTTCGAGGCCTCGACAAGCTCGCTTTGTGCCACACGCAGTTCGCTGGTCCGTTCGGCGACCCGCGCCTCAAGGGTGGCCGAATGCTGAGATTCAAGGGCGATCCGGCGACGCTGTTGCAGCAACAAAAAACCGATCAAACCCAATACAACCGCGGTCGCCATTGCCAACATCGTGCGCAGGCGCGCGGTTTGTTTGGCGTCGCCCGTATCCAACAGGATATGGGCGTCCAGCTGCAGTTGGGGCACTGGACGGGTCAGCATTTGAAACTGACCGGATGCGTAGGTCCATAGCTGCACGTCGGGCAGGAACCGGTCCCAGTATCCAAGATGGGGCTCGATTGCCATTCTGCCAGCGGGACCAATCTGCAATAGTGCTCTTCGGTTCGCGGACAGAACCCCGCCCAAACGGTCGCGGTAATAAATTGGCTCAACAGACACGGGCCAATCGAATTCCAGATCGCTCAGGTCAATCGACATGACAATCGCACTGTTGCGAGCGGAACCGTTTCCGCCGATCAGCCGACTTAGGCGGATGGCGCGTTTGGTCGGTGTCAGCACGTTTTCGCGCCCCAACCGCCCATTAAAGGCGGGGCGCACAATGCTGAGTGAGTGGGTGAACGGTGCATCGCGCTGGATCGAAGACACAATGACGCGGCCGCTGCGATCGATTTCGTCGATTTCGGAAATACCATATGTCAGGGCAATTTTCGCTAATCTTTCGCCCGCGTCTCGGGGTGACAGGCGCGGCAGGGCCGCGGCGATGTCGGGGTCTTGGGACACGAAGTTGATCAACGCCTGATAATATCCCAACTGGCCATTCAGACGGCTGATCGAATCCGAAAGGCGGGCTTCGCCGCCGGCGCGATCTTGGGCAAGCTCTGCCTCAAGCGTCACCTTGTAGACGACGCCTGACAGGACAAGCGACAACATCGTGTAAGCAATCAAGCTGATGGCGATGATCCGGTTCAAGATGTGCGCTCCGCGTAGTGATCCGGCCCAGCGATAAGAGAAACCCGTCCCGTTTCAAATAGAATTCTGTCCGAAATGTCGGATTTTTATACCATTTTGAGAGGGGCGGATATTTATAGTATTGAAATTACAGCGGAAAAACCGGTGCTGCAATATCGCTTGCCGTAATGCCGTCAACGCGGTGAATTATTGGCAGCCTCGCGAATGCCTCGCGACATTAAGGGAGAAACCAAATGAAAAATCTACTGATCTCAACCTGCCTTGCCGCAATGGCAGTTGTGCCCAACGTGGCGGCGGCGTCCTGTGAAGAGGGCGAAATCGTCGTCAAGTTTAGCCACGTCACCAACACGGACCGCCACCCAAAGGGCATCGCCGCGACACTATTGGAAGAGCGCGTGAACGCCGAGATGGACGGCAAAATGTGCATGGAAGTGTTCCCGAACTCGACCCTGTACAACGACGACAAAGTCCTCGAGGCGATGCTGCAGGGCGACGTCCAGTTGGCTGCGCCGTCGCTGTCCAAATTCGAAGCCTTCACCAAGCAATTCCGCATCTTCGATCTGCCGTTCATGTTCAAAGACATTGTCGCTGTCGAAGCGTTCCAAGCCTCTGACGCGGGGCAGGCAATGTTGAACGGCATGCAAAATCGCGGCCTTCAGGGCTTGGCCTATTGGCACAACGGCATGAAGCAAATGTCCGCCAACGTTCCGCTGGTCTCGCCATCTGATGCGAATGGCCTGAAATTCCGCGTTCAATCATCTGACGTTTTGGTTGCTCAAATGGAAGCAATCGGCGGGTCGCCGCAAAAGATGGCTTTCTCCGAAGTCTATGGCGCGCTTCAGCAAGGTGTTGTCGACGGTCAGGAAAACACGTGGTCCAACATTTTCGGCAAGAAATTCTTTGAAGTACAGGATGGCGTAACACAGACCGATCACGGTATTCTGGATTACGTTCTGGTGACCAATGTTGACTGGTTGGATGGCCTGCCGACAGACGTGCGCGATGAATTCTTGTCGATCGTTGATGGTGTGACGGCAACGCGGAACGCGGAATCCACAGCAGTGAACAATGCTGCCCGTCAGTCGATCATTGATGCAGGCGGAGTAGTCCGCACGTTAACCGATGATCAACGCGCCGAGTGGGTCGAGGTTATGAAACCTGTTTGGGCCCAATTCGCTGACGACGTAGGTCAGGAAAACATCGACGCCGCCCAAGTGATCAACGCTGCAAGCAACTAATCACGCTCGTGTCTAAATCATTCGGGCGTCGCAATTCTGCGGCGCCCGTTTTCCGGAATTGAGGTCACATGTCACATTCTGAAACCCCGCCAAACTGGTCCGACCGACTAGAAGAAACCTTGATCGCTGCCATTCTGGGGATCATGACGCTTCTTACCTTTGCCAATGTCGTCGCGCGCTATGGCTTCAATTCAAACATCTTTTACGCGCTGGAACTAACAGTGTTCTTGTTTGCGTGGCTTGTTCTCTTGGGCGCATCTTATGCCGTCAAAAAGACGCTGCATCTTGGTGTGGATGCGGCTGTAAACCTGGCACCTGACCGAACAAAACGGCTATTGGGGTTGCTCGTCGTCGCCATTTGCGTTGCCTATTCGGCCCTGTTGCTAAAAGGGGCTTGGGACTACTGGGCGCCCTTTGCGAACTTGCCCCCAACCGAAGGCCGTTGGTTCCCGACAGGGTTTGTCGAAAAATATCGCGGCCGTGGCTGGTACGAGACAAAGGACATCCCAGTCCCCTTCTTTTTGTCGTGGCTTGAGGCGGTTTTCAACAACGGGGACGAATATGAGAAGCTCCCCAAAGTGGTGCCGTATCTCGTCCTTCCTGTCTCATTTGCCTTGCTGTTGTTTCGGTTCGTGCAAGCGGGCGTGCGCGTTGCGCGCGGCGAGCAGGACTTGTTGATCGTCTCTCATGAAGCCGAAGATGACGTCGCGCGGGCGGCAGAAAAACTAAGGGATCACTACTGATGGAAATCCTATTCCTTTTTACAATGGTCATCGGGTTGATGATGATCGGTGTGCCAATCGCGATTAGCCTCGGCTTTTCGTCAATCGTTGTCTTGTTGATGTTCTCCGACACATCTCTTGCCTCTGCTGCGCAGACGTTGTTTGAGTCGTTCGAGGGGCATTCGACGCTGCTGGCAATTCCGTTCTTTATTCTGGCGTCCAGTTTTATGTCCACAGGCGGCGTGGCCGAGCGGATCATCCGGTTTTCCATTGCGCTGGTCGGGCACTTTCGTGGTGGTCTGGCAATCGCGGGCGTTCTTGCGTGTATGATTTTCGCGGCTTTGTCAGGGTCATCCCCGGCAACAGTTGTAGCCATCGGGTCGATCGTCATCGCGGCTATGCGCAAAGCTGGATATGCCAAGGAGTTCGCCGCCGGCGTTATCGCAAATGCGGGAACGTTGGGCATCTTGATCCCGCCATCTATCGTCATGGTCGTCTATGCCGCCGCCGTAGATGTTTCCGTCGGACGGATGTTTCTCGCGGGCGTCATCCCGGGCCTGATTGCAGGTTCGATGTTGATGATCAGCATCTATGTGATGGCGCGGTATAAGGACATGCCAGCAGGTGAGTTCAAGGGCTTTGGAGAGATTTGGGACAGCTTTAAAGATGCGTTTTGGGGGCTGATGCTAATCGTGATCATCATGGTTGGGATCTACGGGATACCGGGCGTCACAAATGCGATCTTTACTCCGACGGAAGCAGCAGCCGTGGCATCGGTTTACGCGTTCTTTGTGGCCTGCTTTATCTACCGTGACATGGGACCACTGGCAGGGGATCAGCCGGTTAGCTTGGCTAAACGTCCACAGGCGATCTTTACGGCCTTTTGGCACCCCGACACCATCGCGACCCTGCGCGATGCGGGTAAGTTGATTATCACGCTGATGTTTGTCATTGCGAATGCGTTATTGCTAAAGCACGTCATCACTGACGAACAAATCCCGCAAAGAATAACTGAAATGATGCTTGGCTATGGTTTCGGGCCAGTCATGTTCCTAGTAATCGTCAATGTCATCTTGTTGATCGGCGGGCAATTCATGGAGCCGTCGGGCCTATTGGTCATCGTGGCCCCACTTGTGTTTCCGATCGCAATAGAGCTGGGTATCGATCCTATCCACCTAGGCATTATTATGGTCGTGAATATGGAAATCGGGATGATTACACCGCCAGTGGGGTTGAATTTGTTCGTCACCGCGGGTGTCGCCAACATGTCGATGATGGGCGTTGTCCGCGCGGCGTTGCCGTTCCTTGCAGTCATGTTCGTGTTCCTGATCCTAGTCACTTATGTCCCGTTCATTTCGACGGCTTTGCCAAATGCGCTGATGGGGCCAGAGGTCATTCTGAACTAGCCGCTATCTAGCCTTGGGGGCCGATCGATAACTCGGTCGGCCCCAACCTGAAGACCGCTTGAGGTCAAAGGACCGCTACCCGCGGCTCTTGGCCGCCGAGAAGGGGATAGCCACTAAGGCTATCGCTTGTGACCCCAATTTTACGCGTTCTGATCACGGATATGCCGTTCTGACGTATCGATCGACCCACACGGCGGTGTCTACGATCCAAACCGATCTCTTTCAATTTTTCGGCATACGCGGGCGGCCATAGCTGCCCAAACCGCAACAGGCCCACAGTGCCGCCATCAATGCCGTTTTGGTCATTTCAAGGCCCAAGCTCTTTTTGGTTGCGGCGTCCACGAATTCTATCTCCTTTTTCTCGTAGACCGTGAACAGCCTTGCGACACGTTTCACGGGGTCACGGCGGAGGTGGGTTCGAAAAGAAAGACAGAAAAATTGGTTTGGAGCGGAATTTGATCGCCCTGTTGGCAGGCATTTGCCGAAATATTCGTCCGGCCTCTGTGCGTCGGATAGGGGCCAGCGTGATGTTTGGGTTGTCGTTTTAGTACTGGGCGGGCTGAATCACGGCGCTTTTGGGCATAACGCAAGGCCATGTGTTACATTCTGTGTCACAGTTTCAGAATGCTGTGACACACAGGTCGTGTCGGGTTGGATTAAGCCGTTGTTTTCTCGATCATTTCTAAGAAAGTTGGCTGGGATGGTAGGATTCGAACCTACGGTACACTGTACCAAAAACAGTTGCCTTACCACTTGGCTACATCCCAACAACGAGGCGTTGGATACGCCAGAGCCTGCTGCTGTTCAACCCCTTTTCGTAGGAAAAATCACTCTTGGGGCGCATCATTTCTCAATAGGTCTTCGGCGGTGTCTCCGTCACGTTCGGCGTCGACGATTTGTTTCAGTGCGTCGTCGTCTTTTGGCGTCACGGGGACGACGCTTGAGGGTTCTATAGAGTAATCTTGAACAGGGCTGTTGCGCGTGACTACAACGTTCTGGGTCGCGTCTGGCATCGCGATACCGGCCTCACCGAGGGCGCGTTTGATTTGGCGGATGGCCTCGCCTTTTGCCAAAACGATTGAGGTGTTTTTCTGGTCAATCCAACCTGTCAGTTCGATGCGGACACCCGTTGTGCCGATCTCTTCTATCCAGACTAGCGGCGCAGGGGCATGCAAGACAAACGGTAGGTCTTGTAGGGTGCTTTCCATCAAGTGCCGCGCCGCTTGCAGATCACAACCGCGGTCAATTAGGACCGAGAACATGAACCGTCGTTCGTCGTGCAGGCTGTAGTTGACAATCCGGCTTTTGAACACTGTCGAGTTCGGGATCCGGATATGGTTGCCATCAAAGCTAAGCAAGATTGTAGCGCGACTGGTCAGGCGGATGACCTTGCCCTGATCGCCGTTAATTTCCACGGTATCGTTGGGGCGGAACGGTTGACGTAGCGAAAGCATCACCGACGCGATGTAATTTTCGACGGTGTCGCGCACCGCAAATCCGACGGCTAGGCCGATAATACCTGCAGCCCCCAAGATTGTGCTGAGCAATGCGGTCGCGTTTACAAAGTCGAGCGCAATCACGAGCCCCGCAATCGTGAAAACTATCCGGATCAATTGTCGGTAGATATTCGCGATGAAGGTGTTGGGTGCCAGACGTTCCCACGGTTGTCGTAGCCGCGCAATCGCAATCCCCACAGCCACGATGGCCAGAAACAGAGCCAGCGATAGGAGGGCCAGCGGCAGGACTGCGATCATTTGATCGATACGGGCGCGAAACCGGTCCAAGGCGGGGTCTATGCGACGTCCAACGTCCAACGTCTCGCGCAGGTCATTGCGCACGGCAACGACCCCCTCAATGCGGGCGGCTAGTGACGCGACCTCGTCCGCATCGTTTGCCGTCAGGGTCGTGCCGCGCAGCGTGACGATGCCTTCGTCCACGACAACGGTAACGTCCTCATAATTGCCCAAAGCGCCTAGGATTTCGCGCAGTCGGATCGCAATGTCGGCATCTTGCTGGGCGGTTGTTTCGGCCGCGATTGGGGTGTCTTGGGCCGCAGCGGGCAATGATGCCAGCAACGCGATTAGGATCAAGATTAGGCGCATGGCAGGTTGAGCTTTCGCAAACGATCTGTTTGCGCCAGCCTTAGGCAATTGGCTGTGCCTGTCAATCTCGGGTCAGGCGGTGACCTGTTCGCGCAAGATGGACGCCGTAAGCGAAATCATCAGATAGATACCGGCAAAGATCAACGCAGCCAGTACGATGTTTTCGAACACGCGCGGATAAGTCGCCTCGTCGGGTGCGACGGGCTCGACACCCATCGACAGATAGCGAACCTGACGGCTGGCTTCGATCTGGGCGGCTTCCATCTGGGCAAGTGCTTGCTGGACGATCATTGTCTGGAATGTATAGTTTTCCTCGGCCAAACGCAGGCGCGTGTTGTTCTGGGCGGTCGACGGTCCATCCGCGCCCGAGCTCGTCATCTGGTTGCGCAAATCACCAATCAGACCTTCGATGTTCTGAATTTGATTGCGCAGGGAATCCACTTGCGCCTGATTGGGCCGGCGAACACCCAGTTTCTCGGTCAGGTTCAGTTGCAATTGCTGGCGTTGTTGTTCCAGCGCTGAAACTTGCGAAATCAAGGCGGCTGTTTCAGACACCGCATCGACGGTCTGGGTTTCCTCTTGGACCTTTAGCCATTCGGCCAGCGCCTCAGAGCGCCGGAATTCCGCCGCCTCGTAGGATGACCGTGCTCCGGCCATCTGGTCCTCGCGCAAGCGCTGGGTCAATTGATCAACTTGTTCTTCGGCGTAGGCAATCAGTGCGTTAGAGAATTTTTGACTTGCTTCGGGGCTTGCGGCAATGACTTCCATTCGCAAGATACCTTCGGTCGGATCATAGCTGATTTTGACCCGATCCTGATACATTTTGAACATTGCCTCGTTTGTGGCATCCACCTCAAGCCGTTGGATAGGATCAATTGCCGGATCGCTAAAGTGTCCACGGAAACCATGGTCTGCGTCCAGACGGACCATCGCGGCGCGGGACGCCAAATACGACTGCACGGTGATACTGTCTTGTTGAGTGGCCATGCCGGTGCCCGCGAACATACCACCAAGCCCGCCAGCTGCCGCCGCAGAATCTGCCTGCTGGATCACAAATTCAGAGTTGGTGGCATACATTGGCGTCGCCATGACCGCAAAATAGTAGCCAATCAAGAGGGTAGGCAACATGACAAAGAATGACAAACGGGTCAGCAACAAGAATGATTTGCGACGTCGACGCTTGGCGATGTCGCGCTGGATCTTCATGATTTCATCGGCGCGATTATCTGCGGGTTTTGCAAATTCGGAGGACGGTAGGGTCTGGCCCGGTTGCGGCACTGTTTGAGGTAATTGAATGCGACCCAATTCCTGCTTTGCGCCCGCCGCGGGTTGCTGCCCCTCGGGTGCGACCAATTCCAAAATCGCGTTGCGCTGAAACGGATCGATGCCGGCGGCACGCAACTGGCGCACAGCGTCAAAGTCAGAAGTGACAGGCAAACCCTGTTTTTGGGCCACACGGCGGGCCATCCGCAACTGACGACCCGTCAGGCCCTCGCGCTTAATCGCATCAATTTCGACGTCTACAGAAGCTGCAGGCGCTGCCGCCTTGGGTGCATCCGTAGCCGGAGCCGGATCCGCGCCACCACCGCCCAAAGGGCTGTCGCGGCGAATTCGGAATTTTTTAGCCTTGGGTTTCGTAGTCATATAACTGCTTCGCTTCTTCCAAGGTTTCAAACATGTGTATGCGCCCGTCTTTTAGCACAGCTGCGGATTTGGCGAACCGTTCAAGTGTGCTTGCTTGGTGCGATACAATCACAACTGTGCCATTTTCGAGTCTTTCGCGCAGGATTTCGCCAGCGCGCCGGTTGAAATTAGCATCTGTCGACGACGGCATACCCTCGTCAATCAGATACATGTCAAATTCCAGTGCCAACATCAACGAAAACGTAAACCGCGACCGCATACCCTGACTATAGGTGCCGAGCGGCATGTCAAAGTATTCTTTGATATCCGCCAACCACCTACAAAATGCTTCTATATAGTCGGGGTCCAACCCATATAGCCGCGCAATGTAGCGGCTGTTTTCCTTGGCGGTGTGCCGGTTCACAACACCCCCCATAAACCCCAGCGGAAACGAGATGCGACACCCGCGGAAAATCTCGCCTTCGTCAGGTTTTTCAAGGCCGGCCATCATGTTGATCAAGGTTGTCTTGCCGGTGCCATTGGGCGCCAGAATGCCCAGCGACTGTCCTAGGTCCACGCGAAAAGAAGCGCCATTCAGGATAACCTTGCGCTGCGTTCCAGTCCAAAAGGACTTGCTGACGTTTACAAACTCTAACATTCACGAACCTGCTCTGCCCTTAATCGGGCACCGCCATTGATGACGACAATAGGTTAATATGCCCCTCGCGACGCATGACCCCTTTGTTGGGACTATGCCGCAGCTGCGTGTGAAAATACAGAGGTAATCCGCGCGCGGGGCGAAACGGCCCGCGCGCGGTAGGTGTCAGCCGTTTTGCTTTTGCACGCCAGTAACTTTGCCCGCGATGATCGAGATGATCGCCGCAGCAAAGCTGAGTAATGCGCCCATTTTAGCGGCTTCTTTGACGTTAATGTCGCCCAGCATAACCGAGCTGTCAAAGGCGACCGAAGCAATGAACAGCGACACCGTAAATCCGATTGCGGCGACACAACCGATCACAAACAGGTCGACAATCCGCATACCAGCAGGCAGTCCCAAGCCCATCGGGCGCGCGGCCAGCCAGCCAAAGAACAAAATACCAATTGGTTTGCCGATCAACAGACCCGCCAGAACCAGCCAAGTCGGCGATCCGATCGAGGTAAATTCGACACCCGCGTTCAGCAAACCAAAAAAGAACAAAACAACTTCGACGGGGTGCTTGAGCAGGTGTTCGGTGTGGTTCAACAAATCGGTCAAATATTGTTCGGCTTCGCTAAAGATACCAAACGCTCGATCTGCGTGGGGCAGGGTTGGCACGATTGGCAGCAGGCCCAATGCGGGGTGGATACCGGCCTCTTGGAAACCATACCAGCTAAGCGCACCAGCGATCAGGTATGGCCAGAACGAAAGCTTGTTACGGACCCAAGTCGAATTTGGGCGGGCTTCGTTCCCGCGATCCATACGGCGAGGCAAGCGATTGAACAGTACGAATACCGCATAGGCGGCACCCGCTGACAGCAGCAACCATTCTGGCGCCAATTCGCCCGAAGGATAGAAAATCGCAAGGATAATCAGACCTGCTGCATCGTCTGCGATGGCCAGCAATAGCAAGAAGCGCACGGCAGGGTGACCCGCACCAAATACCAAACGTCCGACCAGATAGCTGAACGCGATATCGGTGGCTGTGGGGATCGCCCAGCCTTTGGCTACGGCATCATAGGTTTCGGACCCAAGGAACCAGGCAATGCCGAGGTAGACCGCAATCGGACCTGCCATGCCTCCAAAGGTCGCCACAAGCGGCGTCGCAGCCTTTTTGCCGCGCAATGACCCGTTCTCAAGGATCACCGCTTCCCAGACTTCTTTGGCTGCAATGGCAAAGAAGAAGGCCATGAGCACGTCATTGACCAAATAATGTAAGGTCAAGGTTCGGTATTCGACCTGTCCGGCGGCGTCGTAATGCGCGTGCCCTATAAAGAAATGGTCCGCGATCACGAAATCCACAAAGTGGTGATAGGTCTCGGGGTTAGTATTGGCCCAAAACAGGGCGATGATCGCCCCAATGATCAGCAATAGTGAGTAGTTGGTGACGAAATTCCAAACGCGATACATGCGTAGCCCCTTTTTGACTTTGATCCCGATTAAACCATTGCGTTTTCGGCTTCAAGTTGGGGGCGAGTGTCATAAGGTAGGAAAATGGCGATAGATGATGAAATTTCGCGATGCGACATCTGTACGGCGCGGTTTGCGGCGACCAAATCGGCGCATCAGCCCCGACCGGTGGTCTGGTTCAAACGCGGCGCGCGCATTTTAATCGCAGGGCAGGCGCCCGGCGCGCGGGTTCATGCCTCTGGGCGGCCTTTTACGGATCCTTCGGGGGATCGTCTGCGCGATTGGTTGGCTATAGATGATGCGACGTTTTATGATCAATCCAAGGTGGCGATTGTACCGATGGCGTTCTGTTTCCCCGGCTATAGTGCCGCGGGGGCAGATTTGGCGCCACCGGCTATTTGTGCGCGGACGTGGCGGGCAGGCGTGATGGCGGAACTGGGCGACGTGCCTTTGACTTTGGTGATCGGGGGGTATGCGCAAAAATGGCACTTGGGTGGCTCTGCCGGGGTATCGCATCGGGTCGCCGCATGGAAAGAGACCGCGCCAACTGTATTCCCCTTGCCCCACCCGTCGTGGCGCAATACCGGGTGGTTAAAGAAAAACCCGTGGTTTGAAACCGAAGTTCTGCCTGCATTGCGGGCACGGGTCCAAGAGGTGTTGAATGACTGATCTAGATATCGCACATGCCGCAATGCAAGCAGCCCCTGAAGATGATACAAAGCGCCTGCAATATTATGAACGGTTGGCCGACACCGAATTGTTTTTGTTACTGGGCGGTGAGCCTGACGGCGACAAGATCGAGCCGGAGCTGTTCGATATCGAAGGTCAGTCCTACGCGCTGGTGTTCGATCGCGAAGAACGGCTGGCCCAATTCGTGGGCCGCGAGGCGCCATATGCGGGGCTGTCGGGCCGTGTGCTGACCCAGATGATCGCAGGCCAAGGGATCGGGCTTGCGTTGAACCTAGAAGTAACGCCCGCGTCGATGCTAATCCCCTCACAGGCTGTCGACTGGCTGCAGGGAACTCTGGACAACACCCCGACCGAGGCCCAAGCGCGCCTGACAGAAGTCGCGGCTCCGGTAGGGTTGCCCGAGGCAGTGGTCCTAGGGTTGGACCGCAAGCTGGCAATTGCGGCGGGCCTTGCGCGTTATGCCTATCTGGCGGCGGCAACCTATGACGATGGCGCGCGGGGACATGTTCTGGCATTTATAGACGCAGTCCCGGGGGCCGAAGAAGCCCTCGCTCAGGCCGCTGGTGAGGCGCTCACGTTTTCCGGTATTGAAGCGGGTGTCATGGACGTTTTGTTTGCCCGATCCGATGATGGGTTGGCCACCCATCTGGCATCGGTCGGGTTGCGGTTCGACCTGCCCGAATTACACGACCCAAAGGCGCCGTCCGCCCCCGGGATGGATCCCGCCAAGCCGCCGCGCCTGCGCTAGGCGGCGCAGTGGCTCTGGCAGGTGTGTTTCAGGCAACCGAATTCAATATCCAGCGCGCCGGTTCACAACGTTTCGCATTGGTTGGCCGTCTTGGTCGCGCGCGATTTGGTCGGCGATAATCCGTGCAGCGGAATCTGGCCGTGTCGTCGATGCGATATGCGGTGTGACAGTGACCTTTGGGTGGGCCCAATAGGCATGATCCGCGGGCAACGGTTCTGTGCGGAACACGTCGAGCGTTGCATGGCCGATGTGCCCGCGATCCAGAGCCGATAGCAAAGCATGGTCATCAATCAGGGGGCCACGACCGGGATTGATGACAAAGCTGCCGCGCTTCATCCGGTCAAGTCGCGCCGCGTTTAACACGTTTTCGGTTTCAGGGGTTTGCGGCAATAGAAGAACGGCAAAATCAGCATCCGTCAGTGCCGCGTCGATGCCAGCGGCGCCGTGAAAACAGTCGATACCTTCAATGGCCTTGGCGGTTCGGGCCCATCCACGGACTTGAAACCCGAGACCCGCCAGCGCCTGCCCACAGGCAGCACCAAGGGCGCCGATCCCCAAAATTGTCACGATCCGGTCGCGCGCAAGTGGCGGGTATGCGGCGTCGCGCCACTTGCCGTCTTGTCCATGAATATGTGTGTCCATTTCCAAATGATGGCGCATCACATGGCCCGTAACCCATTCGACCATGCCAGCGGTTAGGCTGTCGTCGACCATCCGGACCAGTGGCTGGGTCAACGTGGCGTTGTCAACGACCGTTTCGACCCCCGCCCACAGGCTAAGGACCGCACGGGTTTTGATGTAGGGGGTGAAATCGCGCACGGGCCCGTTGGGGGCAAAGACGATGTAGTCAACATCGGCAGGTGGGTGATCTTGAGACAAATCCACCGAGAGGCCAGCAGCCACAAAGGCTGCGGTCAGCGGGTCTTGGTAGCTCGTCCAGTTGGGGTCTTTGGCAGAGAACAGAACCTTGATCATGTGGCGAAAACCCCTGTCATGTCCGCAAAGCCCTTGATTTCGATAGGATTACCCGACGGATCGGTGAAAAACATCGTACTTTGCTCACCTGGCTCGCCCGCAAACCGGGTCGTTGGCGGAATTATGAAATCGACGCCTGCTTGCGTCAATCTATGGGAAATCTTGTCCCATTCGGGTTTTGTCAGGATCACGCCGAGATGCGGCATCGGCACCATGTGGTCACCAACCTTGCCCGTCGCCTTGGCTGCAAACGGCTCGCCCAGATGCAGCGAAACCTGATGTCCAAAGAAGTTGTAATCGACCCATGTTTCGGTGCTGCGTCCCTCTTTGCAACCCAGAATATCACCATAAAACACGCGTGCGGTATCGAGATCGGTCACATGATAGGCGAGGTGAAAAATGGTCATGGCATGGCCCCCTTTTTTGTTTGTGTAACGTGGCCTGTCGCAGTGCACAATAAATAGGCTGTCTATTTTTTACACTTTCAGACATAAGGAAAACTATGGATACGAAATTCATAAGCAGTCTTATTGCCGTTGTCGAAGGAGGCTCCTTCGCGGCGGCAGCGCGCGCGCAAGCTGTCACGCCAGCCGCCATATCGCAACGGATCGCGGCTTTGGAGGTTGAACTAAATATCAAACTGCTCGTCCGTGCCGGTAGACGGGTTGAACCCACGCCCCAATGTTTGCTCGTCATTCCACTTTTTCGCCAAATGCTAAAAGAGCAGGCGGATGTTTTCACTGCGCTGGCTCACGAAGTGCCCGGTGGTCCATTGCGGGTTGGTGCTATTTCCACGGCCCTAAGCGATTATGCGCCATCAATTGTAGAGGCGGTACGGGAACGTGCGCCTTTGGCTGACCTCACGATATTTCCTGGAACGTCAAAAGAGATTTATAAGCGCTTCGAGGCGGGGGAACTGGACGCGGCGCTGATTGTTGCACCTCCCTTTAGCCTCCCAAAATCAATGCGATTTGATATCGTAGCGGACCAAAGGATCGGGTTATTGTCGCCATTGATCGACGCGAACTTACCGTTCATAGCCTATAGCAGAGACGCTTGGGGAGGGGAGCTATGCTGGGAGGCGACACGCGCATTGGCGCAATCCCCCAAGGTTCTTTGCGAACTGGACGCTGTCGAGGCTATCGCGCAAATGGTGCAAGATGGGTTGGGGCAAGCGGTTTTGCCCGAATGGGCAGGATTGCACCAACGCTATTCAGCAACCCGCTTTACGCCATGTGCCGGAGCGTCGCGCAAGGTTGGCTTACTCACATGGCGGCGTGATGATACTCGAGCGGTGTTAGAAATTTTGCGCGATGCTGTTTTTAGCGCGGCCGGTGGACATGTGCGCTTTGCATTAGGCCAAAACCGATCAACAGGATCATCATAGCGGAGCCGCCATAGCTAACCAGCGGCAAAGGCACGCCGACAACGGGGGCAAGTCCGGTGACCATTGCCATGTTCACAGCAAAGAACAAGAAGAACGTCATCGCAATTCCCAGCGTGAGCAAAGACGAATAGCGATCCTTGTTCATCAAGGCCGATGCGACGCAAAAGACCACGATCAACACGTAAATTATCAATAGCCCCGCGGCCCCAAGAAACCCGAACTCTTCGGCCAAAGTTGTAAATATGAAATCAGTATGTTTTTCAGGAAGGAAGTTCAGGCGTGATTGGGTTCCTTGCATGAACCCGCGTCCAGTCCAGCCACCAGAGCCAAACGCGATCTTGGCCTGTGTGATGTGGTATCCTGCCCCCAGCGGGTCGTTGGCCGGATCCAAGAATGTATCGATGCGGCGAAATTGATAGTCCTTTAGCAGTTGCCAATCGGTTCCACGGCTTTTGAAAACGGCGGCGATTGTGCCGATCCCTGCGGCCAGAACGGTGGCGAAATACGCCCAGTGAACTCCGGCAACAAACATCACAGTCGCCCCACCCAGCAAGAGCAACAAAGACGTCCCAAGATCGGGTTGGCGCAAGACCAGAAAGGTTGGGACCAAGATCAACAGGACAGGAAGCAAGACCCAAAACGGATGAGAGGTTTTAGTCCGCGGCAACCAGTCGTAGTAGGCCGCAAGGGCCATTACCAAGGTGATTTTGGTTAGTTCAGAGGGTTGTAAGCGCATAAAGCCGAGGTCAATCCAACGCTGCGCGCCCATCCCCGTGGCTCCAAAGAATTCGACAGCCAGCAACAAGAGCAGTGAGATCGAAAAGCCCAAAGCCGAAACGTTGCGCCAGAACCAAACCGGCACCATCGCAACACCGATCAGCAATGCCATGCCGACCCCGAAACGTTTGACCTGCGCGCTCATCCATGGATCGGCAGACCCGCCGGCAACCGAATAAAGCATTACAAACCCGGCCCCTGCGACTGCGGTAACCAGAATGATTACAGCCCAATTCAGGTACAAAAGCTTGCGAAACCCTGTGGGCACATATTTTGCATTATACTCTAGATAACTCATCCCATCATATCCCCGATGTCTCAATTGCGCCGGGGGGGATGCGTTCGCGGATCTTACGTTGTTGTTCGCGTGCCCGGCCTCGGTCCGCGGATGGATAAGCGTCTAGGGGCGGCTCGCCGTTATATAGCGCCTGTAGCATGATATCGCGTGCGATGGGTGCCGCGGCCGTCGAGCCGCCGCCGCCATGTTCGACAATGACGGCAATGGCAAAGCGCGGGTTTTCGACCGGCGCAAACGACACAAACAATGCGTGATCGCGACGCTCCCATGGCAGGTCTTCGTTGCGGGTGACGCCGCGCCGACGCTCTTCGGTTGTGATCCTGCGGACTTGACTGGTGCCGGTTTTGCCCGCCATCTTGTTATCGGGCGCGTTGATACGAGACCGGTAGGCAGTACCTCGGGAATGGTTGGACACAGCGTTCATTGCGGCCCGTACTCGACGTAGATGATTTTCGTTTAACCCCAGCGACGCGCCCATGCCATTGGGTTGTTCGACACCGTTTATTGTCTTGACCAAACGCGGGGTGATTGAGCGACCAGTCGCGATCGAACCTGTCATTATTGCCAGTTGCAGGGGCGACGACAGCACGTATCCCTGTCCGATCGAGGCGTTGACCGTGTCGCCGATGCGCCAGTCAGCATCGCGGACGTCTTTTTTCCACTGTTTGTCAGGTGCCAGACCCGCGGCCACTGCAGACAAGGGCAGATCATGTTTGACGCCCAGCCCCAAGCGGCGGGCCATCGCAGAAATTTTGTCGATGCCAACGCGTTGGCTGATTTCGTAATAGTAGCAATCGCAGGATTGTTTCAGGCTTTCGTGCAGGTTCATGTTGCCGTGGCCTGCACGTTTCCAACAGTGGAACCGCGTGCCATAGACCTCGACCCATCCTTTGCAGCGAATGGTTTCATCCGGTGTGACCTTGCCGTCTTCCAAGGCGGCAAGAGCGGTGACCATCTTGAACGTGGATCCGGGCGGATATGTACCTTGGACGGCTTTTGCGGCCAGTGGGCGGTATTTGTCTTCGTTCAGTTCCCGCCAGTTTTTCACCGATATACCGCGCACGAACATGTTGGGGTCAAACGACGGGGCCGAGGCAATGGCCCTCAGGTCGCCTGTTTCCAGATCAATGACAACTGCACCTGCGGATTGCCCGTCCAGTCGGGCCTGCGCATATGATTGCAACTTGGCATCCAAGGTTAGTTGGATATCAGCGCCGGCTTCTCCTTCTTCGCGGTCCAGTTCCCGCATTACGCGGCCAATGGCGTTGACCTCGATACGTTTGGTTCCAGCTACACCGCGCAAGCGACGTTCCAATTTGTTTTCCGATCCGGTTTTGCCGATTTGGAACTTGGGAATTTGGAGCAGCGGATCTTGGTCATCAATCCGGCTAAGATCGTAGTCGGATACGGGTCCGACATATCCAACGACATGCGCCAGATCGGCCCCCCATGGATAAATCCGGCTCAGGCCGACCTCGGCCGTCACCCCGGGCAGGGCGGGGGCGTTGACATTGACGCGGGCGACGTCGTCCCATGTGAGGCGATCCGCGATTGTGACCGGCACAAAGGGAGACCTGCGGCGCATCTCTTCCATGGCACGGGTCAGGGCTTCTGGCTCTAGTGGCATCAATTTGGTTAAACGCTCCAAAACCTCGCCGACGTCTCCGGCGTCCTCACGGACCATGACGACGCGGTAATTCTGTTCGTTTCCTGCCAGCAATTGGCCATTGATATCGTAGATCAGGCCACGCGCAGGAGGCAACAGACGTATGTTGATGCGGTTTTCATCGGCCAATAGGCGGAATTGGTCGGCCTGTTCAATCTGCATGGACTGCATGCGAGCAGCCAACGTGCCGACAATCCCAAATTGCGCAGCCCCGACGAAAAACGTGCGCCGTGTCAGTTTGGCGTGGTTCTGACCTGAATCCCTTGGCCGCTTCACAACCTGGCCCCCCGACTGTCAACTTGCCCGACGGCAGGGCGGGTCAACCCAAAAACGAAATGGGCCAAACCTACCACCAGCGGGTAAAAGGCAATCGTCATGATCATCTGGATCAAGGTCAACCCTAGTGGTGCTTGCGATGTCATCACAATCAGTTGCACGAGGCGGTATCCCAGTGTGATCACTGCCACCCCCAGCGCCACGGTGCCCCATTCCACAGCAAACGGCATATTGCGGATGCCCGTCACGCGGGCACGTAAAATCTCGGTGACGATCACGACCATCGCGGCCCATAGCCCCGGAGGGCGTTGAAACAGAATATCGGTCAGAAAGAATAACACCGCGATCAGGAACACCGGAACATGATCAGGTCGGCGAGCGACCCATGCCAAGGTCAGAGCCAGCAACCAGTCGGGAGACGCCCAAGTGTCCGGCCGCGCATCCAACGGCAGCAAATGGATGAAAATCAGCACCGCGGCAGATGCTAGGTATAACATTCGGCCCAGCCAAACCCTTGATGCAAGTGCTTCAGCCATCGGAAATACTGCTCTGGTCGGCGATTTGCGGCGGGATGTCAGGAGCCAAAAGACCGCCCGGATCGGTGATTGCGGGTGTTTGCTGAGCACGCAGAACACGCAGGAATTCAAGCCGTTCATAGTCTGCCGAGAGACGAACCCGCAGGCGGCGATCAACGCCTAGTGCCACCTGACCAACCAGCAAATCAGGCGGAAAGACCCCGCCGTCGCCTGATGTGACCACCCGATCACCCGGACGAACAGCATCCGGATTTTCAAGGAATTCGATCGGTGGATTTAGGGTGTTATCGCCACTGATGATCGCGCGCTGGCCGGAAGGCTGGATCGTGATCGGAATCCGGCTGGAGGTGTCAGTCAACAAGATCACGCGTGCGGTCTTCTCAGCGAGCCCAGAAATTC
>CAXIAS010000029.1:0-28038 GCA_964022195.1 uncultured Roseobacteraceae bacterium
ATTACGGGGCAGGTGGTGAACTGGTCGCATTCCAACGACTTTGTGCGGCTCGATATCTATTTCGGCACAGCCTATGGCGACAACCCGCACGAGGTGCGCAAACTGGCAATTGCTGCCGCCCAAAGCGTGGACAGGGTGCTCAGCTCGCGCCCGACCGTGTGCCACATCGTCGGGTTCGGCGACAGTTCGGTCGACTATATCCTGCGATTCTGGATCAGCGATCCGACGGGCGGTTTGACCAATATTCGGGGCAATGTGTACCTCGCCCTTTGGGACGCTTTCGCCGAGAACGGCATCAGCATCCCGTTCCCGCAGCGCGAGGTCACAATGCTGGATGGTCAGGCGACGGGCCCACAGGGCTAATCGGGGGTTTGCGCCTCTAGCAGGTCACCGGGCTGGCAATCGAGAACCTCGCAAATCCGGGCCAGGGTTTCAAAGCGGATGCCTTTGACCTTGCCCGATTTGAGAAGGCTGATGTTCTGTTCGGTGATTCCCACCTGCGCGGCAAGATCCCGCGATTTCATCTTGCGCATGGCCAGCATGACGTCGAGGCGGACGATGATTTCCATCACACAAAGCTTTCGTTTTCGGCCGAGACTTCTGCGGCTTGTGCCAGCGCGTGGCCGATCACGATCAGCAATCCCGCCGCCAGCAACGCACCAATCATCGAGGAACTAAGCCCGATGGAAATGCTGCGCGATCCCGCTGGGTTGGCAAAGCTAAGCACAGCCGTTTGCGCGGGGATCATCAGGAATTCGATCAACGACAGCCCGACAAATCCAAACCCGGTCCGGCGGATCACTTGGGCTGCGTTTAGCGACAGCGCCCGACCGGTCCGGAACAGGTCAAAGAGTTTGCGGATGTGCATCAACACCCAGAAAATCACCACGCCCGGCAAGATACCGATACCGAACGACAACGCCTTTTGCGTGCCCGTGACGGCGTGGGACACCGTCCAGCCGCCCTGTTGTGCAAAGTGCAAGAGCGGGTCGTCCGCGTAGCCGATACTCGTGGCCAGCGCGAGCGGATACAGGACAATCGCCGCGCCCGTCGCCACATATAGAACATTCGATAAGTGAGATGTCGGCATTGGATCACCCTAATGTTTTGTGTTGATAATTTATCGTAAAACAATAAAAAGAACATGTCAAAGGAGAATCAGATGAATTTGTTAAACCTATTTCCCATGCTTGCCCTGCCCCTTGCGATGTCTTGTTCCAAGGTGGTGATGACGACGGCTGCCATACTGGGGGCGACGTCCCCGATGGACGCAGACCCGCAAGGGTTCGAGGTCGCCGTGACCCTGCCCAGCGCAACAGGCGTTCAAAACGACGGCGCGCATTTCATTGTTGGGATGGAAAACGCCCAACTGGATGAAAGCTTTGAGCGGACGTTCATTTTGCAACAAAGCGAGACCCGCGACGGCAAGATTTTGTTCCGCGTGAACCCTGACGATCTGGACGAATTGCGTGCATTGCAAGCCAAGGCCAAGGCATGGGAAATGGCAGACCCTGTCGCGTCTTCCGGCTCGATCTCGGTGTTTGTGTCCCCTTGCGCTATCGGCGATGGTCCCAATTTGGACGACACGTTTTCGGTTGCGATGCGCACCCAAGTGGATGGCGCATTCCTGCCGTTGATCCGCGGGGCATCCATCGAGGATGTGGTTAACGCGCTCGAATCCGAAAACCCGCAAGAAGACCTGAAACGCCTGCCTCAGTGCAAGTCATAACCAGTCATTGAATTGCGCGGCGCGGGTTGCTATTTTGACAGCAATCAAGCGCCGGACGATCCGCCGCATAACCCCTTTGGAGGACAATGAACTGTCTCTTTCCACTCCGGTCGCCGAGCCGACCAATGCAGGTGCCGTCAACATGACCGCAAATGCAAACGCCACCAGCAAAGAGCTGTTGGACGCCGTCGTAAAATCCCTGACAGATGACAAGGGCGAAGACATCGTGCAGATCGATCTGCGCGGCAAGTCCGAGATCGGTGATTATATGGTCATCGCATCCGGTCGGTCGTCCCGTCAGGTGGCAGCCATGGCCGAAAAGCTAAGCGAGCGCCTGAAGGCCGGCTACGAGGTCTACCCCCGCATCGAAGGCAAGGTTGCAGGCGATTGGGTGTTGATCGACGCAGGTGACATCATCGTCCACCTGTTCCGCCCCGAAGTCCGCGAATTTTACCAGCTGGAAAAGATGTGGCAGCCGGGTGCCGCCGCTGACGCGTAATGCGCGTTCATATTTGCGCCGTGGGCCGCCTGCGTAGCGGCCCCGAGCGCGACCTATACGACGATTACCTCACCAGATTTGACCGCACGGGCCGCGCGCTTGGCCTTGGCCCTGCCCAGCTGATCGAGGTCGAGGACAAAAAGGGCGGCGGCATGGCCGCCGAGGCCGCTTTGCTGGATCGTGCCATCCCCAAAGGCGCGTTGATCTGCGTGCTGGACGAACGCGGCACTGTCGAAACCTCTCCTGAATTTGCTGACCGTTTGGCCGGATGGCGCGATCAGGGTCGCGGTGACGTGGCGTTTGTGATTGGCGGGGCAGACGGGATCGACCCTGCGTTTCGCGCCCGCGCGGATGCGTCGCTATCGTTCGGCAAGATGGTCTGGCCCCACATGCTGGTTCGCGTGATGGTGTCCGAACAGCTGTATCGGGCGGCGTCAATTCTGGCGAATGCGCCGTATCATCGGGTCTAGCCCCACCCAAGCCCCATAGAAAACCACGACAGGCGTTCCTAAATCTGTTGTGCTGGGGTAGGAAGACCGCAACAACCGGAGGATCAAGATGCCCGTGCCCAAACCCGTCGTATTATGTATTCTGGATGGCTGGGGCCTGCGTGCCGAAACAGACGGCAATGCCCCTGCCTTGGCCAATACTCCGAATTTCGACGCGCTGATGCGCGGCCCGCATGCCAAACTGTTGACCCATGGCAATGACGCCGGTCTGCCCAAGGGCCAGATGGGCAATTCCGAGGTCGGCCACACCAACATCGGTGCCGGTCGCGTTGTCGCTATGGATTTGGGCCAGATCGAGATGGCGATCGAGGACGGCAGCTTTGACACGATGGCCGCCCTGACGGGTTTTATCGACGCGCTCAAGGTGTCGGGCGGTGCTGCCCATTTGATGGGGGTTGTGTCCGATGGTGGTGTGCATGGTCATGTGGACCACATTCTGGCCGCCGCCCGTGTGATTGACGCGGCGGGCGTGCCGGTGATTATCCACGCGATCACCGACGGGCGGGACGTGGCCCCGTCCAGCGCCAAGGCGTTTATGCAGCACCTGATCGATGGCCTGCCTGTTGGCGCGAAAATTGCTACGGTCATTGGCCGTTATTTCGCGATGGATCGCGACAACCGCTGGGACCGTGTCCAGACAGCCTATGATGCGATGGTCACCGGCACGGGCGGCACAGCACCCGACCCGATGTGCGCGATCGAACAATCCTACGCACATGCGGTCACCGACGAATTCATCCCTGCAACCGTGATTGCGGGATACACGGGCTTTGCGGCCAACGACGGTTTGTTTTGCCTGAATTTCCGGTCCGACCGCGCCCGCGAGATTTTGGCCGCCATGGCCGACCCTGCGTTTGACGGCTTCGCGCGCGACATGCCGCGCTTGGCCGCCAAGCTGGGCATGGTCACCTATTCCGACGCCCATGACGCATGGTTCCCGACAGTGTTCCCCAAGCGCGAGATCAAGAATACATTGGGCGCTTGGGTCGCCAAACACGGGTTGCGCCAGTTCCGCTTGGCCGAGACCGAAAAATACCCCCATGTGACGTTCTTTTTGAACGGCGGCATTGAGGCCCCCGCGGCGGGCGAAGACCGCTATATGCCCAAATCCCCCAAGGTCGCGACCTATGACCTGCAGCCTGAAATGTCCTCGGCCGAGGTCACGCAGGCGTTTGTCGGGGCCATTAACGACGGATATGACCTGATCGTTACCAATTACGCGAACCCTGATATGGTCGGCCACACCGGCGATCTGGATGCGGGTATCGCGGCCTGCGAAGCCGTCGATCACGGCTTGGGCGAGGTGCTAGCAGCCCTGACGGCCGCAGGTGGCGCGATGATCGTCACCGCTGATCACGGCAATTGCGAAACCATGATCGACCCGCAAACCGGCGGGCCACATACGGCCCACACAACCAACCCTGTGCCCGTGGCATTGGTTGGCGGCCCTGCTGATGCGCGGTTGCGCGACGGGCGTCTGGCCGATCTGGCGCCCACGGTCTTGGACCTGATGGGGCTGGATCTGCCACCCGAGATGACAGGCCGGAGCCTGATCCGCAGATGAGGTTCCTTGCTCTTGTCCTGATGCTGCCATGGGCTGGCACCGCAAACGCCCAAACCCCCGCCGAGGCCGCGATGGATGCCGCCCGACAACTGACAGCTGCGGGCAGCGCCTTGCTTGACGCCAGACAATCGCGCGACCGCGTCGCCGCATTGACCGCCACGGTCCATGCCTACGAAGAAGGCCTGATCGCAATGCGTGACGGATTGCGTCGTGCCACAATCCGCGAGGCCACGTTGCAAGCGGAGCTCGGGGCGAAATCGGAAGAGATCGGCAGGCTATTGGCGGTATTGCAATCTATGGGCCGCGCGCCCGCCCCGTTGCTGTTGTTGCACCCGTCGGGGCCAAAGGGCACGGCGCGGTCGGGCATGATGGTCGCCGATGTGACCCCCGCCCTACAGGCCAAGGCCGAGGCATTGCGCACCCAATTAGAAGAGGTCGCGCTGCTACGACAACTGCAAGACAACGCCTTGGGCACATTGCAGGACGGCCTGCGCGGCGCACAAGACGCCCGCACGGCCCTGTCACAAGCCATTTCCGACCGCACTGACCTGCCCAAACGGTTCGTAGAAGACGACGTCCAGACGGCCCTTTTGCTGGCCAGCACAGAAACACTGGAAGGGTTCGCGAGCGGGCTGACTGATACGTTCTTGCAAGGCACCCCGACCCAGATCGCCCCTGTCGAAAAAGGCGCGCTTGATTTGCCGGTTCAGGGTACGGTTTTGCGCGGTTTCAATGACGAGGACGCCGCAGGTATCAAGCGCCCCGGTGTTATCATCGCGACCGCTCCGCGTGCCATGGTCAGCACTCCGGCTGCTGCTACGTTGCTATTTCGTGGTCCATTGCTGGACTATGGCAACGTTGTCATTCTGGAACCCGCCCAAGACATCCTGATCGTCATCGCGGGCCTAGATGTGGTTTTGGGCGCTGTCGGGGATGTCCTGCCCCAAGGCACGCCAATCGGGTTGATGGGCGGACAAACGCCCAGTGCTAACGAAATATTGAGCCAAAGCGAGGCGAATACCGCCAATGTGTCCAACCAGACCCTTTATCTTGAGGTCAGAGAAGGGCAAAGTCCCCAAGACCCGGCCGACTGGTTCGCGCTGATTGATTGATAGGAAGACGTGATGAACAAGCTATTGTTGGCTGCCGGTGGCGGCACTTTGTTAGGACTGGTGATGACGACTCAGGTCGCGGCCCCGTTGATCGCCCAAGAGGCGGCCAGCAATTCCACGGTCTATGAACAGCTGGATCTGTTCGGGGATATCTTTCAGCGGATCCGCTTGGGCTATGTCGAAGAGGTCAACGACAAAGACCTGATCGAGGCCGCCATCAACGGCATGCTGACGTCTTTGGACCCGCATTCATCGTTCCTGTCGTCCGATGACGCGGCGGACATGCGTGTCCAGACACGCGGTGAATTTGGCGGTTTGGGCATCGAGATCACCCAAGAAGAAGGCTGGATCAAAGTCGTATCCCCGATGGATGGCACCCCTGCCGATGCGGCGGGCATGCAGTCGGGCGATTTCATCACGGCCGTGGACGGCGAAAGCCTGCTGGGCCTGACAATCGACGATGCCGTCGATCTGATGCGTGGCCCTGTCGGGTCCGAAGTTATCATCACAGTCGTCCGCGAGGACGAAATCGAGCCGCTGGAAGTGTCGATCATCCGCGACACGATCAAGCTAACGGCTGTCCGCAGCCGCACCGAAGGCAACGCCGTTGTCTTGCGTATTGCGACATTTAGTGGTCAGACCTTTACCGATCTTCAAAGCGGACTGGCCGAGCAAATCGAAGAGGCCGGTGGCATTGACGCTGTCGATGGCATTGTTCTGGACATGCGCAACAACCCCGGCGGGTTGCTAAATCAGGCGATCTACGTATCGGATGCCTTCCTCGACGCGGGCGAAATCGTATCGACCCGTGGTCGCGACCCGCAAGATGGCGAACGCTACAACGCAGCACCAGGTGATCTGGCGCAGGGCAAACCGATCGTTGTCTTGATCAATGGCGGCTCTGCATCCGCGTCGGAAATCGTCGCAGGTGCATTGCAAGACCACCGCCGCGCCATTGTGGTTGGCACTAAATCATTTGGCAAAGGGTCCGTCCAATCGGTTGTCCCGTTGCAGGGCGACAGCGCAATGCGGCTGACAACAGCGCGCTACTACACGCCATCGGGCCGCTCTATTCAAGCCTTGGGGATTTCGCCTGACATCATCGTCGAACAGCCCCGCCGTGCTGTTCAGGACGAGGACGAAGAACAGGTCACGCCGCGTTCGCGCTCGGAGGCAGACCTGCGCGGGTCGCTGGACAACGACAGCCTGTCTGAGGATGAAATCCGCCAGATCGAAGAGGACCGCGAACGCGCCGAAGCCGCTGCGGCCCTGCGCGAGGATGATTACCAACTGGCCTATGCAATCGACATCCTAAAGGGTCTGAGCGCGCTAGGGGCAAAGGACGAGTAAGTCACACCGAATGGGCCTTGCCCTGACAATCCGGACCGCTCATGCGGATGACCTAAGCAGGCTGCTTGCCCTTTACCAGCACCTGACGCCAAACAATGCGCCGTTTTCAATCGAGGCGGCGCAGGCGATCTTTGCACGATTTCAAGCCTATGCGGGCAGCACGATCTTGCTTGGCGAGCAGGGCGAGCGTCTTGTCTCCAGCTGCACGGTTGTGATTGTCCCGAACCTGACCCGCGGCGGGTTGCCCTATGCGTTGATCGAAAATGTTGTCACCCACACAGATCACCGCGGCCAAGGTCACGGCACAGCAATGCTGAATGCCGCGACCCGACTTGCATGGGATCACGACTGTTACAAGGCGATGCTGATGACAGGTTCAAAGGACCGCGCCACCCTTTGCTTCTATGAAGCTGCAGGCTTTGCGCAGTCCAAGACCGGATTTCAAAAGCGGCGGATTTGAAGGCGACCTACACCTTCGCCCGCTCACCTTTGGGATCATAGAACGGCTTTAGGCTGGCTTCGGCGCGCACGCGGGTGCCCATCACGTCAATCTCATAGGTTGACCCCAACACATCCGCCGCGGTTTCGCCCGCGCAGGGGATATACCCCATGCCCATCGCTGCCCCGAGGTGGTGACCGTAGACGCCCGACGACAGGTAGCCGACGACCTCGCCGTCACGCATCACAGGTTCGTTGTGATACAGCAGCGGTTCGGGGTCGGTTAACTTGAATTGCACTAGGCGACTGCTCAGGCCTTCGTCCTTTTTGCGCAGCACGGCATCACGCCCGATGAAATCGGGTTTGTCGGTCTTCACCGCAAACCCTAGCCCCGCCTCGAGCACGTGATCCTCGGCTGTGATGTCGTGGCCAAAGTGCCGGAACCCTTTTTCGATACGGCCAGCGTCCATCATATGCATGCCGCATAGTTTCAGGTCCATGTCCTGCCCCGCGGCATGCAGGGTTTCAAACGCGTGTGCGGCCATGTCGGCGCTGACGTAGATTTCCCAGCCCAGCTCGCCGACATAAGTCACGCGGTGGACACGGGCCATGCCCATGCCCAGCTCGATCTCTTGCGCGGTGCCAAAGGGGTTGTGGTCGTTGCTAAAATCATTAGGCGATACGGCTTGCAGCAGTTTGCGCGCGTTTGGACCCATGACAGCCAAAACGCCTTCGCCTGCGGTCACATCCGTGATGACCACGTTGAAATCGCCCTTGTTGCGGTCCATCCACGTCTGATCTGCTAGGCGGGTGGCGGCGGGTGTCACGACCAGAAACGCAGTCTCGGACAGGCGGGTGACCGTCACATCCGCCTCGATCCCTGCGCGTTTGTTCAGGAATTGAGTATAGACGATTTTGCCTACGGGCACGTCAAATTGACCGCCGCCGACGTAGTTCATGAACGCCACCGCATCGCGCCCTTCGACCCGCAGTTTGCCGAACGACGACATGTCATACATGCCGACATTGGTGCGGATTGCGTTCAGTTCGGCGCCGACGTTGCCAAAGAAATTCTGACGTTTCCAAGAGTAGTCGTATTCCGGTGTCTGACCGTCATTCGCGAACCAGTTGGCGCGTTCCCAGCCCGCGATTTCGCCCATCACCGCGCCTTCGTTCAGCAAATGCTGATGGAACGGTGTGCGGCGCACACCACGCGCAGTCGCCTTTTGTCGGAACGGGTAGTGATCGGCATATAGCAGGCCCAACGTTTCCTTGGACCGCTCGAACAGGTAATGTTTATTGCCTTGGAAGGGCTGCATCCGGCTGATGTCCACGTCACCCAGATCGAACGGCTTGTCGCCGTCATCCATCCAAGCGGCCAGCGCCTGACCCGCCCCGCCCGCGGATTGGATACCGATGGAGTTAAAACCAGCCGCGACCCAGACATTGTCCATCTCGGGCGCAAGGCCAAGATGGTAGGCGTCGTCGGGCGTGAACGATTCTGGTCCGTTAAAGAACGTATGGATCCCCGCCTCGGCCAGCATTGGCATCCGGTTCACGGCGGCCTCTAGGATCGGTTCAAAGTGATCGAAATCCTCGGGCAGTTGGTCGAATTCGAAATCCGCAGGAATGCCATCCATCGCCCAGGGTTTTGCGTTGGGTTCAAACGCGCCCAGCAGCATTTTGCCAGCGTCTTCTTTGTAATAGGCGCATTCGTCGGGCACGCGAAGAACGGGCAAAGTGGACAGCCCTTCGATGGCTTCGGTCACGATGTAGAAATGTTCGCACGCATGTAGCGGCACGTTCACGCCCGCCATGCGCCCGACTTCGTGGCCCCACATGCCGCCACAGTTGACGATCATGTCGCAGTCGATTGTGCCCGTCTCGGTGCCGTTGTTCCAATCCACCGAGGTCACGCGACGCCCCTCACGGTTAATCGCGGTGACAGCGGTGCGCTCGATCACTTGGGCGCCGTTTTGACGCGCACCCTTGGCCAGCGCCAGCGCGATATTCGCGGGGTCCCCTTGCCCGTCCAAAGGCAGGTAAACGCCTGCCTTGACGTCATCAATGTTCAGATGCTCGTAACGCGATTTCACTTCTTCGGGGCTGATCTCTTCGACTTCAACACCAAAGGCGCGGGCCATGCCGGCTTGGCGGAAAATCTCTTCGCGGCGTTCCTCGGTCAGGGCAGCAGTGATCGACCCTACCCGTTTAAAACCAGTCGCCACACCCGTCTCAGCCTCTAGGTTCCCGTATAATTCCTGAGAATATTTCGCGAGTTTGGTCATGTTCGCCGTCGCCCGCAACTGCGCGATCAAGCCAGCAGCGTGCCACGTGGTGCCGGATGTCAGTTGTTTGCGTTCCAGCAGCACGACGTCTTTCCAGCCCAATTTGGCAAGGTGATAGGCAACAGAGCAGCCGATGACGCCACCACCAATGATGACGACGCGGGCGTGGGACGGGACGGTTTTAGACATGGGGTTTTGGTCCTTAACACTAAACGATTTGATGGCCGGCGGCGCGCAGCCGTTTGTAGATTTCAGCGATATGGGCGGGGCCGACTTCGCAACAGCCGCCAACGATTGTGGCGCCAATGCCGACCCAAGACATCACGTGGTCGGCGTAGGCGTCGGGGCCAAGATCGTGGCGGGCGGTCAGCGCATCAACGGTTGGCTGGTCCCCGAGGAAACCGTCGGTGATTTTGACAAACCCGTTGGCGTAGCCGCCAAACGGCAGGCCGCAATCCGCAATTACGCGCAGGCCCGCGCCCACGGCCTCGGGCGAGGAGCAGTTGATCAACAAGGCGTCCGCTATGTCGTGTGCCACGGGGATCACATCGGCCAAAGGTTCGCCCGACCGAAGTTTGGTCCCGTCTGTGTCGTCGACAGATACGGCCAGCCACACGGGTTTTCCCGCCGGCTTGGCCGCAGTCAGGATACTGCGGGCATGGTCAACGGACACGACCGTTTCGCAAATGATCAGGTCGCAAGCTGCCGCTATTTTGGACGCGACCTCGGAATAGAGCGGCACGGCCACATCCGCTGCGGGGTGGATGTCGGGGCGGTAGGACGCGATCAACGGCCCAATGCTGCCCGCGACCTGTGTGCCGTCGCGCCGCGCGGCCTGCGCCTCGGTCATAGCGGCGGCAAGCAGGTCCTCGAATTGGTCCTCAATCCCAGCAGAGACCAAACGATCACGGTGGATCGCATAGGTGTTGGACGTCGCGATCGTCGCACCCGCATCGAAATAGTCGCGATGAATTTCCGCGACCAATCCGGGGCGTTCGATCATCACTTGGGTCGACCACAGCGGCGTGGGGTTATCACCGGCGCGATGCACCAGTTCCTGCCCCATACCGCCATCTAGAAGGGTGATTTTCATGCGCGGATACGCTCGTTCTTGGGGTCCCACAGCGGAGCGTCCTCTTGGACCGTGGCGGGGTACTCGGTGCCAAAGATGTTGACCATCACCTTGGTTCCAGCGACCGCCAGATCAGGGCGCAACATGCCCAGCGCTATGGATTTGCCCACACGGTAACCGTAGGCCCCTGATGTGGTTTCGCCCACGACTTCACCGTCGTGGATCAGGGTCGACATATAAGGCGCATCCGCTGGCGGCACGTCGTCCAGCGTCAGGGTGACGAACGACTTGGTTACACCCTGCTGTTTTTCAGCCTGCATCGCCGCCTTGCCCGGGAATTCCTTGTCCCATTTTACAAAGCGTTCCAGACCACCCTGAAGAACGGTGTAATCGGTGGACAGGTCGCCCTTCCATGCGCGGTAGCCTTTTTCGATCCGTAGGGAATTCAGCGCATACATGCCGAACGGTTTAAGCCCATGCGCCTGCCCTGCGGCCATGACGGTGTCATAGACCGCGGACGTGTCTTCGACCTTGGTGTGGATTTCCCAGCCCAATTCACCCGCAAATGACACGCGGACCAGTTGCACCCACGTGCCGTCGATTTGCGCGGATTGATGGGTCAGCCAGCCCAGCGACAGGTCGGCGTCGGAACAGTCGGCTAGAATTTCGCGTGATTTTGGACCCGTCAGGATCTGACAGCTAAATTCGGTCGTCACATCGGTCAGCGTGAATGCCGCATCCGCAGGTGTGCGGTCGCGCAGCACTTCAAAATCGTGCCACTGCGCGGTGGCCGCCGTGATCAGGAAAAAGAAATCTTCGTCCAGTCGCATCGCGGACATTTCGGTCAGGATGCGGCCCCGATCATCGGCAAAGTAGATCAGGCCGATGCGACCGATTTTCGGGATGCCGCCAGTGACGTTGTCACGCAAGAATTGCGCGGCACCTTCGCCTTGCAAACGGTAACGGCTGAAACCCGGCAGGTCGAGGATACCAGCGGCGTCGCGCACGGCTTCGCATTCCTCGCGGATACGCTGTTCCCATGGGCCGGACCGTTCCCATGTATGCGTCGCCTCAAGCGATGTGTCGTCGCCGTCTTTTGCGTACCAGTTGGCGCGTTCCCAACCATTATAGGCACCCATGACACCGCCTTGAGCGCGGACTTGGGCGTCGACGGGGGACAGTTTCTTGTCCCGTGCCGCTGGCCATTCGTGGTGCGGGAAATGCATGGCATATTCGTGGCCGTAAACTTCCATCGCCTTTTTGTCGCAATAGTCCTGATCGGTGTAGTCGGTGTAACGGCGCGGATCACAGGCCCACATGTCCCACTCGGTCTGGCCTTCGATGATCCATTCGGCCATCACCTTGCCCGCGCCACCGCCTTGGGTGATGCCAAAAGTGAACACGCAGGCCTCATAAGCATTTGGCACGCCGGGCATCGGACCCATCAGCGGCAGGCCGTCGGGCGCATAGGGGATCGGGCCGTTGATCACGCGACCAACGCCGGATGTGCCCAGCATAGGAACACGCGCCATCGCGTCTTCGATATACCACTCAAGCCGCTCTAGATCGTCGGGGTATAGTTGGAAGCTGAAGTCCTCGGGCATCGGGTCGTCCGGTGTCATCCAGTGGCCTTTGCAGTTCCGCTCGTACGGGCCGAGGTTCAAACCGTTTTTGTCCTGACGCAGGTAATAGCTGCTGTCGACATCGCGCAGCAGGGGCACTTTATGGCCTTGGGCTTCGGTCCATTCCTTGAGTTCGGGGATTTCCTCGGTCAGGAAATACTGGTGCGACATGGTGGCCATTGGCACGGTGCGACCGCCGTAGGGTTTAAACCATTCGCCAACACGCTGCGCGTAGTAGCCGGCGGCATTCACGACTTTTTCGCAGCGGATGTCGCCTTTTTCAGTGTGAACAATCCATTCGCCATTCTCGCGGCTGACACCTGTCGCAGGGCAGAAACGCTGGATTGACGCGCCCAGATCGCGCGCGCCTTTGGCCAATGCTTGGGTCAATTGCGCGGGATCGATATCGCCATCATCCGGATCCCATAGGCCGCCGACCAGATCATGTGTTTCAAGGAAGGGGTATTTATCCTTCATGTCCTGATTGGACATCATTTCAATGCTCAGTCCCTGATAATTGCCCATCGCACGAGCGCGTTCAAATTCCTGCATCCGTTCTTTGGAGTGTGCAAGGCGGATGGAGCCCGTGACGTGATAGTTCATCGGATAATCAACCGCGTCGGCCAGACCGTCATAAAGGCCAAGCGAATAGCGCTGCATGTTCATCACAGCCCACCACGTGCTGAACGACGGGCAGTTACCTGCGGCGTGCCAAGTGGAGCCTGCCGTCAACTCGTTCTTTTCCAAAAGAACGCAGTCGGTCCAGCCTGCTTTGGCCAGATGATACAGCGTCGAGACGCCGACAACGCCGCCGCCGATGATGACCACACGGGCCGTGGTTGGAAAATCAGACATGTTTGCTCCCTAGTATTTTTCGATCTGCGGCTCGGCGTCCGCAATTGCATAATAGTCGCCTTTGTCGGCGCAAAAGATGTGGCGGCTGACGGTCATTCCGGTTTGGCCATCCAGCGATCCCGCAGCGATGCCAATCCCGTCTTCATCGTTCATTTTGTAAAACAGGCTCGACCCGCATTCCGTGCAAAACCCGCGCTTGGCCCAATCCGAAGACACATACCATTTCAGGCCCGTGTCATTGGTGAACTTCAGCTGATCAAACGGCGCATGGGTCGCCGCCCACATATGGCCGCTGGTGCGGCGGCATTGGGTGCAATGGCAGATACTTACGGTGTCGCGCGCGCCGGTGACTTCAAAGGTAACAGCGCCGCAATCACATCGTCCGGTTCGCGTTTTGTCAGTCATATCAACCTCAATAAATCGGGGGCGCGATGGCCCAGATGGCGATGCAAGGTTCTGCGTGCGGGTTTTCCCAGCGGTAGTCTTGGCCACGAATGCGGAAACTGTCGCCGGGGTTGAGATGGAACAACGTGTCGTCGATCCATAGGTCCAACCGGCCCGAGACGATATAGCCGACCTCTTGGGTCGGGCGGCAGATCTGTTCGGGCATCACGGCGCCTGCCTCAAACGTGGAATGCACCATCTCAAAGTCATCAGTCAGGTCCGGCGATAGCAGTTCCTCGACCAGTCCCGCCTCGCGCGATCCGATCGGGCGGCGGGCATCGGCGCGCACGATGTAGCCTTCTTCACCTGCTGCGGCCACGGTGCGAAACAGGCTGGATACGGACACGTCCATCAGCCGCGCAAAACCGCGCAGGTCAGTGATCGATGGTTCGGAAATGTCGCGTTCGACCTGACTAACCCATCCGACAGATTTTTCCATCGCCTCGGCCACATCCGCAAGGGTCAACCCCCGCGCCTTGCGCAATGCGCGCAGGTCGGCACCTAGGGTCAGACCCTCTGGGGGTGGGGTGTGCAGCATGGGGTATCCGTGAAATTTCTATCCTGAATTTCACGTTCAGCGATTCTGCGTGAAAAAGCAACGCATTTTTTCATGATACCTGAAACGGCGTCAGCACCTGTATGCCCGAGGGTTTCACGACGGGTTCCGGCCCCAACCCGTGTGCATGGCAAATACAATCCAGCCCCGCCCGCAGATCATGTGGCAAATCGTGGTCCAGAACAAAGTCCAAATGACCGTCGCGCAGCAGGGTCCGGTTTTCGATATCCAGATCATGGGCCACAAAAACCTGCGGCGGCGAGCCGATTGCATCCAATGCGGATAGAATCGCGCGATTGCCGCCGCCCATTGAATAGACCCCTGCCAGCGCACCGATATCCGGCGCACGTTGGGTGATTTGACTGGCGGCATCCGGTGCGGCACCGTCTGCGGCGTCGATGTAAATCAGCCGGAAACCATGCCCTGAAATCGCGGCCCGAAAGCCTGCGGCGCGCGCCTCTTCGCCCGCAAAACTATCACGCCCTTGGGTCAACAAGATCGCGCCTTTGGTGGGGCCCAGCAGTTTCATCATCAGATAGGCCGCGGTCCGCCCCGCCTGTTCATTGTCAGGGCTGACAAAGGCCAACCGGTCCGGCGTCGCCACATCCGCGAACACTGTCACCACCGGAATATGTTTCGCCCGCAGGTCCCCGATGGCCGTACGCACGGCAGGCGTGTCGCGGATTTTTAGCAAAACACCGCTGCTGCCACGCCCTGCGATCCGGTGCAGATGCTCGACGGTTTGGTCCTCGCTCATCGTGTCCTGAAACGTATAGCGCGGCCGGACCACAGCAGGGCTAAACGTCGGCAGGATCGCGTCCACCGCGTCGCGGATTTTGCTGCAAAACCGGTCCGGCCCGTCGACCAGAACGTCGATAAACATCCGTCGGCCCCGTGCCGCGAGCTGGCCTTCTTGCAGCGCGAGTTCTTCCATTGCGGCGGCGACACGGGCGTGGGACTGGGCGCTAACGTTGGGCCGGTCGTTGATCACTCGGTCAACCGTCGCGGTGCTAAGACCGGATTGCAGCGCGAGTTCCTTTATCGGGAAACGGTGGGTCATATGCCCGAATATTGCCGCGTTGCGCGAGGTTTCTCAAGCATTTTCGCGATTAGGTTGTGAGGTCGGTTATGCCTGTTGCGCCTGCGAAAACACGCGCGACAGCATATCGGTCAACCGGTCACAGTCGTTTTGGGTAAATGCGGCGGGTTGATTGCTGTCGATATCAAAAACCCCTAGCAAGGCTCCGGCAGCATTAAAGACCGGCAGGACCAGTTCCGACTGCGTCGATGACGCGCAGGCAATATGACCGGGAAAGGCGTCGACATCGTCAACCAGTTGCGCCTGCCCCGTGCGTGCCGCAGCCCCACAGACCCCGCGCGAAAACGGGATCACAAGGCAACCGTGACCGCCTTGGTATGGGCCGATTTTCAGCACCTCGGGTGCGGCGACACGGTAAAACCCCGTCCAGTCAAACCGCGCGTCAGCATGGTGCACTTCGCACGCGACGGTGGCCATCAATGCAACGGTATCGTCCTCGCCTGCGGTCAAGGACATCAAGGTTTTGTCGAGCGCGTCGTAGTCGATGTTCATGGGGCCGTCCGTAACAGGTTACGGGCGTTCTATGGCAATGGCAGTGCCTTCGCCACCCCCGATGCAAATCGCAGCAATCCCGCGTTTGAGACCGCGTTTTTCTAGCGCATTCAACAGGGTCACGATGATCCGCGTACCCGATGCCCCGATCGGATGGCCCAGTGCGCAGGCCCCGCCGTTCACGTTGATCTTGTCCCGCGAAATTCCCAATTCGTGCATGAACGCCATGGGCACAACGGCAAAGGCTTCGTTGACCTCCCACAGGTCCACATCGTCGACGGTCCAGCCGATTTTCTGCATCAGCTTTTGCGCAGCGGGCACGGGGGCAGTGGTAAACCAGCCGGGTTCTTGGGCGTGGCTGGCGTGACCCAATATGGTCGCGCGGATCGGGCCAGTCGCCGCCGATTGCGCCGACAGCACCAAGGCCGCCGCCCCGTCCGAGATGCTGGATGCATTGGCCGCGGTGACCGTGCCATCCTTGCGAAATGCCGGTTTGAGCTGCGGAATTTTGTCCGGCCGAGCATTGGCAGGTTGTTCGTCGTGGCCGATCACGGTCTCACCCTTGCGGGTTTTCAGGGTCACAGGGGTGATTTCGCCATCGAATGCGCCCGCCCCTTGCGCCGCCAGCGCGTTGGACAGGGATTTGAGCGCATAGTCGTCCTGATCGGCGCGGGTGAACTGGAATTTCTCGGCGCAGTCTTCGGCAAAGGTGCCCATCAGGCGGCCTTTGTCATAGGCGTCTTCGAGACCGTCCAGAAACATACTGTCGACCACCTGCTGGTGACCGATCCGCGCGCCGCTGCGCATTTTGGGCATCAGATAGGGCGCGTTTGTCATGCTTTCCATACCGCCGGCCACAACCGTTTGGGCCCCGCCCGCAACGATCTGGTCATAGGCCATCATCGTGGTTTTCATGCCCGACCCGCACATTTTGTTCAGCGTGGTCGCGGGCACCGATTGGTCCAGTCCCGCGTTGAACCCCGCCTGACGTGCCGGTGCTTGGCCCAAGCCCGCAGGCAGCACGCAGCCCATCAGCAGTTCGTCCACCGCGGGCGATCCGGCCTGATCCATCGCGGCCTTGATCGCGGCCCCGCCCAAGGTCGGCGCGTCAACATCCGCGAACACCCCTTGAAACCCGCCCATTGCGGTGCGCGATGCGCCTGTGATGACAACTTTTTCCATGATCGATCCCTTTGGTAGCGGCATTAATTGAACATACGTTCTTTTCCACGGGTCGTGAAGGGGGTGCAGCACCCCAACCTAGGGGCAAATGGTCACGCAATGGCCGCAATTCGATCATTTGGCTGCCCTTATCTTGGGTCAAAACATATCTTGTAGCTGCATAGCTTCCCTCGGCGTCACGTATTTATAGCCCCCACCCAGTTGCGTGGCGCCGAGGTACACTCCCCAAAATTAATTGCACTTAAATCGGTTTCGCCGCAGGTTGGCGGAGAATTCTGATTGGGGGCTACTATGCGCGATTTCCACCTTCCTGGCCGGTCGGCCACTTATGCGACCAACGGCATGTGCGCGACGTCGCACCCATTGGCCGCAAAAGTCGCGGTTCAAATGCTGGAAGCGGGTGGAAACGCCGTGGATGCGGCCATTGCGGGCGCGGTCCTGTTGGGACTGTGCGAACCACAAATGACAGGGATCGGTGGCGATTGTTTTGTGCTGATGACCCCTGCGGGCAGTGACGAGGTGATCGCGCTGAACGGATCGGGGCGTGCCCCTGCGGCGTTGGACGCGGCCAAATTGCGCGATCAGGGTCTGTCCACCATTTCGCTGGGCGGCCCCGAAAGCGTAACCGTGCCCGGTGCGATTGAGGCCTTTTGCAGGTTGTCCAAGGACCACGGCAAGCTGGGCTTAAAGGCCTCGCTTGCCCCGGCGATCCACTATGCCGAGGCAGGTATCCCCGTAGCCCCGCGTGTGCAGTTCGACTGGGCCATCGCCGAGGACCGTCTGCAGGGTCGCGCGCGCGACTTGTTTTTGTTGGATGGCGCTGCCCCCAAGACAGGCCAGATATTCCGGTCCCCCGAGCAGGCCGAAGTCCTGCGCCGCATCGCCTTGGACGGGCGGGACGCGTTTTACGAGGGCGAAATCGCCGAAGATATGGTCGCCAGCCTGAACGCCATGGGCGGGGTTCACACGCTGGATGATTTCGCAGGCACCAAGTGCGATTATACCGATCCGATCATGGGCGGCTATGGCGGGTTGGAGTTGTGGGAGCATCCGCCAAACGGCCAAGGGGCCACCGCGATCCTGATGCTTAATATGCTCAAGCATTTCGACATCGCGGGCATGGATCCGCGCGGGGCGCAACGGGTGCATATCGAGGCCGAGATCGCCAAACTGGCCTATGATTGCCGAAACCGCATGCTGGCTGATCCTGATTACACGACGCGGTTGGATCATATGATGTCGGCCACCACGGCCGAACGACTGGCCGCGTTGATCGACCCCAACCGTGCCATGCCCGCCGCCCTGCCCGGTGCGGAAGCGGTACATAAAGACACCATTTACATCACAGTCGTCGACAAGGACCGGATGAGCGTGTCGCTGATTTATTCGGTGTTCCATTCTTTTGGGTCGGGCATCGCCAGCGACAAATTCGGTGTCCTGTTCCAGAACCGCGGCGCGGGGTTCACCTTGGAGGCGGGGCACCCGAACGAGGCGATGGGGGGCAAACGCCCCATGCATACAATCATCCCTGGTTTGCTGCGCAAAGATGGCAAGACCCACATGCCGTTCGGCGTGATGGGTGGCGCGTATCAGCCCAACGGGCACGCGCGATTCGTCAGCAACCTGACCGACTTCGGTATGGACGTGCAGGCCGCGATGGATGCCCCCCGCAGCTTTGCCGATGGTGCCGTTCTGAACGTCGAAAGCGGATATGCCGACACGGTGCGGGCGGAATTGTCGGACATGGGGCACAAGGTCGAGATGCCGCAAGTGGCCATCGGCGGGTCGCAAGCGATCGAGATCGCGGATGACGGGGTCCTGATTGCAGGGTCAGATCATCGCAAGGACGGTTGTGCGACAGGATACTGAGTTCCCATGGGCTTAAGCCCATGGCGACCTAGTTAAGCTGCACCTGCAGCGGATATTGCCCATCCTCGAACGGACCAAACAGATCGTCGAGATCGGGGTGCTCGACCGGCACGCCGGAATAATCCGCGATCAGGTTTTGTTCGGACACATAGGCCACGTAAAAGCTTTGATCGTTTTCGGCCAAAAGGTGATAAAACGGCTGTTCTTTCTTGGGGCGGGCGTCTTCGGGGATCGCCTCATACCATTCGTCGGTGTTTGAAAACATCGCATCAACATCGAAAACAACCCCACGAAACGGGTGTTTGCGGTGGCGGACCACTTGGCCCAAATAATATTTGGCACGTGTCTTAAACATTGGCACTTTACCCCCGCATACTTTGTAGCGTTGATGGGCGGTGAAAGTCTACGCCACCAGCCCTGCTAATTAGGAAACAGTCTGTGAACCTTGCCCTGACAGTCCTGAACATAACCGCACCGGTCTTTATTCTGGCGTCGATCGGTTACGTTTGGGTCAAGACCGGTCACGATTACCCGATGACCTTTGTCACGCGGATTGCGATGACGGTGTCTGTCCCGTGTCTGGTCTTTGTGGCGCTTATGAAAACTGACATCGACCCAAGCGCGCTTGCGGCCCTAAGCGCCGCCAGTTTTGTAGCCTACGGGATTGTTACTGTTGGGTTTTTAGTGATCTTGCGGCTGCTTGGACTAAGCCAACAAGTGTTCCTTGCGCCGTTGGTGTTTGGCAACACCGGAAACCTCGGCCTGCCTTTGGCGCTGTTTGCATTTGGCCAAGAGGGGTTGGGCTATGCCGTGGTGGTGTTTGCGGTGATGGCGATCTTGTCGTTCACCATCGGGGTCTGGGTCGTTTCGGGCGGCGGTTCCCTGCTCAAAGTGGTCAAGGAACCTGTCGTCGCGGCAACTTTTGCGGGGGCTTTGTTCTTGTGGCAGGGCTGGTCGACCCCTGCATTTCTGACAAATGCGCTGGAATTAACCGGACAGATGGCGATTCCGTTGATGTTGATCACGCTGGGCGTTGCCATTGCGCGGCTAGAGACGGGGGCGCTTGCACAGGCGTTTGGCCTGTCTGTCGTCAAAGTCGCTGTCTGCGCCGGGGCTGCGTGGATTGCCGGCACGTGGTTTGAGTTGCAGCCTGTGGCACTGGCGGTGCTGATCGTGCAAATCGCAACACCGGTGGCGGTGACATCCTATCTGCTGGCCAGCAAATACAGCACCAAAGCCGAGCCTGTCGCAGGTCTGGTCGTGACCTCGACATTGCTGTCTGTGATCGGTTTACCGCTCATTTTGGCATTTGTGATCTGAGGCACCATCCAAAACGGTTCCCAGATCGCACCAAACGCGCTAGGCTGCATCAAAACAAATAAGAAGAGCGAGAGGCAAATGAGCAGTTTCCTTCGCGCCACGACATTATTGTTGCTGCTAAGCAGTTGCGGGGCCAAATACGATTCGGCCCCCCGTCATCTGGATGATGCATGTGCAATCGTGTCCGAGCGCCCGTCCTATCTTCGTGCCTTTAAGGCCGCGAAACGTAATTACGGCGTGCCCGTGCCTGTTTTGATGGCGATCATCTATCAAGAAAGCAAATTCATCTCGGACAACCGCACCCCGCATCAATATGCGCTGGGGGTCATTCCGGTGGGTCGCCAGTCGTCAGCATTCGGATATTCCCAAGCCTTGGACGGCACTTGGCGGGAATATCAGGATGCCAAAGGCGGGCGCGGCGCCAAGCGTGACGACATTTATGACGCCACCGATTTCATGGGCTGGTATATGGCCCAAACCGTGCAAGAAACGGGCGTGGCGATCGACGACACCCGAAACCAGTATCTGGCCTATCACGACGGGCGCACCGGATTTCTGCGGGGCACATGGAAACGCAAGAGCTGGCTGGTGCGGATTTCAAATGAGGTCGCGGTTCGCGCAGTCATGTATGATGCACAACTGCGGGCGTGCCGCAAAATTTGACAATTTGGGCGCCCTTGCGGGCGCCCGTTTGATTGGGACAGGATCGACGTCCCTATTTCTGCCAGTTCGCTGTCTCGTGGAGGATGTTGAACTTGATGTCGTTGATCGACCCGCCACGACGCAGATCGTTCAAAATCACCGTTGTCTGACTGCCCACATCATCGGTCACAATCCACTGACGCAACTCGACCGGATTGGCCGTAAACACCATCTGGATATTACCGAATTGCGGATTGTCGGGGTCTTGGGCCGTGATTGTGGTCGCGGTGCCATCAGAGGAATGCCCCGTCACCATCCGCGCCTGAGCCAAATTGACGTTCCGGTCCAGGATGATCTTGAGCGGGGTCTGGTTGAGCGGATACCGCTCGGGTCCGTTGTTGGAGCGCGGATCAAAAATCGCAACGGACCCGCCACCGGCCATGACCAGTGAATTGTCAGGCGCGTTGTATTCGAACCGGATGCGACCGGGGCGCTTGATATAGATTTGCCCGGTGGACAGGGTGCCGTCGGCGTTGATTTGGGTAAACCCGCCTTGCGCCGTTTGAAGCCCGTTCAGATATTGCGAAACCTCTGCCAGCGACAATTTCTGCGCCATCGCAGGCACCGCGTTAAACATCACTGCGACGCCAAATGCCGCGGCTGTAAGAAGTCTATTCATTGTCTCACCTTTATGACTGGTTCGGGCATGTCTGGCCCAACAGATAAGGTCGAGGATGGAATATGGCCAGTTGTTAAGCGATATCAAGGCAATGGTCAGCGAATAACCCCCATTAAAAAAGGACCATGGGCTAAAGCCCATGGTGACACATCTCAGCCCCGTAGCCCTATTTCGGCAATGTGCCGTCCAAAACATAGCGCAGGATTTCGACAACCTGCTGCGGAGTTTGCACCACAGCCAAGGCGGCGGCGTCCACTTCCTTGAGGGCATGTTGGTGGTCGTCGCCGTGCATCACAATCAACGATTTGCCCAAGGCGGCAGCCATGCCCGCGTCAAACGCGGCGTTCCATTGTTTATATTTGTCGCCAAACCGGACGACCACAATATCGGCCATTTCAAGTGCGTGGCGGGTCCGGATGGCGTTTAGTTTGGCGCCCTTGTGATCGTGCCAGAACTTGTCCGCCTCGGGCCCCATGATCGCAACCCCGCAGTCATCGGACGCGGCATGGTTGGTCACGGGCGCGGTAAACTCGACCGGCAAGCCGCGCGCGCCTGCGATAATTTCATCGCGCCAATCGGTGTGAATTTCACCGGACAAATAGATGTTCATCATCGTTCTCCTTCATCTTGACCAAACAGCTCTTGCCGGAGGCACTTGCGTTATCCGCGCAAACTGCCGCCGGTGGCTTTGGCGACCTTGGCTACGATTTTCTCGGACACGGCCTCGATGTCTTTGTCGGTCAGCGTGGTGTCGGTGGGCTGCAAACGCACCGCAATCGCGAGCGATTTTTTGCCCTCACCCAAACTGCCGCCAATAAATTCGTCAAACACACGCACGTTTTCGATCAGCACTTTGTCCGCACCTGCGGCCGCGTTGACCACGGTCAGCGCCTCGACGTCCGCGTCTACCACAAAGGCAAAGTCGCGCACGACAGCCTGCAAATCCGTAGCCTTTAGCGCAGGGCGGGCGGTTGCGTTACTGCGGGGCAGCGGGATTTGTTCGGGATACAAGACAAAGCCGACGGCGGGCCCTTTGATGTCCATTTCAACCAGCACCTTTGGGTGCAGTTCGCCAAAGATACCAAGCACCTTTTTCGGGCCAAGACAGATTTTGCCATGACGACCGGGATGCCACCATTCGTCAGCGCCGCGCATGATCTGCACCTTTGCAGGGGCACCCATGGCCGACAGGATCGCTTCGGCGTCGGCCTTGACGTCATAGACATCGACGTCGCGCGCCTCGCCCAAGACGTCCTTGGGGCCAGTGCGGCCGACCAAGACACCGGCGACCTGCAGGTGCTGTTCTTCCGGCTCGCCGCCGTGGAACGCATGGCCCACCTCGAACAGGTTCACGTCGGCAAAACCGCGCGCCTGATTGCGTGACACAGCCCGCAGCAGACCGGGCAACAGACCGGGACGCATATGGGACATGTCACTGGAAATCGGATTTTCCAGCATCGTGTCATCGTCGCCACCACCAAACAACGCCGCCGCGTCGCGATCGATAAAACTGTAGGTGACACATTCGTTATAGCCAAGCGCGGCCGCGGTCCGGCGCGCCTTGCCCTGACGGGCCTGCATCGGGGTCAGGATCGGCTTGGGGACACCTGCCATACGGGGCAATGGTTTGCCTTCCAGCTTGGTCAACGACGCGATACGTGCGACTTCTTCGACCAAATCCGCCTCGCCCTGAACATCGGGGCGCCAGCTGGGCACATGGGCCATGTTGCCTTCTAGGCGGAACCCGAGGGCCGTGAGGGTCTGGCGCTGCGTGGCCTCGGGGATGTCCATCCCGACAAGGCTGATCAGGCGTTTGGTGTCCAGTTTGTAGGCTCGCGACACATCCGGCACGGCGCCAGCAATCACCAACTCAGAGACCTCGCCGCCGGCATGATCGACAATCATCCGCACCGCGTGTTCCAGCCCCTCGGGTGTGAACGCCGGATCAACGCCGCGTTCAAACCGGTAGCGCGCGTCAGAGTTGATCTTGAGCGCGCGACCGGCATAGGCAATCTGCACAGGGTCCCAATAGGCGCTTTCGACAAAGACATTCACGGTCTCGTCGGTGCAACCAGTGGACAGCCCGCCCATGATGCCGCCGATGCTTTGTGTGCCATTGTCGTCGGACACGATCATCTGGCCTGACTGCAGGGTGTATTGTTTTTCGTCCAGCGCGGTCAGGGTCTCGTCCCCGTCGGCGCGATGCACCCGCAGGTTTCCAGCCACCTTATCCGCGTCAAACACGTGCAACGGGCGGTTCTGGTCGTAAGTAAAATAGTTGGTCACATCGACGAGGAATGAAATCGGGCGCAGGCCAATGGCGCGCAGAAGGTCCTGCAACCAAACAGGGCTGGGGCCGTTTTTCACGCCTTTGATCAGGCGGCCCGCGAACACGGGGCAACCGTCGCGCGTGTCGTCGTCGATGCTGACAGTCAGGTCGGATGAAAACGCCGCGGGCACCGGATCAACGTCGCAAGGTTTCATCACCCCCAGACCACGCGCGGCCAGATCACGGGCAATACCACGCACCCCAAGCGCGTCGGGGCGGTTGGGTGTGATCGCGATTTCAATCACCGTATCCACCTTGGCGGGGTCGTTTTCAGCGAGCCAATCAACAAAGCGTTCGCCGACGTTGCCGCTGGGCAGCTCGATAATGCCATCGTGTTCGTCCGACAGTTCCATCTCGCGCTCGGACGCCATCATACCGTAGGATTCGATGCCGCGGATTTTGCCGACGCCAATGGTGGTGTCGATGCCGGGCACGTAAACGCCGGGTTTGGCGACGACAACGGTGATGCCCTCGCGGGCGTTTGGAGCACCGCAAATGATCTGCAACTCGCCTTCATCTGTGTCGACCTTGCACACCCGCAGCTTGTCCGCGTCGGGGTGTTTTTCAGCGTGACTGACATAGCCGATGGTGAAATCCGCCAGACGTTCGCTGGGGTTTTCTACAGCTTCCACCTCGAGCCCGAGGTCGGTCAGCGTATCGCAGATTTCTGTGACAGTCGCGTCTGTGTCGAGGTGGCGCTTGAGCCAAGAGAGTGTGAATTTCATGAGCTTAGCCCCCCGTGCAGCGTGGGCACATCAAGTGATCGAAAACCGTAATGGCGCAGCCACCGCAGGTCGCTGTCAAAGAATGCGCGCAGGTCGGGGATGCCGTATTTAAGCATGGCGATGCGGTCGATGCCGACGCCAAATGCGAACCCTTGGTAGACCGCGGGATCGACGCCTGCTGCGGTCAGCACCTTGGGGTGGACCATGCCGGACCCTAGAATTTCGAGCCAATCGTCGCCCTCGCCGATTTTCAGCGTGCCGCCTTCCCATGAACACCGGATGTCGACCTCGGCACTGGGTTCGGTGAACGGGAAGTGCGAGGCGCGGAACCGCAGTTCAACATCGTCGACCTCAAAGAACGCTTTGACGAATTCTTCAAGCACCCATTTCAGGTTGGCCATAGAGATGTCTTTGTCGATCGCGAGGCCTTCGACCTGATGGAACATCGGGGTGTGGGTCTGGTCGTAATCGGCGCGATACACGCGACCCGGACAGACGATACGGATAGGGGCGCCGTTTGCCTCGAGGCTGCGGATTTGCACGGGGCTGGTGTGCGTGCGCAAAACGTGGGGCGGGCGATTGTCGCCCTCGCGGCGATGGGTATAAAACGTGTCCATCTCGGCCCGCGCGGGGTGGTGGCCGGGGATGTTGAGCGCATCAAAGTTATACCAGTCGGATTCGATTTGCGGCCCTTCGGCGACGCTGAACCCCATGTCGGCAAAGATCGCGGTGACCTCTTCTGTGACTTGGCTAATGGGGTGGATGGTGCCCGCAGGGCGGCCGCGCGACGGCAGGGTCACGTCCAGCCATTCGGATTTCAGCCGCTCGTTCAAGGCCGCGTCAGCCAGTCCGGATTTTTTGGCCGACAGGGCGCTGTTGATTTCATCCTTGAGCGCGTTCAGCGCGGGGCCCGCGACCTGGCGTTCCTCGGGGGTCATTTTGCCCAGTTCGCGCATTTTCAGGCTGATCTCGCCCTTTTTGCCAACGGCTTGCACGCGCAAATCCTCAAGCGTGTTTTCATCTGCCGCATCCGCGATCAGTGACAGGTATTTTGATTTCAGATCGTCCATTGCTGGGCCCCTTGCATGTCTTACACTTGCGTTAAAGAAAGGGGGCGTGGGTTGCAAGTATGCCAGCCTAGCTAGGGCCGATTTTGGACAGCTCTGATTGGAAATAGGCCAGTGATATGGTGGCGCGATTGCCCGCGTAGCCATGATACTTCGACCGCCCGCTGCTGGTCGGCAGGCCGGCCCAGATCCCCGCAAGGTTATTCATGAATTTGCGCTGGCTGATGCGCCCGTCAAGGAATTTGTCGAACCCTGCGTCGGCCAACAGCACGTCAGCCAGACGGTCCTGTAGGTCCGGCGTGAACATGTCACCGCGCTTTGCCCCGACTTTGGCGGCGACACGGCGCAGGGTCGCGGGAATAAATTGATACCGACCGATCGCGTGAGGCTGTCCGGGGGTGGCGGCGATCCAGTCGTAGATTTCGCCCAATGTCATCTGTGTCGGCGGTTTGTCCGGTTTGATCCGCGCACCGTGTTGCACCGCGTCATAGCCCGCACGCGGGGATTCGGCGCGCCCGATGACGTGGCGCAATCGATCCACCGCACTATCGGGCACTGCCACGACGGATGGGGTGGGCCATGCTGCGATCCGCACCGGATAGGGGGCAAACATCGACCCTTTGGCGTCGCCCGCGAACAGGCTGGACCCCGATCGCGCAGACGTCGACGTCTGGAACACAGGGGTGCGCCCCGCCGCAAAGGCATCGCCGCCCGACAGCGACCCCATTTCGGCCCATGCCCCGACCGGCCATAGGCACCATAGTGCCACAAAAACTGCTCGCATTCTTGCCTCGTGCATTCAACTCACGGGCACAATCGCGCAAAGTTATTGCGTTTTCGTTTCTAAATTTAGCTTTTCAACGATTTGCCTGAATTGGACTTCGCCTCAAACAGAGACGAGCCAATTTCCTCTTGGTTATCATAGTCGACGACGTCAAAATGTTCCAAGCCAGCGTCATAGCCGTCCTTGCTTGGCACGGCACCTGCATCTTCTACTACCGACCCCGTCAGATCACCAAAGCGGTCAGGCACCGCGTCAGATGCCCGCACCGATGGATTGTGCGTTGAACGTCGATTGGATCGAATCCTGCGCCGAAGACGGGCTTTGGTCCCCCGTTACAATTACGCGGATGTTGCCTTGTTCCAACTGGTCTGGCGTGATGCCCAATAACACAGCGTGCCCGACACTGGCCCCTAGGAATTCGGCCAGCATATCCTGATCATCCACTGCGGGGACAATCAACGTTGCCGGACCATCGGGGGTTTCGATCAGCACCGCTGTATACGAAATCTCGAGCGTCGTGGTCCCTTCGGCAAATTCAAAATCAGGCGCGTGAACACCCAGCACGATCTGGTCCTCGGCTGGATTGAAATCCGAAACGATGGCAACAGGGTCGTTATCAAGAATGCCGAAATTCGAATAGATCAGGATATCATCCGCGCCGCTGCCCATTTCTACAAGGGCTGCACCTTGGGACACATAGATTGCGTCGTCACCGTCGCCGGCCGCCACAACGTCAAATGTATTGGGCGCATTATTCGTCGGATAAACATGTGCGGTGTGAATCGTATCGTCGCCCGCCCCGCCAAAGATAACATCGGCACCTTGCCCGCCAACGATCAGGTCGGACCCGTCACCGCCGACCAATGTATCGTCGCCGTCGTCGCCGTGAACCTGATCTGCGCCGCCTTCGGCAAACAGAACATCATCGCCGTCATCCCCGAACAGCACTTGGTCATGATCTGCGCCAAAGATCACGTCATTGCCGTCCCCGCCGAATGACACTTCGACATCAAGCCCCGCATCAATGTAGTCGTCGCCGTCGGTGCCTTCGATTTCGACCGATCCTATGGGGGCATAGTCGTCGCGCACGGCGTCTGCGTCGATGACCTGCGCGCCTTGTTCGATTTCGCCCAGCGCGCCTTGGGCCAACGTGTCGGCAAGCGCCGCGTCAAGCAAAGAGAACCCGTCCGCGTTGTCGATGTCATCAAGCGTTTCGTCAACGTCGTCTTCCCAAAGGTCGAACAGCGTTCCGACCAAAGCGATCGTCGCTACGGCAGATAGTATAAGAAGTGGAAACATAATTACCCCATAAAACAGATCTTTTTAGTTTACTGAATTTTGCGATTATTTCAACGGCGGGATGCCTTGCCGCGCCGAACGCTTCGGTTTGCCCGCTAGATCGGAAACGCCAGGGGCGTCGCGCCAGCTTGATTGACGGTGGCGATGATGTTCTGGTCGCCCAACCGATCAGGGGTCACACCAAGCAAGATTGCATGGCTTGCGCTTGCGAAAAACAAAAACATCGGCATCAGAAGGACCTCGTGAAAACATCTTTGATGTTGTTCTAGCCCCCGCACGTGAGAGTCAAAAAAGGCCGCTCTGTTTCCAGAGCGGCCCTTTGAATTTCAGTCAGGTGCGTGGCTTAGGCAGCCAGCGCATCCTTGGCTTTGCCGACGATTGTCGCAAATGCTTCTGGCTCGTTCACGGCCAGATCGGCCAGAACCTTGCGGTCCACTTCGATGCCAGCCAACACAAGGCCGTTGATGAACTTGGAATAGTTCAGTGTTTCGTCAACCGAGCGCACACCAGCGT
>CAXIAS010000030.1:0-27988 GCA_964022195.1 uncultured Roseobacteraceae bacterium
GTAAATCCGCACGTATCGCAGAAGTCACCAACTACAAAGCGCCAAAGGCGTAAGGGGACCGATCATGAAAAAAGATATCCATCCCGATTACCACTTCATCACCGTCAAAATGACAGACGGCACCGAAGTCCAGATGCGTTCCACTTGGGGCAAAGAAGGCGACACAATGTCCCTAGACATCGATCCATCCGTTCACCCTGCGTGGACCGGTGGCGGCGCACGTCTGATGGACGCTGGCGGCCGTGTGTCCAAGTTCAAAAACAAATACGCTGGTCTTGGCTTCTAAGCCGAACCGCTATTGCGACAACCGAAACGCCGCTCCTACTTGGGGCGGCGTTTTGCGTTTTGGGGACCTAACGTTTCTGTTTACTGCGCGCATTTTGAACCAGCTGAACCGCGCCCTTGGGGTTCTCGAAAACCGTTCGGGCCGGAATCCGCAATACCTGATACCCGTCGGCACGCATATCCGCGTCACGTTTTGCGTCGTAGGCTTTTGCGTCTGGTGATGAATGATACGCGGCGCCGTCGATCTCGACGACCAGAAACTCGTCCACCAGAAAATCAGCATAATACTGCGAAGAGCTTCCAGAACGATAAATCCGCAATTCCCCCATCGGGACCTGAGCGCGCAACCGCAGGCCGCGGCCTTCTAGGGCGCCGGGTCCGGAATTCAGATCATAGGCGTCAATCATTGCGTCAAGAAACGCCGTTTCAGCGACCGAGCCGCTGGCCATTCTAAACGCATTTATAGAAACCGTCCGCCTTTGTCGCGCTGCGGCCTCTGCCGCGTTTGTTTGCCGTTGCGGGATGTCCCGGATGTCTTCGATCGCCGCCCAGATCATCAACCCGCCGACCAGAAATAGAGGGAAAAAGCCGAACCCCGACACGAATAGGACCATTCCCAAAATCAGTCGGATTGGTAGCGGAAGAATACCCGCCGCCCCGTTTTCGTGCGTACTCATGTTGTTTTCTGCTCTCGCCGTTGGAAATTGCCTATTCTAGCGAGGCTACGATGCTATTGGGACCAAACTAAGGCCGCATCGCTTGGCGGCATCCCGAAAACCTTGGACCGGTCCAAACCCTGCTAGGGCTACATGCGCGGGACCTCTGCGCCACCTGCATCCGTCACATAAGTGTCCAATCCAAACTGAAGCCCCTGCCCGATCCGGTGCGCCAGTTCCGACCATGCGCGTGCGGGCAACGGCTCTAGCTCGGCCGCCAGCACCTCGTCAAACATCGCCAACCAATCGGCGAAATGTTCAGGCTTCACGTTGCCTGCAGCCATATGCACCCGCATCGGGTTGCCGTCATAGGATCGCTCCATCAGGATCGCATTGCGCCAGAACGACGCGATCTTGGCCTCATGGGCAGGCCAGTCGGTGACGTGGGTGGCAAACACAGGGCCCAGTTCCGCGTGGTCACGAATGCGTCCGTAAAAGGTGGCGACAACCGACCCGATCTGGTCCGCGGTCACCGGAAATCGTGGTGGCAATGTCATCCCAAGATCAGCCAAAGCAGACCCAGCGTGACAGTCAGGTAGAACAATGTGTTGAACATCCAGCGGATCAATCCGGCGTCCCCTTCGGGATCGACCCCCATCCAACGGCAAACCGTGGTCCCCGGCCATAGAAACATCTCAGCGAGCGTCATAGCGCGATCCTCTATCCAGCAAATCAATGCTGGCAGGATATCGATTTGGGCGCACACTACAAATGCTGTTTTGGAGTGGCTGCTATGATGAGAGATCACAGCGCCTGCCGCAGGCACCCCAAGGTGACCATGGGCTTAAGCCCATGGCAACTTTTCCGGTGCGCCAAAACATCAGGCGCGACGGACTCCGTGTAGACGGGCAATTGGCTTTAACACTTGACCAGACCCCGGAAACTATATTGCGTGCCAGCGCATTCTTGTATGCCCGTCTAGGTTGGGCCACCGTTTGGTTAGGGAAATATGAAACACCTTTTATTTGCAGCAGTCGCATTAATCGTCTTATCGGCGTGCCAAATGGACGACAGTGCCCCGCCAGCGGCGACATGAGCGGCTTGCCACAAGTTGTGACCCAACAAGTCCAACTGGCCGCCGCAGAACCGCTCCGAGTCAAAGTGAGCTGCGGTTTGCCGCGGCGGGATAGCTACCAGAAAAAGAACGGCGTGATGGTTTTCACGCTCAGGCCCGGCGATACGGGCAAGTGTCAGACGGATGCCAAGGCGACCAAATCACCCACTGCGCTATCGATGGAGCGGGCGGAAGTCATGAGCACCCAGTTTCAACGCTTTGGCCCGACTTATCGGTATTCAACCTTGATCCACATGTCGCCCGACCATGCATCCAGCAGATTTACAACCTTCTTTCAGGTTCACCAATGGATCAACGATGTCTGCGAATGTGGCGCTCCGGTGATGTTGAGCTTTCACAAAGACAACCAGGTCTGGCTACGCCTGCTGAATGGTGATCATCATCACTTCAAGACGTATATTCCCGGATGGTCCCGAGCGGATTTCGAGGATCGCTGGGTCGAAGTCGCCGTAGATATCGACAGTCGGGCTGTGGGGTTTTCGCCAATTCGCGTGTATCTGGGGGGACAATTGGTGCATGAGGGTAAGACCCTGCTACAGCAAGGCGGGCAGTTGTTTTTCAAAACCGGCATGTATCGCGACGTTGAACGCACGGGCGAGCGCACCCATGATGTGTTATACGCCCGCAATCCGAGGCTGGCTATTCTCGAGTAATCGCAGGTCGTATCAGGCTTTGCACCGGGTCAGCCTTCGGCGTTGCCATGGGCTTAAGCCCATGGTGACCCAGATGCGTAAATCAGCAGACAGGAGTCTTGCGACTGCACATTTGACGCTTTGACGCAGGCGAATTCAAATTGGTGTTCCAACCGCTGTATTTGCCAGATGCGCAAAAAAGCGGCCCGCCAATATGCGGGCCGCGGTTGCCGAGTTTAGGCGTTGCGACCGCCACCGCCACCCGACCGGCGCCGCCCGCCGCCGGGTTTGCCACCGCCGGGTTTTCCGCCGCCAGGACGACCGCCACCCGGACGCCCGCCACCGGGTTTGCCGCCACCGCCGCGTGGCCCGCCGCGACCGCGCCCGCCGCCACCGCCGCCGCCGTTGGCGCGCTTTTTCTGCCCCGGCTGAATTTCCCATTCGCGGCCAGAGGCCACGGGGATTGATTCCTTCATCGCCTTTTCAATATCTTTGAGATCAACAATCTCGTCTGGCGCACAAAATGCAATGGCTTCGCCATCGGCGCCGGCACGCGCTGTCCGGCCAATCCGGTGCACATAATTTTCGGACACATTCGGCAGGTCGTAGTTATAGACATAACGCACGCCCGGAATATCGATGCCGCGCGCGGCGACATCCGTGGCGACCAGAACGCGGACCTTGCCCGCTTTGAATGCTTCGATCGCGCGGTCGCGCTGGCCTTGGGATTTGTTGCCGTGGATGGACGCCGCCGCAAACCCCTTTTTCTCGAGGAATTTATACAGCTTTTCGCAGCCGTGTTTGGTCCGGCCAAACACCAGTGCCAGTTCATCCCGATGGTCATCCAGCAGCTCGACCAGCAGGTCGTTTTTGGCCGCTTGGGCGACAAAGTGGACCGACTGGCGGATCTTTTTGGCGGCCTGACCCGGAGGGTTCACTTGCACGCGCACTGGATCATCCAGATAGGTGCCCGCCAATTCGCCCATCAGTTTGGGCATGGTGGCCGAGAACATCATCGTCTGGCGCGGTTTGGCCAACAGCGGCGCGATCTGGCGCAGCGCGTGGATGAACCCCATGTCGAGCATCTGGTCGGCCTCGTCCAGCACCAGATAGATGGTTTCATTCAGGCGCACGGCCTTGCGGTCGATCAAGTCGATCAAGCGGCCCGGTGTCGCGACCAGTAGGTCAACGCCGTTTTGCAAGCGCTTTTGCTGCGCAACAATGCCCGCGCCACCAACGACAAGCGCAACCTTGAGGTGGCTGCCCTTGGTATAGTTGGTCAGGTTGTCAGCGATCTGTTTGGCCAGCTCGCGCGTGGGCGCAAGGATCAGACCGCGCGCTGTTTTGGGGTTGGGTTTCACGCCAGCCTTCATCAGCGCGTCGATCATTGGCAGGCCAAAGGCCGCCGTTTTGCCTGTGCCCGTTTGCGCAAGGCCCATAACGTCGCGGCCATTCATGGCGTGCGGGATCGCTTGGGTCTGGATCGGGGTGGGGTCAGTGATGCCTTGTTCTTTCAATTTCTCAACAAGACGGGGCGCGAGGCCCAGCATATCAAAATCCATTGGTGTCTTTCCGCGCGGGGGTGCCCCACGCATATCGGTTCAGGCGCATATCCGCGCCCTTGGTTGCAGTAGTCGCGCCCGAACGGGCGCCGGACCCCCTGCGTGATTGTGGGAACCTGTGTCATCGACCGTTTTGCGCTAAACGCTCTGCTCACGCGGCAGGATGCGGTCGGATAGGGGTCACATGGGCCTTTGTGGCCCTACTGTCAACCCACGCCAAAAAGTGGCCCCATCGCGCAGCCGATGCTTTCCCTTATGCGCGACCCGCCATATAGATAACCCCAAGAACACGTCAAAGGGGCAAGAACAGTGGCGCATATTATCGTTATCGGGAACGAAAAAGGCGGGGCAGGCAAATCGACTGTGTCGATGCATGTTGCAACCGCATTGTCGCGAATGGGTCACAAGGTTGGCTGTCTGGATCTGGACCTGCGCCAGAAAACGCTGGGCCGGTATATCATCAACCGCCGCACCTATCTGGCCGACGCAGGCCTGGAATTGCCGACCCCGGATTATCAGGATTTGCCCGAGATCGACAAATCCGACCTCAAGCCCGGAATGCACGAAAGCGATCATCGCCTGTCGATGGCTGTCGCAGGGCTGGAGCCCGAGAATGATTTCATTCTGATCGACTGCCCCGGCTCGCACACGCGCCTGTCGCAGGTGGCCCATTCTCTGGCCGACACGCTGATTACGCCGCTAAACGACAGCTTTATCGATTTTGACCTGTTGGCCCATGTCGACCACGAGGGCGAGGATATCACCGGCCCGTCCGTTTATTCGGAAATGGTCTGGAACGCCCGTCAGCTGCGCGCCCAAGCGGGCCTGCCGCCGATCGACTGGATCGTAATGCGCAACCGGATGGGCGCCCAAGCGATGATCAACAAAGAAAAGATGGAGCGCGTGATCGACAAGCTGGCCCAGCGCATCGGTTTTCGCACAGCCCCCGGGTTCAACGAGCGTGTGATTTTCCGCGAATTGTTCCCGCGCGGTCTGACCCTGCTGGATCTGCGCGACATTGGCGTCAAAGGGTTGAACATTTCCAATGTCGCCGCCCGTCAGGAACTGCGCGACATGATCAAATCGCTCAATCTGCCCGGTGTATCTGTCGATTTCTAGCCGTTGTTAACCCTGAATTAGACCCTGTTGTGATCAGGTGCTTTTGTTACGCGTCATAGCGGCTTACCATCGCCGTTAACCATATTCAGGACCATATTTAGGACAGGGGCCGTCAAAATGGCATTTTTCAAAGAGCAACGCTATTGGGTGTTTACGTCCGTGATCATGCTGACTGTCGTCACCTTGGTGCTGGCGCAGATCTGGGGCGGTTTCCTGATCCCGTTTGTGGTGCTGGCGGCCTTGTCCGTGCTGGGCATTCATGACGTCACGCAAAAACGGCATGCGGTGCTGCGCAACTATCCCCTGATCGGGCACATCCGCTATTTGTTCGAAAAAATCCGCCCCGAAATCCGGCAATACCTGATCGAAGGCGACCGCGACGAACAACCCTTTAGTCGCGAGGCGCGGTCACTGGTTTATCAACGCGCCAAAGGCGACGAGGACAAGCGCCCCTTTGGCAGCCACGAAAAAGTGTATGAGGCAGGCTATAGCTGGCTGACCCATTCGGTCGCACCGGTGCATTTCGACGATTTCGATTTTCGGGTCACCATTGGTGGTCCCGATTGCAAGCAGCCCTATGATGCCTCGCTTTACAATATTTCGGCCATGTCGTTCGGGTCGCTGTCGGCCAACGCGATCTCGGCCCTGAACGCAGGCGCAAAACAGGGCGGATTTGCCCATGACACAGGCGAGGGCGGGATCAGCCGCTATCACCGCGAGGGCGGTGGCGATCTGATCTACGAAGTCGGGTCGGGTTATTTCGGTTGCCGCGACGACGACGGGAATTTCTCGCCACAAAAATTCGCCAAACAGGCCGCCGCCGATCAGGTCAAGATGATCGAGGTCAAGTTAAGCCAAGGCGCGAAACCCGGACATGGGGGCATGTTGCCCGCGTCCAAAATCACCCCCGAAATTGCCGAGGCGCGCGACATCCCGATGGGTGTCGATTGTGTGTCCCCCGCGGCCCATTCTGCGTTCTCGACGCCTTTGGAATTTTGTGAATTCTTGGGCCAGCTGCGCGAATTATCCGGCGGCAAACCTGTCGGGTTCAAGCTGTGCATCGGCCACCGCCGCGAATTTATGTGCATGGTCAAGGCGATGATCGAGACCGGCATCGTGCCCGACTTTATCGTCGTGGATGGCACCGAGGGCGGCACAGGTGCTGCGCCCTTGGAATTTGCCAACCACGTCGGCATGCCGATGGTCGAAGGTCTGACATTCGTGCACAACACGTTGCGCGGCGCGGGCCTGCGTGACGTGATCAAAATCGGCGCCGCCGGAAAACTGGTCTCGGCGTTTGATATTGCCCACGCTATGTCGCTGGGCGCGGATTGGTGCAACTCGGCGCGCGGATATATGTTCGCGATTGGTTGCATTCAGGCCCAAGCCTGTCACACCAACCACTGCCCCGTCGGCGTCGCCACCCAAGACCCGCGCCGCCAAGAGGCGTTGATCGTCTCGGACAAAAGTCAGCGGGTCGCGCGCTATCACGGCAACACGCTCAAGGCGCTGGGCGAAATGGCTGGCGCTGCGGGTTTGCACGATCCGCGTGATTTCCTACCCTATCATTTCATGACACGCAAAAGCGACGGCACAATGACCGAGGGCCAAGAAGCAAACCCCTATTTGCCAATTGGTTTCCTGCTTGATGATAACGGCGGCGATTACGGCTACCGCAGCAGATGGATCCGCGCGACGTCCGACAGCTTTAGCGCGCCACCGCTGGACTGACACGACCCCCTGCGCGACGGTCAGCGGGGATTGTCACCATGGGCTTTAGCCCATGGCCCCTTGAAACCTGTTGACCTGTTAGCTCGCGATCGCGCTGGGTGCGGGCAAAGGATGCAGTCGATCCAACGTGTCGCTTAGCACAATCGCATCCGACACAGGCCGCCCTGTCAGTTGCGCCAGATGTGGTTGGCTCATGACCGCCGCGGGCACAGTGATCGCCATGCGCAGGGCTTGCGCTTGCGTCAGGCCGACATGCGACACAAGCCGCGCGACCCCGTCCAACTGGGTCACATGCGCCCCCGCGAGGCTGCCTTCGTCGTTTACAAGTTTGCCGTTCTTTAGCGCCACTGTTTGCCCATACAGGTCAAAACTGGGCGGTCCCGCAACCGTAGGCATCGCGTCTGAAACAAGGAACATTCTGTCGGTCACAGGGCGTGCCCGAATAGCCAGCGCCAACATCTCGTCGGCGACATGGTGCCCGTCACAAATGATCCCGCAATAGGCGTCCGAATTGATCGCCGCGCCCACAACCCCTGCCGACCGGTTCAGCATCGGGGACATGGCATTGAACAGGTGGGTAAAACACCCCGCACCTGCCGCCAAAGCGGCATGGGTTTGCGCCGCCGTTGCATCTGAATGGCCAATGGACACAACGACGCCCATCTCGCGCAAGGCACTGATCTGCCCCGCTGTCGCAGCCTCTGGCGCCAGCGTCAGCATTACGGGCACCTGCGCATCTGTGACCCGTCGCACCAACGTCAATGTGCCTTCATCCATCGGGCGCACGAACTGTGCAGCATGGGTGCCACGCCGCGCCTCGGCGATGTGCGGGCCTTCGATGTGCAAGCCGGCGATCCCTGTCTGGCCACGTGCGGCAATGGCCGCATCCGCGACCTGTTCCAACACTTCGGCTGCGTCGGTGATCACGGTGGGCAGGATTGCCACGGTGCCGGTCGTCCTGTGCGCGGCGGCTATGGCGGCCATGCCTGCCACTGTCGGTGTTTGGTTTAACAATACCCCGCCGCCGCCGTTGACCTGTAGGTCTACAAATCCCGGACTAAGGATGCCATCGACCCGCACCATAGCCGCACCAGCGGGCACATCGCCCAGATCCGCGACCTTGGTCAGGGTTCCATTGCTGATCCACACGGCCATCCCCGCGTGCAATTTGTCCCCGTCGAACAGGTGGGTCGGGGCGATCCAGTAATCATCCATCGTCAGTCCCCTTATCACCTTCATCAAAGAAATACGGCCCGAGCGCGTCTTGCACCGCAGCGTCGATCAATCGTGTCACTTGCGGGCCGTCTAACGCCTCGGCCCGTGTAATAACAGACGGGTCGAAGACCTGAGCCAACAATGGTTGCGGCATATCCCGCCCCGCCAGAGCGTCCAACAGCTCCGAGACCGCCGCCTGAGCCGCGTCTTGGGGCCAGTAATACCTGATCCGGTCTGCTAGTCCGAAATGCCGCGCGATGGCCAGTGTGTCCGCGTCGCCGTGATAGTGCCCGCACCATTTGTCAGGCGCATTCAGCATCAATTGTTCCATCACCGGTCGCACGGTCAAACGGTCGTTCCAGCCGGCCAGAACCGCTAGCGCATCTAGGGCATAGATCGCTTGGCGGTAGGCAAAGGTCAGGGCCGGCCCGACCTTTTGAAAGGCAAATCCCGCATCCGCCAGCCGTTCGAACACCACAGGGTATTGGTAGTCGGTCGAATGCGCCTCGAGGCACAGACCGTCGTGGTCCAACATCACCGACCGCAGGCCGGTGTCGCGATCCAGTGGCATATGATGCACATGCATCGGGGCAAATTCGACACCCGGCTGCACCACCAGTCCCACCACTTGCGCCCATGCGTGGTCACTGAATGCCGCCCTATGCGCAGCCAAGGTCGCGCGGGCCGCGTCGGGCGTTGTGGGGGCGATATCGCCATGGTCATCCGCCCGAGCGCCACCGGGCGGGGGCACTTCGGTGCCGATCACGAAACACAAATCTGCGGGGTCATCTGCAGCGGCAAGGCAGGTCTGCGCCAGATCGGCGGCCCGTGCAGCGGCCAGCGCGTCGCCTATTTGGGCCGCTTCGCCCGCGCAGCCTTCGGAACAATCAAGGTGGATTTTCCCGAACCCCGCCCGCACGTAGTCGGCGACCATCACCCGCGCATGGGCCATGGCCGTGACAGCATCGCCCGACCGCCATGCTTGGGGTCCCAGATGGTCCCCGCCAAAGATGATCCGGCGCCGATCCACGCCGTTGTCGTCCGCGATCCGGTGCACAAGCCCGACAAAATCCGCCGGTGTCATCCCTGTATAACCGCCGAATTGGTTCACTTGGTTCGACGTCGCCTCAATCACCACATCGCGTCCCAGGGCCTGCGCTTGGGTCAGGCTGGCGCGCAACACATCCGGATGCGCCGAGCAAACTGACGGGATCGCGGCCCGCGTCCCTGACCGGTTGGCCGCGACAATGGTGCGCAGCACGTCAGACATGGGTCGCACCGGAAAACGCAGCGTAGGCCGCACCACGTGCGCCGCTGGTGTCGCCGCCTTGGGCGATACATATCTGCGGCACATCGAATCCGGCAAACTGGTCGGCGCTGATCAATTGCGTCAGCCCGGCCACCAACCCGTCGATCTGCGACAGCCCGCCGCCAATCACCACGCAATCGGGATCACAGGTGCGTTGCAGCGTCACGATCAGGTCCGCCACCAAACGGGTCCAGATGTCCCAGACCTTGGCCGCGTCTGCATCCGTTGTCCGGCGCTGTGCCACATCACGGGTCGACATGTCGGTCCCTGTCACATGTTTGGCGATCTTTTCCATCCCCGGCCCTGCGATCAGGGTTTCAATACAGCCCATCCGCCCGCACCCGCAGCGCAAGATCGGCAATCCATGGTCCACGACCAGATGCGCAGGTGCCGATGTATGGCCGAATTCGCCACCGGTCTGCCGCCCACTAGGCAGCAATTGACCATCAAGGGTCAGCCCCCCGCCGACCCCTGTCCCAAGGATCAGCCCCGCAACGTTGCGCTGTTTGCGACCGGCGCCAAAAACCGCTTCGGATAACACAAGGGCGCGGCAGTCGTTCATATACAAGACATCGCGCCCGACAGCGGTTTGCACATCCGCCAGCAGGGGCCGCCCGTCGGCGCAAATATTGGCCGTCACAGCCAGACCCGTTGCAGGGTTCAACAGCCCCGCCGCGCCGATCCCGATGGGGATGCCCGCGCCGGCCTGCGCCTCGGCCCAGCGGATTTGATCTGCAAGAGCAGCGACCAGCGCGTCGTAATCCTTGGGGGTCTCAACCCGTTGACTGGCGCATTTGGTCCATGACGCATCAAACAGTTGCGTTTCGATCTTGGTCCCGCCCAGATCAATCCCTGCGGCAATCATGGCGTCACCGGATACAGGGTCACACCCGCCACAACGCGGCTAAGGGTGCCCATGCCTATGAAGGGGTTGTCGACGTTATAGCCCAGATCTTGGGCCCAGCGGGCAGCTGCAATTTGCGCAGGGATGATCGCGGCCGCGGCCCCCCATGTATCGCCCAGTGGCGTGGCGATGTCGACGTCGCAGCCCTGACCGATGGTTTGCACCGATGCGTTCGGAAATTGCGCCCGCAACTCGGCCGCGAGGTCGGTATCATAACGGGCCGCGGCGGCGTCACTGCTGACGAAAATGCTGATCAATGTGCCATCGGTAACAAAGGATTTCGGCCCGTGCCGGAACCCCAATGTACTGTCCCAAAGCGCGGGAATGTCGCCTGCGGACAGTTCCATCACCTTAAGCGCGGCCTCGCGGGCGACATAGGCCAACGGCCCGCTGCCGACATAAACCGCGCGGTTGGGCGGGGGCATCGCAGCCACGCGGGGCAGCAGGTCGCCCGCCACATCCGCCAGTGTCCGCAGGTGGCCTGCGTCCGACGCAGGGTCGAACACCGCCAGCGCCGTCATCAGCATGGTTGTAAAGCTGCTGGTCATCGCAAAGCCCGCGTCGTGGCACGCCTCGGGGAGCAGAACAATCCGCTGATCGCCTGCGCTGCTGCGAGTGGCCAGCGCCCCGTCGGGGTTGCAGGTGATGTTCAGCCGCGGGGCGTCGGGTGCCAGTGCGTCCAACGCATCCAAGGTGCCCAGGCTCTCGGTGCTATTGCCGGACCGGCCAAAGCTGACCACAAGGGGTCGCGCAGCTGTCAGATGCGCATGGGGCCGCGCCACCAGATCGGTGGTCGCAACCGACCGCAAGGGCAAGCCGCTGCGCCCCATCAATCCCGCCACAATGATGTCGCCGATATAGGCGCTGGTCCCTGCCCCGCAGAACCAGACTTCGGTCACGTCCAGCCCCGCGACCCAGCCGCGCAAGCCTGCGATGTCCAATTGATCCGCCCATGCCCGCCAGATGGCCGGTTGTGCATGAATTTCGCCCCAAGTGGCCCAAGATGTCAGGTCGGGTTGTGTCATGTTGTTTGCGTCACCTTTGACAGGGTTTGTTGCTGGTCGGGGTCCAGCCCCAGCGCAAGCGCCGTGTTCAGGATCACCGGATACATCAGATACAGCATCAGCGCAGCCGCCGCAGCACCTGTCAGCCCCGCAGCCCCCACATCGGACGGGCGCAGACGCATGACGGTCACACCTTGGGCCTCGAACCGTGTTTGGGCGGTGTCCAGACTGTCTTGGATATGCGCCTGACCGGTGTCCAGCATCAGCACCAACAGCGGGTTGGTCGCCAGTTGCAGCGGCCCGTGCAGCACTTCCGAGGACGAATAGGCCTCGGCGTGGATGGCACAGGTTTCCTTGATCTTCAGGGCGACCTCATGGGCGGCGCCAAAGCCAGTGTCACGCCCGATCACATAGACATGGCGTGCGCGCAACAGGGCCGCTCGTAGGTCATCCGCGCGGGTATGGGTGGTGCCGCCCAGCTGTGTGATGACCTTGGCGTCGTGTTTGGCCGCGGCCGCGTAATCGGGGCGCAAGGCCCCGAGCAATGCCATGCCAGCCGCCACCGATCCGATCACGGTTTTGGTCGCAGGCACGGCCCGTTCCTCACCGGCACCGATCGACACGGTCAGCTGCGCCTCGGCCTCAACCGCCGAGCCGGACTGGTTGGTGATCGCCACGACGCTGGCACCGGCTGCGGTCATGCCGCGTGCTGTGCGCACCAGATCGTCACTGGCGCCCGATTGCGAGATCACAACAGCGCCCGCCCTGTCCATCGCCACGCCGCGACCCAGCGAAAACACAGACGGCGGCAGGGACGTCACAGGCACGCCCAGTTGGCGCATGAATTCATACGACAAGATATTTGCCGCCGCGTCCGACGAGCCGCGTGCAACGGTGTAAATCGCGCGGGCATTGCCCAGCACGGTGCCGTCGAAACTGGCGCTTAGGTCTTGGGTCGCGGCGCGCGCAAATACGGTCGGCGCCTCGTCCAGTTCAGCGGCCATATAGCTGCCGGGAGTTTTGGTCATGTGTTGTCCCATCGTGTCAGGCCCGTAGCCCGTAGGCGTCAAACCGCGCCCAAGTGTCTGTCAGATCGATCATCTGGCCCGATTGCCGCGCTTCATCCAGCGCAAGAGCTGCCAGCCCCGCCTCGAGGGCGTCAACGACGCCGACGGGCAAGCTGTCGACCTCGTCGCGCAAATAGGCTGCGATGTCGGCGACCATCATGTGGTCGGCCCCGTAATGCGCGCTGCGTTTTTCGGCGGCGAGCTGAGTGTAGTCGTGATCGGCAAACACCGATCCATCGCGGCGCGTGACCTTGAGGTGCCCGCGCACAAAATCGCCCTCGGCCATGCCGTGGCTGCCCATCACGCAAAACCGGCGGTGTTCATCGGGCACATTCAGATTGGTATGAAATGCCAGCGACGCGCCGGTTTCATATTGCAAAATCGCGGTCTGGAAATCGATGATATCGCCGTCGCTATGGAACGGGTCATCGGTGCTTTGCCAGACCGATCCTTTGCGGTGGAAAATCTCGGTTTCGGAATTGGTCGCCTCGGCGTGTTCGGGCACAAACGACTTGCGCCCGCCAAAGCTGGCGACGCGGCTGGGCCGCGAGCCGGTGATCATGTTGTAAATGTCCAAATCGTGGCAGCATTTTTCCAACATAAAGCCGCCCGAATAGTCGGTCCGCCGCCGCCAGTCGCGCATAAAGAACGCCCCGTGATAGGGTGCTATATGTTCATTTGCCTCAAGCGATGTAACTGCGCCCAGCGCGCCTGCGTCCAATGCCGCCCGCATGTCGACCATATGTTGTGAATGGCGCAAGACCAGCCCGACCATCACACGGTCGGACCCGTATTTGGCCAGCAATTCCGCCAGCGCGAACGTGTCGGCCACGTTGGTCACCACGGGTTTTTCGGCAAATACGCGCACGCCTGCCTCTAACCCCATGCGGATCTGGTCGAGGTGGAACGCATTTGGGGACCCGACAAAGAACAGATCAGGCGCCGCATCCGACAGCATCGCCTCGACGCTGTCATACCGCGGGGTGTCGGTGCCGATCATGTCCAGATGCGTGGGTTGCGGATCGTAGAATCCAACCATCTGCGCCTCTGACATAGTGTCGCGCAGGATTGACAGGACATGTCCAGCCCGCAGACCAATTCCGGCGGTGACTACACGCATCCTAGGCCACCAGTTCGGGGGCGGCTTTGCGGCGCAGCACCTGACCGTCAGCATCAAAGACGTGGCACGCGGCGGGGTCGACGTTTAGCTGCATCGTGTCCCCTTCGCGCACAGGCGCATCGCCCGACAGTGCCGCGCAGAATTTCGTGTCGGCGCCGATTGACCCGTAGCTGATCGCAGCGCCGCCCAATCGTTCCAGAACCCGCACATGCACGTCCAGTGGCCCCGCGCCCAGTTCCACGTCTTCGGGACGGATGCCAACCTCGACCTTGGAGCCTACGATGCCGCTGGGGGCCTCGACCGGTAGGGTCATTTTGGCGCCGCCGTCCAGTTCGACCGTCAGCCCGTCTGCATCTGCGCCCAGCACGGTGGACGGGATCAGGTTCATGTTCGGCTGGCCGATAAATGTCGCGACAAAGCGCGTGGCGGGGTGGTGATACAGTTCCATCGGGGTGCCGAATTGTTCGACCCGCCCGTCCTTGAGCACGACAATCCGGTCGGCCATTGTCATCGCCTCGACCTGATCGTGGGTCACGTAAACCATGGTCGCGTCCAGATCACGGTGCAGTTGGGACAGCTCAACCCGCATGTCGCCGCGCAGCGCCGCGTCGAGGTTGGACAGGGGTTCGTCGAACAAGAACACCTGCGGGTTGCGCACAATCGACCGCCCGATGGCGACACGCTGGCGCTGACCACCTGATAGCTGCCCGGGTTTGAGTTGCAGTTTATCCGTCAGTTGCAAGATACCCGCCGCGCGCTGCACGCGTTCGTCCAGCTCGGGGGCCGCGATTTTCTGGACACGCAGGGGAAAGGCGATGTTTTCATAGACCGACAGGTGCGGATACAGGGCGTAGGATTGGAACACCATCGAGATGCCCCTCTCAACAGGGTGTTTGTCGCTGACGTCCACGCCGCCGATTTCGATACTGCCTGATGTGGTCTCTTCCAGTCCGGCGATGATCCGCAGCAAGGTGGACTTGCCACAGCCTGAAGGCCCTACGAATACGACAAACTCTTTGTCTTGGATCGCAAGGTCGATGTCGTGCAGGACCTTGGCGGACCCAAAGGACTTGCTGATCTGATTAAGCGAGAGTGTAGCCACGGGTCAGGCCCCCTATGAGATAGAAATTTCGGGTATATGATAGGTAGGCGGCCCCGGCCGAGTGACCGGGACCGCCTCAGGGAGGTATGCTTTACAGCGCGTCTGCCAGTTCTTCACCAGCAATCGTGACCAAGTTGTCCACGGTGTCATCCTCAAGCAGGATACCTTGGATCATGTTGGTGAACACGGACTGCAGGGATTTGAAATCTTCAACCAGCGGCTCTGGGCCACCTGTCGAGATACCTGCAGTGAAGTTCGGCCAGATGCCGTCTTCGTAATACACGTTCTCCATGCCCATTGCCTTGTAATCAAGGATCGGTGTCAGACCCCAGCTGCTGTCCAGATCATACTGGCTGTCGCCGGATGTGATCCGCTGGGCCAGTTCCTGTGCCAATTCTTCGTGGCCGGACCCTTTGAACACAACAATCGAGTCTGTGATCAGGATTGTGCCCGATACGCCGGACGGACCAGCGGGCATAGGCGCGATGACCTGTGGGATGTCTGCATTGTGCTGACCTGCGCCCCATGGGCCCTGAACATACATGCCGATTTTGCCATCGTTAAACAGATCTTTTAGCTGATCACGTTCCCAAGCGGTTGGACCTTCTTGTGCGACCGATGCCAGCTTGCCGTAGAATTCCAGCGTCTCGCGTGTCTCGGCGCTGTCCAGTTTGGCCTCGCCTGTTGCGGGGTCAATCACCACACCACCGTTGGAATACAGGTAGTTCAGGAACTGGTGCATTGTGTTGTCAAAGTCTTTGCCAGCAAGACCGATACCAGCGGCATCTGTATTGTCGTTGATCGCCTTGGCAAGGTTATACATGCCGTCCCATGTGCGTGGGGCCACGCATGGCTGGCCTGCGGCCTCAACCAGACGACAGTTCATATACAGCGCCTTGGTGGAAAACGCGTGTGGGTAGCCCCATGTCGCGCCTTCGATTGTGACGGTGTTCAACACGCCCTCTTGGTAGGTGATGTCCTCAGAGATGTTGGCCGGAACGATCAGGTCGTTGTTGGCCAGCTGGCGCAAGGTGCGCGAGCCCATGTAGGCGATGGAAGGCGGATCGCCAGCCGCGGCCAGTGTCAGGGATTTGTCCTGACATGTGCCCCAAGGCACGGCCTCTAGGTTGACGGTCACGCCGTCGTGGTCTGCTTCGAACTGATCGACAACAGCTTGGTCAGCTGCGCGAACTTCGCCACCGCACATGATAAAGTGCAGTTCTTCTGCTTGTGCGGACATCGCTGTCCCCGACAGCATCAGCGCGCCGAGTGTAAGTTGCTTAAGTTTCATTTGGTCGTCTCCCTTTGGTGTTGATTATTCTTTGACCGCGCCTGCCGTTAATCCGGCGACGAGGTATTTCTGCAAGAACAAGAAGATGACCATGACCGGCAGAATCCCTGTCAGGGCAGCGGCCATCATCTGGTTCCAAGTGACATCCTGATAGCCGATGAATTCAAACAGACCGGCAGGCAGGGGTTGCAGTTCGCGTTGTTGGTTAAATGTGATCGCAAAGAGGAATTGCTGCGCGTAGGCACCGATGAACACGGCCACGCCCACAACGATCAGGCCCGGAACAGCCAGCGGCAGCACCACGCGGCGCAGCGTATACATCCGGCTGGCGCCATCGACATAGGCGGCTTCTTCTAGTTCCTTAGGGATCTTTTCCAGATAGGACCGCAGCAACCAGATGCCCGTCGGGATCAGGAATGCAACGCCGGGCACGATCATCGCCCAATAGGTGTTCAACAGGCCCATCGTGCGCAAAACACGGTAGAGCGGGATCAGCAGAACCGCGCCGGTGAACATATTCACCCCTAGGAAAATCCCGAGGCTGATGTTCTTGAACGGAAAGTCCAGCCGCGCATAGGCATAGGCCGCAGGCACCACAAAGATCAGCGTCAGGGCTGTCACCGAGGACGCGATAAAGATCGAATTCAAAATATAGCGCCCCAACAGCGGCACCGTCACCCACATGTCCGAATAGGCCTGAAAGCTAAAGTCGTCCGACCAGAACTGATAGGGGCTGCGGAACAGGTGGCTAAGCGGGCGCAAAGACGCCATGAACATCTCGAAAAATGGTAGCAGGATGAAAATCAGGAAAATCGTGATCGCCAGATAGATGCCTGCCATTTGCAGTTTTGTGTAGCGGTCCATCATCTTATTTGCTCCCGAATTTGCGGTTGATCTTGTTCAAAAAGAACAGATACGCGAGCGAGAAAGTCCCCAGCAGGATCACGATGATGACTGCGCGGGCAGAGCCTTCGCCGAATTTGTAGTTGCCGATCGCGGTCTTGTAGGTGTCGACGATCAGGGTGGTGGTCGCGCTGCGCGGCCCGCCCTCGGTCAGGATCCAGATGATTTCAAAGCTGTTGAACGTAAAGATCGCGGACAGCAGTGACATCGACACAATCACGGGCATAATCTGCGGGATGGTGATGCGGCGGAACCGATACCAGCGCCCCGCTCCGTCGACCCATGCGGCCTCGTATAGATCGCGGCTGACGCCCTGCATTGCGGCCAAAAAGAACAGCGTCACCATCGGCGTGCCGACCCAGACGTCAGCGGCAACAGCCGAATAAAACGCCGATTGTTTATGCGCGAGGAACTCGAACGGTCCGTCCGTGATGCCCAGCTTCATCAAGGTGCCAGACAACACGCCAAAGTAGCCATTATAGAGCCACAACCAGCCGATCATGCCAATCGCCATCGGGATCACCCAAGGCGGCATGACCAACACCCGAAACAGGCTGCGGCCCGGAACGGCGGCGTTCAGCAACGTGGCCCCGATCAGCCCCAGCACCAATTTCAGCGCCACCGACAGGAACATCCAATAGAACGTCCGCACGATGGTGGCCTTGAACTTGCGGCTTTCCAACAGCTCTTCGTAATTGGCGGTGCCGATGTATTTCTCGCCGCCCAGTCCCGCCTGCATGAACGACAGACGAATGGTTTCAGCCAGCGGCCACGCGACGATGATGGCGATAAAAATCATGGCGGGCGCGACCAGCAACCAAGCAAAGACAGGCACCGGTAGCGTCTTGCGATTCACTTGTTCGACTGCGGCAGCAGCCCCGCTAAGATCAGCCATGTATCCCCCCATGTGCGCCCCGCTAGGGGCCGCGATTCCGTCGTTGGCATTAACGTTAGCAAGGAAAAATCATAATACTACCTAAACAATACCAATTTTCTGAACTTTTTTCAAAATCTATAAAAATATGGGGTTTGGGGTTGATGTTTGGTTTGATTCCCCGCAATAATTCGACCAGTGGTATTACAGAATAGATACCAACGGGGGAAATATGCCAGATCAAAGTCCCGATATTTTATATGCGTCAGACGCATGGTTTCGTGATGGTCAGGGCCCGCGATACCGCCAGTTGGCCCGCCATATTTCTCAGGCGATTGCCGATGGCCGCCTACCTTTGAACAGCCAGATTCCGCCCGAACGCGACCTTGCGGAACTGGCGGACATCAGCCGTGTCACCGTGCGCAAGGCGATTGCCCAACTTGTCGCTGACGGGCTGATAGAACAGCAGCGCGGGGCGGGGTCTTTTGTCCGCGAGAGCGGGCCGCGCCACCAGCAGTCGCTGTCGTCATTGGTCTCGTTCACCGAGAGTATGGCCGCGCGAGGCAAGACCTCGGCCAGTGCTATCTTGGCGCGCGGGCTGTTCACTCCGTCCCCCGACGAGATGATGGCGCTGGGCATCGCCGCCAACGACCGTGTGTCGCGCATCGCGCGTTTGCGCAGTGCGGACGGGGTCAGCATGGCGATTGAAAATTCGTCCCTGCCTGTCGATATTTTGCCCGACCCTGATCGCGTGGACATGTCGCTATACGACGTGTTGCGCACGGACGGTTGCGCCCCGTCACGCGCGATCCAGCGTGTCACAGCGATCAACTGCGGCGCCAAAGATGCGGAACGGTTGGGTCTGACCCAAGGGGCCGCTGTCCTGAAAATCGAACGCACAGCGTTTTTGGAAAACGGCCGCCCTATTGAATTCACCCGCGGCCTGTATCGGTCCGACATATACGATTTCATCGCCGAGCTGCGATTGGACGGAGGCAACTAGATGCAATTCCATGCCACAGCAAACGGGGCCCAGATTACCTGCGACATCACCCCTGATCGCGACCTGTCCGCGCCTGTGTTCTGCTGTTCACTGATGGTGCCATCGGTCGTTGTATCGGGCGGCGACAAAATATCCGGCCTAGGCGGGTTTATCGAGGTGCAGTTGCCCGATTTGACTGCTGGTCAAACCCACCGCGTGGTGCTGCGTCACGAAGTTGAGGACTTTGTCGCGTCCAACCGTGCGTGGCTGGCGTTGGGCCCCTATTTGCGCGCCAAGGGGCAGACCTATGCCCTGCCGCCGATGCCCGCAGGCGTGCCCGATGTGCCTGACACAGCATTCGAGCCGTATGATGGTTTGCGGCTGGTCCCGCAGCCGCGCGACTGGGCGCCTGCGGGCGGGGTTTTGCACGCGCAGGGGTTTACGGCCGACGTGGAACTGGGTGCGGCCACGGGCTTGGCCGATCGCTGCGGCCTTGCGTTGACCGCAGCGGGTGGCGCGCCATTGTCGTTGGAACACGCGGCCGATTTGCACGGTGAGGCCTATCAGCTGACGATCACGCCCGAAGGTGTCGTGCTGCGATACGGGGCCGAGGCCGGCGCGCTATATGGCGCTGTGACCTTGATGACGCTGCTTCGGACCCACGCGGGCGCGATACCATGCGGCACAATCACCGACGCCCCTCGGTTCGGGTGGCGCGGTCAGCATCTGGACTGCGCACGCCATTTCTATGACGTCGAGACGATCTTGCGCCTGCTCGACCTGATGGCCCTGTGCAAGATGAACCGGTTCCACTGGCATTTCGCCGACGACGAAGCATTCCGTTTGCAAATCGCGTGTTATCCGCAGCTATGGCAGCGCACCGAATATCGCGGCGAAGGTGAATTGCTGCCCGGCCTGTTCGGCGGCGGCATCCGGTCCGGTGGCAGTTATTCCAAGGCAGACGTGGCCCGTGTAATCGCCCATGCCCGCGCCCTGAACATCGAAATCCTGCCCGAAATCGAAGTCCCCGCCCACGCGCTGGCCATGTGCATGGTGTTTCCGCAATTGCGTGACCACACCGAAAACGGGTCCGAGCAATCGGTCCAGGGCTATACCCACAACGCGATCAATCCCGCCAAGCGTGACATGTGGACGATCATCAATGCAATCGCGGACGAGGTGGCGGGGCTGTTCCCGTTTGCGCATCTGCATCTGGGCTGCGACGAGCTGCCAGCGGGCACGTGGCTTGGCTCGCCCGCGGCCCGCGCGTTGATGGCCGAAAACGGGTTGGAAACAACCGACGACCTGCAAGGCTGGACAATGGACAAGATCGCGGCCCGTCTGGCCGCGGCTGGCATCCGTCCCGCCGCATGGGAAGAAGCGGCCAAGGGTGCAAACGGTGGTATTGGCAACAACGCCATCTTGTTCAGCTGGACCGGCCAAGGGGCGGGTGTTGCTGCCGCTCGCGCAGGGTATGACGTGGTGATGTCACCGGCGCAGAATATCTATCTGGACATGGCCCACTCGGCCGACGCCGCTGACTGGGGCGCGAATTGGGCCGCCATCGTGTCGTTAGAGGACACCATCAACTGGGATCCGGTGCCAGCAGACGCGCCTGACATTGCCGACCGCGTGATCGGCGTCGAGGGCACGTTCTGGTCCGAGTTCACGACCCAAGACGACCAGATGGAACCGATGTTAGCACCCCGCATCCTAGGGGTTGCGGTCAAAGGGTGGCAGGCGGATGGCACGATGGACGGGCCGTGCTTGCGCGCTTTGGCGGGGCATTATCGGGCTGTGTTCGACGCAATGGGCTGGGCGCGTTATCGCGGCGCCTGATCGCGGGAAACCTGATCGCGCGGCGGCGTGGTGCCGCGTGCCCGCATGAACACACTGATCCGCGGACTGGACGCACTGGTCCAACGCGACCGCGTCCGCAAGACCGGCGTATTGGTCGAGCTGCCGCCGCTTTCGCGCGCGACAATATAGATGCCACTGGATATGATGATCGCAGCCCCGATGCCTGTCATCAGGTCTATCGTTTCATCAAAGAACAGCAACCCGAATGCCGTGGCCCAGATGATCTGGCTGTATTGCATCGGCGCGATGATTACGGCTTCGCCATTCTGGTAGGCACTGATGACGAGGCGGCTGGCGGACCATGCCAGAACGGCCACCACCGTCATCAGGCCCAAATCCGCCAACGGCATCGGCTCATAGACAAGCGGCAGCGCCGCGCCCATCACCAGAAAATTCGCCATCATCGGATACAGCAGCATCACGACGGGGCGTTCTTGGGACCCGATTTTGCGGATGATGATCGAGGTGACGGAACTGCCGATCGCGCCGACCAAGGCCGCCGCATGGCCAAGCGACAGGTCGGTCTGCGCAGGTCGCAGCACTACGATCACACCCAGCAGCCCGACGACCACAGCTATCGCGCGGCGCGGCCCGACGGTTTCGCCCAGCACAGGGATGGCCAGCAGTGTGATCAACAGCGGCGAGGCAAACAAGATCGCATAGACTTGGGCCAAGGGCAGCGCGGTAAACGCATAAAAGATGCAAACCGCCGTCACCAGAGCCGACGCCGTGCGCACTGCCACCCACCATGGATGGCGCGGGATCAATGTGCCCGATGTGCTGTCGCGCATCAGCATGATTGTCGCCAAGGGAAATGACAACAGCACCGAAAAGAACACGATCTGGATCGGGGAATAACTGCCACCAAGGACCTTGATCACCACGTCGTGGGTCGAAAAGACGGCAAATGCCAAAAGAGCAAACAAGGCGCCGCGCAAGTTCCCTGTCATGTGTCTTGCCCCTTTTTGGTTGGATCAGAAATCCGGACAGACGGGTCCGGTCTGCGGTGCCATTTCCGGCTGTGTTATCAGACCATATTGCGTAATCTCGGCCGGTGTCATCCGGTAAATTTCCGCCGCAGGTGCCGCGTAGATGGTGAACCAATAGAAATCATCCGACCCCAACATGTCGCGAATATAGTCCGCATTGGCCGCATGTTCGGGGGATGTGCGCGGATAATCCGCCGCATCGCGCGACCCGTCGGACCACGAATGCACCCCGATAAAGGCGCCGGTTTCCATTGTCCGTTCGACCCCTGCCAAAAACAGGTCCGACCCGCCAGAGGCGACCATGCTGGTTGCCGTCAGGTGGGTGTTCAGCCCCAATTCGCGCACGCGGTAGGACAGCGGGATCATCGTGTCATCGTCCAGTGATCCGGGCACATTGCATTGGACAAGCGTGGCCACTTGGGGGTTGGCGGCGATCACCGCTTCGAACTGGGTATCGGTTTTCGAGTTGATCTCGCCGCGCATGAACAGGTCTTCGCCCTGCACCTGAAAGCGGGTGGTTTCGACCATATTCATGGCCGTCACCGCCACCATTTCGCAGCCGCCCATAGCGCCCAGACCGCCGAATACGGCGACCACGGACCCTATGGCCAGCCACTTGTTCACAAGGACGCGTCCAGCGCCGCGAGGATCACATCGCCCATCTGGGATGTGGACAGCGGTGTGCCGCCCTCTGGTCCCATCAGATCGCCTGTGCGGGCGCCGTCGGCCAGTACTTTTTCGATGGCGGACTCAAGGCGTGTGGCCTCGTCGCCTTGGTCGAACGAATACCGCAGCGCCATCGCGAACGACAGGATGCACGCAATCGGGTTGGCCTTTTCCTGACCTGTGATGTCGGGGGCCGAACCGTGAACCGGTTCATACATTGCCTTGGGGCGACCGTTTTCCATTGGCGCGCCCAGCGACGCGGATGGCAACATCCCGAGGCTACCTGTCAGCATCGCTGCACAATCGGACAGGATGTCGCCGAACAGGTTGTCGGTGTAAATCACATCGAACTGTTTTGGCGCGCGCACCAGCTGCATGGCACCGTTGTCGGCATACATATGGGTCAGCTCGACCTGCGGATAATCAGCGTGGACTTCGGTCACAACGTCGCGCCACAGAATGCCGGATTCCATAACGTTCGCTTTTTCCATCGAACACAGTTTTTTGTCGCGTTTCATCGCCATCTCGAATGCGGCACGTGCGCCGCGCTCGATCTCGGCCTCGGTATAGCGCTGGGTGTTGATGCCGACGCGCTGGTTGTCTTCTAGGTGGATACCGCGTGGTTCGCCGAAATACACACCAGAGGTCAGTTCGCGCACGATCATGATGTCGAGCCCTGCGACGATGTCCTTTTTCAGCGATGAAAAATCGGCGAGCGCGTCAAAACATTGCGCAGGGCGCAGGTTCGCGAACAGGTCCATTTCCTTACGCAGGCGCAACAGGCCGCGTTCGGGTTTGACTGAAAAATCCAGATCATCATAGGCAGGCCCGCCAACGGCGCCCAGCAAGACGGCGTCGACCTCTTGCGCCTTTGCCATGGTGTCGTCGTGCAGTGGCACACCGTGTTTGTCATAGGCCGCGCCGCCAACCAGATCCTCGGAGACATCAAACGCGAGGGCGCGTTTGTCGCCGAACCAGCCGATAATGCGTTTCACCTGATCCATGACTTCGGGGCCGATACCGTCACCGGCGAGGATCAATAGGGATGGGTTGGACATGGGGTAGGTTTCCTGTGGTCAATTCCGTTGCCTCTGCCCTACCCCGCAATAGCCGTTTGATCAAGATACCAAGGGTCGCAGCCCATCAATCAACATGTCCCAGACCCGCCGGATTCGGGGCGTTTGGCGCATTGCCTGATGCGCTGTCAGCCAGACCGGCAGCGGCGGGATCGGAAACCCGAGGTCAATTTCCGTCACGGTCGGGTCTGCTTGCCCGATTGTCCGCTGCGCAAAGCCTATCCCGCACCCCGCCCGCACCAGTTGCCAATAGGCCAGCTGATCATCACAACGCACCCCGAAAAAGTGCCTGTCGACGTTGATCCCCGCCTGTCGGAACCCATCGATAATGTCGGTTTGCCCGTCATATCCGACCACGTCGTGACGGGTCAGCGTATCGACTGTCGGCATCCCGCGCCTGTCCAGATAGCTGTTGGCCGCGTAGGCGGCGAACCCGATGTCGCCAATGTGTTGCGCAATCAAATCCAGTTGCGTCGGGCGATACATACGCACAGCGATGTCCGCCTCTCGGAACAGCAAGTTGCTGCTGGTGTCACTGGGCACCAATTCGATTTCGATCTGCGGCTCTTGGGCGCGCATTTCGGCGATTATCGCGGGCATATGCGCGGTCGCGTTCATGACACTGGCGGTGATCCGGACGGTGCCGTTCAGATCGGTCTGCCGCCCTGCCGCTGACAAGACCGCCTGTTGCATTGCGGCGGCCATGGTGCGGGCAGGGCCCACCAGTCCTGCCCCTGCTTCGGTCAAGGTCAACCCGCGCGGGTGCCTTTGGAACAGATCTGCACCCAGTTGCTGTTCCAGCGCCTTGATCTGGCGGCCGATTGTGGGCTGGCTGGCCCGCAATTGCACGGCGGCGGCAGATAGGCTGCCGCTATCGGCCACTGCCAGAAACGCCTGCATCAGCGACCAATCGGGGGGGGTATGTGTCTTATCCATTCATAATTGCATATCAAATATACAGATTTCGGCAATTTCAAAACACTTACGCATATCTAAATGTGGCCCCATAACCACGAAAGGACAACAAATGACCAAGACAGTTCTAATCCTCGGCGGTCGCGGCAAAATCGGCCTGCATTCAACACGGGCGTTCCAGACGGCCGGTTGGGATGTGCGCCAGTTTGATAGATCGCGCGATGATATGACCCGATCCGCAATGGGGGCCGATGTAATCGTTAACGGCTTGAACCCGCCCAATTACCACAATTGGGCCGCATTGATCCCTGCGATAACCCGCGATGTAATCGCTGCTGCCCGCGCAAGCGGGGCGACGGTCATCATTCCGGGAAACGTCTATAATTTTGGCGTTGTGAACGGGCCGATTGATGCATCCACCCCGCAGATCGCCTGCTCTGGTAAGGGGCGGATCAGGGTTGAAATGGAACGCGCCTATCGCGATGCGGGCGTCCCGACGATCAACCTGCGTGCCGGAACGTTTATTGACCCTGATCGCAACAATTGCGTCATGAGCCAGATCGTGTTGGCCAAGGCTGCCAAGGGCAAAATCACCCAAATGGGCGATCCCGATGTGATACAACCATATGCCTACTTGCCCGATTGGGCGCGTGCGGCGGTGATCTTGGCCGAAAAGCGGGACCAGCTGGCGCGGTTCGAGGACATCCCCTTTGCGGGGCACAGTTTCACCTTGCGGGACCTACAAGCCGAGCTAAGCCGCGCATTGCAGCGCGAGATGCTATTGTCCCGGTTTCCGTGGTGGCTAATGCCGATCCTGTCCCCCGTGGTCGAAGTCATCCGCGAATTGCGCGAGATGCGCTATCTGGCTGACATGCCCCATTGGCTGGACGGGACAAAATTCGATCAGCTGCTGCCTGATTTCCAACCGACCCCGCTGCGCGACGTGATGCTGGCGGCCCTACCGGCTGACGTCCACCCAGACCAGATGGTGCGGTCCGGCAAGCAGGCCGTCTTTGCCTAATAGCGCGGCATCCGGATCGTCCGGCGCGGGCCAGAACACGCCCGCGTCCGCAACCGTCCACCCCATGCTCGGCAGCACATAGGACACCCGCAGGTTACCCGGCCCGTCGTCCGGCCAATCGGCAGTGTCCAGCGATGGATCACCGCGGTGATCCGGATCGGCGGCCAACCCCGCCCCTGCGCTGCGCGGGGCGGGGTCTTGGATCAAACCAGCGGCAAGGAACGCGGCCATCGCACCGGTATAGCCCTGCCCGTCAACAGGATCGAGGTTGGCATTTCCCGCCACGACAAAATCGCCCGTCAGCCCTGATGCGATGTGGTGCGCCAGTCGCAATTCATCACGGTTGCGCAGCCCATTTCGATCCTCTGGTCCATCAAAAACCGGCGGGGTCGCGTCATAGGTCACGACATGGAATGGCGGGCCAGTGTCGGGCGCAAATGTCACCGCCCAATGTCCCGTGCTGGACAGGCGTTGAACATCGAACACGGCTTGGCTGGGGAACGCCTCGTCTGCGATCATAGGCCAACGCGCGCCCGCAAGGTCGCCCCACAGCACGTCACTAAAATCCTGCGCGCCGCGGATCGCTATCCGCGACAAGATCGCCATCCCGCCGTCGCCTGCGAATTTCCCAAAACCTTGGGCGTCAGACCCGTCGCCAAGATACCCGTCACCGTCCATGTCCAACCCCGTGGCCAGTCCCGAATTGGGCAGCAGGGCAAAGTGATGCGGATACCCCGATTGCAGCGCAAACAAGCCCAAGGCCCGATTGTCGAAGTCATAATCAAAATCGGTCAGGATCACGATGTCGGGATCTGTGGCGGCAATCACCGCCAGTGTAGCGTTGATTTGTTTGTCCCCGCCTTTGTCCAAATCCCGCAGCAATAGGCCCGGCCCGTCCCGACTAAGCGGGGCAGCAAAGGTGGCTATACGGTAGGTTTCAGCAGCAGCGGCGGCGGTGGCAAACAGCCAGATCAGACAGGCAGCAACCCATCGGCTGCCGCCTTGGCGTAGGCGCGTTTGCGCTGCACGTGGATCATCTGTGCCACACGCGACAACGCGACACCGCGCATCAACAAACTGGCTGGCAGGAACGCCCATGCGGTCATTACCCAAATCAAGGTCAGCGGGTCATACAGGCCAATCGCCCCGAACAGGCTCGCGTAGATCTTGCCCGCTGCAGGCACAATGAATGGCAGCAGAAATCCTAAGATAAGGTTAATTTGACTATCCCTGTTCAACCGTTCGACCACGTCGCCGCCCGTCGTGGGGTCGAACGTCGGCAGGTTGATCCACACGTTGAACGCGCCCGTGTTTTGTGGCCATCCACGCAGTCGCAAATAGACGATAAACGCGCCGATCGACATCAACGAGATCAGATAGCTCAGACCGGCGCAGGTCCGCACCATGACCAGATGTTCAACGCTGGCGGTTTCCGGCATCATCAACAGCATCAGCCGGACCGGTGAAAACGGAAAATCAATCGACGCGCCAACACGGTTTCCAATGATCTGGAACAATTGGCTGATCGTCGACCCCTCAGAGCCGCCAACGACAAATGACAGCGACAAAACACTAGCGCTGAGGGCCGCAAACCGCAGTCGGTTAAACGGCGGCGCGCTGCGGAATTCGACTAGGCTGGGGCTGATCGAGTTATATTCGACCAAGGTGAAAAGGGCGGCAAAAATCGCAACAAGCCCGACAACCTGCATGGTTTCGGTCGCCTGCACGCCCAGAACAACCGTCGGCAAGACGATCATCATCACCACAAGTGCGGCGCGCACCATTGCTCCTGGCAGTCGTGAAAACACTGCTTTATTACCCTCATTCCGGCCGGATGCGATACGATGCCGCGTCCTTGTCCCGTTGTGATCCTGCGGGTGTCCCACAGGTTGCCTCAATCTTGACATGATTTTGCCCACATTCGCTTAGTTCATCAAGTCTTTGAGATAGTTGATGAAAAAACTGGGGCCGTTTTACGGCCAAGGTGGTGCGAGATTGCAACCATTTGCCAGCGCTCCTGTGGCAGCGCGGTGTTTGGCTACTAAATCTAGTGGAAGGCGGTGGCAGCAGCCCCCAGAAAGCCTAAGTGGTTTGTTAACCCTTATGGCGCAAATCCAAAACAAATCCGGATGATTGTAGATCGCCCGCGCCCCGTTTTGGGGGCACGAGCAGTCATTCAGGGCGGGCTAGACCCAAGGCCGCGCGGCGCTGGCCGCGGTCTCGAATGTGTCGATTGACGCGGCTTTTTCCATGGTCAGACCGATGTCATCGAGCCCGTTGAGCAAGCAGTGCTTTTTGAACGAGTCCACCTCGAAATTGAACGTGGTCCCGTCGGATGAGGTAACAGTTTGCGCCTCAAGGTCGACTTCTATGCGCGCGTTGGCGCCGTTTTCGGCGTCCGCCATCAGGGCGTCGCGCTCGTCTTCGGGCAGCACGATAGGCAGGATGCCGTTCTTGAAGCAGTTGTTGTAAAAGATGTCGGCAAAACTGGTCGAAATCACGCAGCGGATGCCATAATCGGCAATCGCCCAAGGCGCGTGTTCGCGCGACGACCCGCAGCCAAAGTTATC
>CAXIAS010000031.1:0-27645 GCA_964022195.1 uncultured Roseobacteraceae bacterium
TTGATACGCTGATCATCATTCCCAACCAGAACCTGTTCCGTCTGGCGAATGAAAACACCACATTTACCGAAGCCTTCCAGCTGGCAGATGATGTTTTGTATCAGGGTGTTAAAGGTGTGACCGACCTGATGGTCCGTCCTGGCCTGATCAACCTCGACTTTGCAGATGTTCGCGCCGTGATGGACGAAATGGGCAAGGCGATGATGGGCACAGGCGAGGCCGAAGGCGACAACCGCGCCATTGATGCCGCTGAAAAAGCCATCGCGAACCCGCTGCTGGACGAGATTTCACTCGAAGGCGCACGTGGCGTTCTGATCAACATCACCGGCGGTTACGATCTGACGTTGTTCGAACTTGACGAAGCCGCCAACAAGATCCGCGAAAAGGTCGATCCAGAAGCCAACATCATTGTGGGTTCCACGCTCGATACTGGCATGGAAGGCAAAATGCGCGTGTCCGTAGTGGCCACTGGCATTGACGCGATTGCAAAAACCAACGACTTGCCTTTGCCGCGCCGGTCCATGGCAGCACCTTTGACGCCAACTGTTGCGGCTGAGCCTGCTCCGGTTCCTGCCGCGGCTGTGGCTCCGGCACCTGTGGCGCCACAGGTTGCTTCTGTTGCGGCACAAGCCCCACGGGCCCAAGTCGCACCAGCGCCTGCCCAAGAGCCGACATTGTTCGCCGGGATGGATGATGAACGCGCCGTGCAGCCCATCGAAGACGATTTTGCGGATATCCAAGAGGCGCTAGGCCAGAACACAGCCGCGGCTGATGACCTGCCGCCACCTGCCTATACGCCGCGCGCCGAACCCGAGATGGACACGCCAGAAGCATTTGTTGCACCTCGCGCACCTGCGCCAGGCACCCCGTCACCCGAGGCAATGGCCCGTTTGCAAGCGGCTGTCAGCCGTGCGCCTTCGGCTCCGGCGGCCGCCGAACCTGCAGCACCTGCTGTGGATGCGGACAAGCCGCGCTTTGGTATCAATTCGTTGATCAACCGGATGACAGGCTCCGCCGCAGAAGCTCAGCCGGAACGTGAGCAGCCTCAGGTCACGCCTCTGCATGAAGAGCCAGCAGCCGAATCTGACCCCGAGCAAGAACGTATCGAAATTCCGGCGTTCCTGCGCCGTCAGGCCAACTAAGACCGGTCAGCACAGCAATAGGTTGTGCTATAAAATAGGAGCCCGCCAATTTGGCGGGCTTTTTTCGTTTTAAAACAAACTGATAGGGCTGCCATTCTTGGATTATGTCAGCATGTTTCAGACCGTTGCAAACTGTGAGTTGGCGAAACCTGTGTAGAAACATAGTTAGGTTTCCGTAAACTTTGTTTTTGTCGGGACGACGTGCTGTGCAAACGACGCTCAAAACTGCCGTAACATTTGACGGGGTTGGTCTTCATACGGGCCGCCCTGTGCGTGTTGTGGTGCGTCCGGCTGCTGCAAATACGGGAATCGTTTTTCGGCGCGTTGATCCCGACGGGCGCGGGGCGGCTTTGCCTGCGTTGTGGGATCGCGTCGAGGTCTCGCCTCTGAACACGCGACTGGTGCATCCCAACGGTGCAATCGTGTCCACGATCGAGCATCTGATGGCAGCCTTGTCCGGGACCGGCGTGCATAATGCGCGGGTCGATATCGACGGCCCCGAAGTCCCGATTATGGATGGCAGTGCGGCGGCATTCGTGCGCGCCATCGTCGAGACGGGCGTCACCCGACAGGCTGCACCACTTCGCGTGATCGAGGTTTTGCGTGATATCCGCGTGCGCGACGGGGACGCGATGGCGCAGTTGTCGCCTGCCACAAGCCTGCAAATCGATTTTGAGATCGACTTTGCCGACGCGGCAATCGGGCATCAACACAAGACGATGAATATGGCCAATGGTAGTTTTGTGCGCGAATTATGCGACAGCCGGACATTTTGCCGGTCTGCGGATGTCGATGCAATGCATGCCAAGGGTTTGGCCTTGGGCGGAACGCTAGAGAACGCAGTTGTTGTCGAGGGCGACGCAGTTTTGACGCCGGGCGGTTTGCGTCACGCAGATGAGGCCGTGCGCCACAAGATGCTGGATGCATTGGGCGACCTATATACGGCTGGTGCGCCCATTTTGGGGCGCTATACCGGACGCCGCGCAGGGCATGCGATGACAAATGCGTTGCTGCGGACCTTATTCGCCGATCGCACGGCCTGGCGCTATGTGACTTGTGACGTGAAAACCGCGGCGCGATTGCCGGGGGTCGGGGTGTCTTGCGACGATTTGGTTGCCGTCGCCTGATCACGGTTTTGCGCACATTCGCGCCCAAGCCGTAAAAGGCATTTTGCACCTCATTTTTCTATGCTAGACCGTGTGCGAACAGCTGAGGTCTAGAGGGCATCAAATGGTGGCGGCCACAAGAAATCATGTGAAAAAGACAGGTCTTGCCCTGACTGCGGCCGTGCTATTGGCCTTGGCAGGCTGTGGCGAGTTTGATCCTGTAAAATCAGGTCAATTAGAGCAGTACACCGCTGCCGAAATCTTTGAGCGCGGCGAATACGAGCTGGAAAAAGGCGACGCGGATGACGCGGCGGTCTATTTTGGTGAAATCGAGCGTTTATATCCCTATTCCGAATTTGCCAAAAGGGCGTTGATTATGCAGGCGTTTGCCTATCATAAACACGCCGATTACCCCAACAGCCGTGCGGCAGCACAGCGGTATCTGGATTTCTATCCCGCGACCGAGGATGCAGCCTATGCGCAGTATTTGCTGGCATTGTCCTATTACGACCAGATCGACGAAATTGGCCGTGATCAGGGACTGACATTTCAGGCGCTGCAATCGTTGCGCGCTGTGATCGAGCAATATCCAGATACTGAATATGCCCGCGCGTCGATCCTGAAGTTTGATCTGGCGTTTGATCATTTGGCTGGTAAGGAAATGGAAATCGGCCGGTATTACCTAAAGCGGGGCCACTATGCGGCGGCCGCGAACCGGTTCCGCACTGTGGTCGAGGATTTCCAAACCACCACACATACCGCCGAGGCGTTGCACCGCTTGGTCGAAACCTATTTGTCGCTGGGACTGCCAGAAGAGGCGCAGACCGCTGGTGCGATTCTGGGGCACAATTACCAGTCGACACAATGGTATCAAGACAGCTACGCGTTGTTGACAGGGCAAGGGCTTGAGGCGCAGTCCAGCGGTAACAACTGGCTATCGTCGATCTACCGTCAGGTGGTGCGCGGTGAATGGCTGTAGGGGGCGATGGGCTAAAGCCCATCGTGACTTGGTCACGTGCTAAACAGCCTTGATATCTCGGATATGCTGATCATTGACCGGTTGGAACTGACGTTCCAGCCGGGATTGAATGTGCTGACAGGTGAAACCGGCGCGGGTAAATCGATTTTGCTGGATAGTTTGGGATTCGTGTTGGGCTGGCGCGGACGTGCCGAGCTGGTACGCGCCGGGGCTGAACAAGGTGAAGTAACGGCCTGTTTCACATTGCCTGACGGCCATGCAGGTCGCGTCGTTTTGGCGGATGCAGGGATTGGCGTCGAAGACGGCGAGGTAATATTGCGTCGTGTCAACACACGTGACGGCCGCAAGACGGCGTGGATCAACGACCGCCGCGTTAGTGGTGAAATCCTGCGGTCTTTGTCGGACACATTGGTCGAATTACACGGCCAGCACGATGATCGCGGGTTGTTGAATCCGCGCGGGCACCGTGTTTTGCTGGATGACTTTGCAGGATTATCCGCAGATCTGGACAAATCACGCGCCGCGTGGCGCGAATTGCGTCAGGCACGTGTGCGACTGCACGACGCCGAGTCGCGGATTGCACAGGCCCGTGAAGAAGAAGATTACCTGCGCCATGCCGTCGCCGAACTGGATGCATTGGCACCAGAGCAGGGCGAAGAGGCGGCGCTTGATACCCGCCGTCGCCTGATGCAAGCCGCCGAGAAAATCCGCGAAGACATCGCGCGGGCCTTGCAGTCGGTCGGCATGCAAGGGGCCGAAGGCATGGTGTCGGACGCAACCCGATGGTTGCAGGGCACCGCAGACAAGGCAGAGGGCGGTGTTGACGCCCCGTTAGAGGCGCTAGAGCGTGCTGCCTTGGCGTTGGACGAGGCGCAGTCGGGCATTGAGACCTGTTTGGATCAACTGTCATTTAATCCCCACGAATTGGAAGACACCGAAGAGCGTTTGTTCGCGATCCGTGGTCTGGCACGCAAGCATGATGTGCTGCCCGACGCGTTGGGCGAATTTGCCGAGACGCTGCGCGCACGGCTAATGATACTGGACGGAAGTGCTAGTGATTTAAAGGCCTTACAGGACAATGTTGAGGTCGCCACCGCGTCCTATAACCAGATTTCGACCCGCTTGCACGACAAACGGATCAAGGCCGCCCGCGCCTTGGACAAGGCCATGGGGGCGGAACTTGCGCCCCTCAAGATGGAGCGTGCCGTTTTTGTAACCGAGGTGGCTGAGGCCGAAGCAGGACCCGAAGGGTGCGATGCGGTCGCCTTTACCGTGGCCACCAACCCCGGCGCCCCTGCGGGACCGATCAACAAGATCGCCTCGGGCGGCGAGTTGTCGAGGTTCTTGCTGGCGCTAAAAGTATGCCTGACCCAAGCAGAGGCGGGTCTGACGATGATCTTTGACGAAATCGACCGTGGTGTCGGCGGGGCGACCTCCGATGCGGTTGGTCGCCGTTTGTCGGCCTTGGCGGGGGACGGGCAGGTGTTGGTCGTGACCCATGCACCGCAGGTGGCGGCCTTGGGCGATCATCACTGGCGGGTTGAAAAACGCCAGACCAAAGATGCAACCCTGTCGACGGTCGTGCCGCTGGATGCCGATATGCGGGTCGATGAAATCGCGCGGATGATTTCCGGCGACACGATCACCGATGCCGCACGAGAGGCCGCCCGTTCCTTGATGGGTTAATTGCGCGGCGGCACCAGTTTGCCAGGGTTCAACAGATCATCCGGGTCCAGCGCTTGTTTCACCACCCCCATCACATCCCATCCGTCCCCGTGTTCGGCCCGCATATAGGGCAGCTTTCCGATGCCAACCCCGTGTTCGCCGGTGATTGTACCGCCCAACCGCAAGGCACGGTCCGCCATCGCCGAGGCAAGTGCCTGGGCTACCTGCCGCTCGCCCGCATCAGTGGGATCGATCAGTAGGATTGCATGAAAATTGCCATCCCCCACATGCCCGAGGATCGGACCCGATATGCCCGAGGCCACGATGTCGGCTTGGGTCTCGGATACGGCTTGCGCCAGTTTCGAGATCGGCACGCAAACATCCGTGACAATCGCCCGCGCACCCGGGCGCGAAGCGAGGATCGCATAATAGGCCTCATGCCGCATCTTCCACAGGCGGGTCCTGTCTTCGGTCTTGGTCGACCATTCAAAACCCGCGCCGCCATTATCGCCCGCGATTTCTCCAAAGATTTCAGCGTCTTCGGCGACGGATGTGTCCGATCCGTGAAATTCCAGCAACAGATGCGGGCGGGGCGGAAATTGCGCCCCGCTATAGGCGTTCACAGCCAGCGCCGACGCAGTATCCACCAGTTCGATCCGCGCGACCTGTATCCCCATCTGGATCGTCGCAATCACCGCATCAACGGCCCCCGACACATCGTCAAACGCGCAGATCGCCGAGGATACGGCTTGTGGCTGGCCATGCAGGCGCAAGGTGAGTTCGGTAATGATGCCCAAAGTGCCCTCAGAGCCGACGAACAGTGCCGTCAGGTCGTATCCGGCGGAGGATTTTCGCGCGCGGGTCCCCGTCTTGATGATGCGGCCGTCGGCCAAAACGGCTGTCACACCCAAAACATTATCGCGCATGGTGCCATATCGGACCGCAGTGGTGCCGCTGGCACGGGTCGCGGCCATGCCCCCCAGCGACGCGTTCGCGCCGGGATCGACGGGAAAGAACAGGCCGGTGTCGCGCAAATGTGCATTGAGCGCCTCACGCGTGACGCCAGCTTGAACGGTTGCATCCATATCGGCGTTGTTGACCTCGACGATCCGGTCCATCCGGCCAAGGTCAACGCAGACCCCGCCGCGAAGAGCGAGGCTATGCCCCTCAAGCGAGGTGCCGGTGCCCCATGCCACGACAGGGCAGCTGTGTTGGGAACACACCGTCAGGATCGCGCTGACCTCTTGGGTTGTGGTCGGATAGGCCACCGCATCGGGTGGCATCGGGTCAAAATGGCTCTCGGATTGGCCATGCAGGTCCAGATCGGACTTGGACCGCGACAAACGATCCCCTAGAAGGGATGAAAGCGCGTCAATTGCGGATGAAATGGTCATAGGGACCACAATACCGCCAATCCGTGCAAACGCCAGTGACGGAGCATCCATGGCAGGCCCAATTCGCACGGTTATCAGAAAATTCGTGGCCGATTTGCGCACGATATGGCGCGACGCGATGCGTGTGATCAAGGCCCGCGGACCGTCCCAAATCCAGTTTTGGTTTATTGCCTTGGCTATCGGGATCGCGGCGGGTTTTGCTGCGGTGTTGTTCCGCATGGGGATCAGCGGCTTGCAAGGGTTCTTATACGGCACCGATGATGTGTCGTCGTTGCACAGCTTTGCGGCGGGATTGCCGTGGTATTTGATCCTGTTGATCCCGATTTGTGGCGGTTTGATCGTGGGGGTCCTGCTGGACCGGTTCACGGATGACGGACGCGCCCGCGCAGTCAGTGATGTGATCGAAGGGGCCGCCCTACGCGAAGGCCGCGTCGATGTCCGCAAGGGATTTGTATCGGCCATTGCCAGTTTGGTGACGCTGTCGACAGGCGGGTCATCAGGACGAGAGGGGCCGGTGGTTCACATGGCAGCGGCCATTTCAACACTCGTCAGCCGCGCCATCCGCGCCGACGGTGTGACGGGCCGTGACCTGCTTGGCTGTGCAGTGGCAGCGGCGGTGTCGGCCAGCTTTAACGCGCCCATTGCGGGGGCATTGTTCGCGCTAGAGGTCGTGTTGCGCCATTTCGCGGTTCACGCCTTTGCGCCAATTGTCATCGCCTCGGTTGCGGGCACAGTGATCAGCCGGTTGACGTTCGGGGATGTGACCGAATTTGTGCTGCCGGTGCAAAACGCCTTGGCGTTTTACGCAGAATTGCCTGCGTTCTTGTTGCTCGGCCTGATCTGCGGCTTGGTATCGTTTATCTTGATGCGGGCGGTGTTCATCGCCGAAGATTTGGCAACCGGTTTCCAGAACGCGACCAAACTGCCGCGTTATCTGCGTCCGGCTGTGGCCGGTGCCATGCTGGGCGCGATTGCAATCTATTTTCCGCATATCATCGGTGTCGGATATGAAACGACCTCGGCTGCGCTCACTGGTGAATTGGTCCTGCACGAAGCGATTGTCTTTGCCGTGCTCAAGGTTGTTGCGGTCGCGATCACCCTAGGCGGGCGGATGGGCGGCGGGGTGTTTTCGCCATCATTGATGGTCGGGGCGCTGACCGGCCTTGCCTTTGGCATCATCGCCACCGGATTGATCCCCAGCATGTCGGGCGAGCATACGCTATATGCCCTAGCGGGAATGGGGGCCGTTGCCGCAGCGGTTCTGGGCGCGCCGATCTCGACCACGTTGATTGTGTTCGAATTGACTGGCGACTGGCAAACCGGTCTTGCGGTTATGGTGTCGGTATCGTTGTCCACTGCATTGGCGTCCAGCCTAGTGCATCGCAGTTTCTTCCTGACCCAGCTAGAGCGCCGCAATGTGCATCTGGCGGCGGGCCCGCAGGCCTATCTGCTGGCCACATTCCGCGTCGCCACATTGATGCGTGAGAAAACCGCACGCGGTGCCGCCCCCGAAGACGAGTGTTGGGAAATGGTCAAAGAGGGCGTCTATATTGACGGTAACGCCACGTTGGAACTGGCTATGCCGTTGTTCGAGCAGGGAAATCACAGGTTTATCCCTGTGGTGACCTTGGGCGGTGACGACAGCCCGCCCGAATTATGGGGCGCCCTGTTCCAAGTCGACGCCTTGCGCAAAATGAACAAGGCGCTGGCCGATACTGCCCGCGAGGAACATTCCTAAAGCTGTTCGACAGCGATTTTTTCGTGAGAAAAGGCAAGGTAGCCCTTGATCGGGGCCACGTCGTCGATTGGGGCTTCATACGACCATGCCGCGTCTGTCAACGGCCCGCTTTTGGCGATGATGGAATAGTAACTGGCTGTGCCTTTGAACGGGCACTGGGTTGTTGTGTCTGATGCGTCGGCAAAGGCCATGGCAATGTCCGCACGGGGGAAATAGGTAACGGGGGGACGATCGCCTTCGGTCAAGATCAGGGCGTTTTTGGTTTCACCGATCACGGCACCAGCGGCGCGCACGACCCAGATGCCGTCAGCTTTTTCGATCTTGATATAGTCAGTCATGATATCCCCAATTTGTCACAGCGGCGCACAGGCCGCGACCAGCCAGTCGCTTGCGCCGCCGTCCACCTGATCGCGCAGAAGCGCCAACGTATCGCGGTGATAGGCATTGATCCAGTCCCGTTCGGTGTCCGAGAGCAGGGCTGTGTCAATTAGCCGCCGGTCGAAGGGCACATGGGTCAGGGTATCAAAGGTCAACATGTCGCGGTCGTCGCCTCCGTCCAGCGCGGGCGCCGGCACAACAACCATCAAGTTTTCTGTCCGAATACCAAAATCACCCTCGCGGTAATATCCCGGCTCGTTTGACAGGATCATGCCCTGCCTGAGCGGCACATCCGAGCGCGGCGAAATGCTTTGTGGACCTTCGTGCACGGACAGATAGCTGCCGATCCCGTGGCCGGTTCCATGGTCGAAATCCATGCCCGCCATCCACAAGGACTGGCGCGCCAGAACGTCCAGATTTCCACCTGTGATCCCCTTGGGGAACCGGATCCGGCTCAGGGCGATAACCCCTTGCAACACAAGCGTATAGCATTTGATGTGATCTGGTTTCGGGGTGCCGACAATCACGGTGCGGGTGATGTCGGTGGTTCCGTCCAGATACTGGCCGCCGCTGTCGACAAGCAACAGGTCATTTATGACCACTGGGGCGTTGCTGTCATCGCTGACGCGATAATGGGGCAGGGCGGCATGGGCGCCCACGCCGCAGATCGTCTCGAAGCTGATGTCGTGCAGTGCATTGGTCGCGCGGCGCAGCCCTTCTAGGTGGGTGACGACGTCGATTTCAGTCAACTGGCCCTTGGGGGCTTCTGCATCGACCCACGCCAAAAAGCGGACCATCGCCGCTCCGTCGCGCGCGGCTGCGGATTTGGCCCCAGCAATTTCGACGTCGTTTTTGCACGCCTTTGGCAGGGCGCAGGGGTCTTGTTGTTCGATGATGTCGCGGCCTTGTGCCAACAGGGTCAGCTGCACGGCTTGGGGGGCGGATTTCGGGTCGATCTGGACCGATCCCGTCAGTTGGCCCAAGGCGGTGTCAAACGTGGCGATATCGTGCAGGGTGACATCCGGTCCAAGATGGTCAAGCACTGCATCTGCCTTGCCTGGGATCGCAAACAGATCAACCGCGCCCGATGTGTGCAAGAATGCAAAGCCTTGCGGTACCGGATTGCGTTCGATATCGGCCCCGCGAATGTTCAACAGCCAGGCAATGCTGTCAGGCAGGGTGATCACGGCGCAATCGGCCTTTAGGTCAGCGGCCAGCCGTTCGCGCTTGGTTTGATGGGGCTCGCCTGCAAATTCGACAGGATGCTCAAAAAACGGCGCGGTGGCGGGCGCGGGCTGATCGTCCCAGATCAGGTCGACCAGATTGTCACAAGGCTGCAGGTCCATCATAGGCAGCCCGTCGCGCAGGGTTTTAACCTCGGTCACGGTGTGCATCCACGGGTCAAACGACACACGCGCGTCCCGAGGCAGGTTATCCTTGATCCAGTCGGCAGCAGAGGTGGCGGGCCAATTGACAGGCGTATAGACCTCCGCGACCTGTTCGCGGACCTGCACCTTGTAACGCCCATCAATAAAGACGCCTGCCTTGTCGGCCAAGACCACGCAGAACCCTGCTGATCCGGTAAATCCGGTCAACCATGCCAGCCGCGCGTCCCGCGCAGAGACATATTCGCCCTGATGGACATCGGCGCGCGGCACGATATAGGCGTCAATCCCGCGTTCGGCCATAAGGCGGCGCAACTGCGCCAGACGGGGTGGGCCTTGCTCGGGGGAGGAAGAAACCGAAAAATCCTGAAACATATCGTGCCCTTTCATAGGTCCTTGCGGCGAAAAATATCATAACCACACAAATAAGCGCAAACGCCCGCGAGTTAGCCGACCTTGCGCATACCCAAGACCCGCGCGCGTTTGCGAGGGTCGTTGTCAAACAAGGCTGCCAGTTGTTCTGTCATCGCACCGGCCAGTTGTTCGACATCGGTGATTGTGACGGCGCGGTCGTAATAGCGGGTCACATCGTGGCCGATGCCAACCGCGACCAATTCAACGGCTTTGCGTTTCTCGACCATTGCGATCACGTCGCGCAGGTGTTTTTCAAGATAGTTCGCTGGGTTGACCGACAAGGTGCTGTCATCGACCGGCGCGCCATCAGAAATCACCATCAGAACCTTGCGTTGCTCATGGCGCGATATGATCCGGCGGTGCGCCCATTCCAGTGCTTCGCCGTCGATATTTTCCTTCAGCAGGCCTTCTTTCATCATCAGGCCAAGGTTCGGACGGGCACGGCGCCAAGGGGCGTCAGCGGATTTATAAACGATGTGGCGCAGGTCGTTCAGGCGTCCCGGAGTGGCCCCGCGACCATTGGCAAGCCAACTTTCGCGCGATTGCCCGCCTTTCCATGCTTTGGTGGTGAACCCGAGGATTTCGACCTTGACCGCACAGCGTTCCAACGTTCGGGCCATCACATCCGCACAGATCGCCGCGATTGAAATCGGCCGCCCGCGCATCGAGCCGGAATTGTCGATCAACAAGGTCACGACAGTATCGCGGAATTCGGTGTCTTTTTCGACCTTGAACGACAACGGGGTTGTAGGCGAGGCCACGACACGGGCCAGGCGCCCGGCGTCGAGGATTCCCTCTTCGCGGTCAAATTCCCATGACCGGTTTTGCTGGGCCTGAAGGCGGCGCTGCAATTTGTTGGCCAGTCGGGACACTGCCCCCTTGAGCGGCTCCAACTGTTGGTCCAGATAGGCGCGCAGGCGTTCCAACTCTGCCAACTCAGCCAGATCTTCGGCCAGAATTTCCTCGTCATAGTCGGTTGAAAAGACATGATAATCGGGGTCGGCATCAGAAATTGGCTGGGGGGCGGGCGGCTCTTGCGGGGCATCGCCGTCGGGCATTTCGGTTTCTTCGCCCATCTCAGCGTCGGCCTGATCGTCCATCGAGATCTGGGCCTCGGAGGCATCTTGCTGTTCTTCCTGAGACTGCTCGGGGGCGGCCTCTTGCTCTTCGCCGTCGCTGTCGTCGTTGCCTTGATTGTCGGGCTGATCGTCTTGATCGTCGCCGGCCTCTGCCTCGTCGTCGAGATCATCATCCTGACCGTCGGGGTCATCGCCCAACTGGTCCGCATAGCCCAGATCAGCGATCATCTGGCGGGCAAATTTCGCAAAGGCCTGCTGGTCAGCCAGCAAATCAGAGACGTTATCGAGCGTGTCGCCTGCGTGATCTTCGATAAAGCCGCGCCACAGCTCCATCACGTTGTCGGCCCCCTTGGGCAGGTCACGGCCCGTGGTCAGGTGGCGGATCAAATACCCAGCGGCAGTCGCCAGCGGCGCATCGGCGGCTTGGGTGATGCTGTCATAGCCACGGCGCAGTGCCTCATCGCTGATTTTCGCGTCGATATTGCCTGCGGTGCCGGGCATATGTTGTGCGCCCACGGCCTCGACCCGCGCGGTTTCCATCGCCTCGTACAGATCGCGCGCCATCTGGCCCTGAGGCATGTATTTGGCAGCTGTTTTGGGGTCGTGGAATTTGTGGCGCAACGCCAGCGCATCCGCCGTGCCGCGCGCAAGCAGAACCTCTTCACGGGTCATGCGGCGGCTGACCTGTGGCAGGCGAATGCTGTCGGCGGTCTGCCCCGCAGGATCGACCGAATAGCTGATCGCCAATTCAGGGTCGTCCGCCATGACTTTGGTCGCCTCGGCGAGCGCCTTTTTGAACGGATCAGCTGGGTTGTCGGTTGGTTTGTTCAAAGGTTTCTTGTCCGATTTGCCAGTGGTTAGGCCTTATTTAAAGACAGGTCAAAGTATGAGGTCGAATTGCAGTGCGTCCTAGCAAGTCAAATTGACAGGAAGCCGATAGTCAAACATGCGCATTTTCTCTTGTGACAGCAGCAGAGTGGGATCGTTTTTGGCGGCCGCGTATACCTCTGGTGTCGCGCGGGCCAAACAACCGGTCGCCAGCCGTGCAGCTTCCTCGATGTCGACGTAACGCAGTTTCCCTGCAACGGGCACAACGACTGCGCGGTTTGGCGAAACTCGAATGACATCTACCGGTCGCTTGAAGCCTTCGGCCCCGACCATGATCCAATCGGATTGATCTATCTTTGCCATCTTGAGCCGGCTTTCTAACAGCGTCCGTTTTTGTTCAGGGGTCGGGGGCTGCATGCACGCGGTCAAAGAGGCGATGACGCCGAGCGCCGCAAGTGTTCGTGTTTTCATGGTTCGGCTCCTGTCTAAATACCCTAGCCAAGGCTGAGGCTGGCGGCGCTTTCTGGCAGTTCTTCGTCGAAACAGCGCTGATAGAATTCGGCGACTGTCTGGCGCTCAAGCTCGTCACATTTGTTGAGGAACGACAGGCGGAAGGCGTAGCCTACGTCGTTGAAGATGCGCGCGTTTTCGGCCCATGCCAGCACGGTGCGGGGCGACATAACTGTCGACAGATCGCCGTTCATAAACGCGGTGCGGGTCAGGTCGGCGACGGTGACCATCTGGCTGATCACTTTGCGGCCGCTTTCGGTGTTGAAATGTGGGGATTTTGACAGAACAATCGCGGCTTCGGCGTCGTGGGACAGATAGTTCAAGGTCGCCACGAGGGACCAACGGTCCATCTGCGCTTGGTTGATTTGCTGTGTGCCGTGATACAGACCCGTCGTGTCGCCCAGACCGACCGTGTTTGCGGTGGCAAACAGGCGGAAGAACGGGTTGGGTGTAATAATCTCGTTCTGGTCCATCAACGTCAGTTTGCCGTCCGCTTCCAGCACGCGCTGGATCACGAACATAACGTCGGCGCGGCCAGCGTCATATTCGTCGAATACGATGGCTACAGGGTTGCGCAGGGCCCACGGCAGGATGCCTTCGTGGAATTCAGTGACCTGCACGCCGTCGCGCAGTTTGATCGCGTCTTTACCGATCAGATCGATGCGGCTGATGTGTGAGTCCAGATTAACACGAACCGCAGGCCAGTTCAGGCGCGCGGCCACTTGTTCGATGTGCGTAGACTTACCCGTGCCGTGATACCCCTGCACCATAACGCGGCGGTTATAGCCAAAGCCCGCAAGGATCGCGAGGGTCGTGTCGGGGTCAAATTTATAGGTGCTGTCGATCTCGGGGACGCGGTCGGTGCGCTCGGAAAAACCCTTGATTTTCATGTCACTGTCGATGCCGAACACCTCGCGAACCGAGATTTCTTCGTCCGGCTTTGCCTGCATATCGATCGTCCCGTCGGCCATAGTTACGCGCCCTTTTCTGGCTGGCATTTGTCATTGCTATTTGTCTAGGCTGGGATGCCTGATTATTGCTGCCCTTTCAAGGGGAACCCCGCGTGGATTTGATCATCACACCCTACGGTTTGGGGAATTGCAACGTCGTTTCGTGTAATGAACTGCGCGAGCCTCAAGACAGGGCTGATCGCAACCGCGTGAAACCTGCCAAACGACAAGAGATGCGCCGGCGGGTTTCGGAGGTTGGTGGTGAGGTATAGCGCAATGACACGGGTGGTTTCATCTGGTTTGACGTGGCTTTGGGTTGGCCAGCAAAATGGTAACGGGATCATCACATGGTCGTGCACTGGCCCGAAACCCCTGTTTTCCGAACTGCAGCTTGGACATAATCACGCCAATTAGAAAGGAAAACCAAATTGCAAAACCGCCGCACCTTTACCCTCGCTGCCTTATCCGGCCTTGTCTTTCCTGCGGCTGTGCGGGCCCAGACATTTGAAGTGACACGCACGGATGCACAATGGCGTGCAATGCTTAGCGATCTTGAGTTCGCTGTCATGAGAGAAGAGGCGACCGAACGGGCCGGATCCAGTCCGTTGGACAAGGTCTATTCTGCTGGCGTTTACCACTGTCGCGGTTGCGATCTGGCGTTGTATTCCAGCGGTGCCAAATACGATAGCGGCACCGGCTGGCCCAGTTTTTACCAAAGCCTACCAAATGCAATCGGCTCCAAAGATGACCGCAAACTTTTTTCGGTGCGAACCGAGTGTCACTGCCGCCGTTGTGGAAGCCATTTGGGACATATTTTTGACGACGGTCCGGCGCCCACAGGAAAACGCCATTGTTTGAACGGCGTTTCGTTGGTGTTCCGAGCGGCCTAGCTGGCCTGTCTTGCATCCGTTGCGGTGTAGGTGAATTTCGGGCGTCTGGCGACGTTTTGGAAACACTAAGTTTCCGACCTCGTCGTGGGACTATGCGTCGGGACGTGATACCCAATGTGGATGGTTAATCGGGCGAACAAAATTGTTTTCTGATGTGTTTCAGTTCTCGCGAGGCGAGCGGTCGTTGGGCTATGGTCTGTTGGTCGTCGCGATCAGTGGTGCCATCGTTGCCATTTTCGCGACCGATATGTTGCTGGCGGACAGGGGCGCTGACCGGTTTTTTCTATGGAATGGTATTGGTGGCGCACTCGGGGCTACGTGGTCGACGGTCCTGTGCCTCAAATGGTTGGGACACGAGGGCCGGTGGGGTTTGTTGCATCTCATTCTAGGGTTCCTGATCATCAGCTTTTTGACGTCTGTTGCTGCAGGAACCCTGATCTTGCCGCTATACGGCACGATGTTTGGCCCGTTTGGTGCGATCATGACCTTTTTTAACACGCCGCAACTGGCGATTGTTTGGTGCGGAGCCATCGTCGGGGCACATTTGCAGGCGATCAAATGGCGCCGCGAACGCGACAGTATTTTTGCCGTCGAGTTGCCACAACCAGACGAGCCGCTACGCTATTAATCCCTAAAGTTGCGGCTGGGTTTAATCTGGTCCCATGCCCAAACGACCTCGGCCAGTTGTTCTTCTTGGCTACGGTCACCACCGTTCATATCAGGGTGCAAAACCTTGATAAGTGCCTTATAGGCCTTGCGGATTTCGGGTTTTGTCCAATTATCCTGCGCCTCTAGGATATCCATCGCGCGCCGCTCGGTCGCAGGAAGCTTGCGCCCGACTGCGGCCCCACGGCCAGGGTTCTGTGTTGCATTGCCCCCAAGAACCTGATGCGGATCATCAACGCCAAGCCGCGCCCAAGCGATCTCTTCTGCGCTGCGTTTAAACGGTTTGGTCGGCCGGTCCCATACACGGTCTTTGTCCATCTGGGCTGCGATCTCGGCCTCGGATGTGGTGTCAAAGAAATTCCATTTCAGGTTGTATTCACGCACGTGGGTTTGGCAAAACCAAAAGTAATCATCCATCGTGTCAGGCGATTTCGGTGCGCGGAATTTTCCGGCCTCGGAACAGCCGTCATGGTCGCAAACCCGCGTTGACGTCTCGGACGCACCTGACATGCCCCGCCGACCGCGTGGGTTCTTTTTCTTTGAGGTAGATACCGACATATCAAACCCGAAGGGATCTTTTTTATCCATTTTACTTCTCGTGCTTTCCGACTCGACCAAGAGACTTTAAACCTCTGGCTGTCAGATAGAAGGGGGCAGAGCGAAAAAAATGGGGCTGGACAAAGAGATTCAGGATGCATTGCGGGAAAGTTTCCCCAATGCGCAGATTGCGGTGGTTAACGAAAGCCATCTTCATGCAGGTCATGCCGGCGATGACGGTAGCGGCGAAAGCCATTGGCGGGTCGAACTCAAGGATGACAGCTTTGCGCAAATGAGCCGGTTGGCCCGACATCGCGCTGTGCATGCGGCATTAGGGGCAGAGATAATTGCCCGCATTCATGCCCTTGCGCTTGATCTTGGCTAATTATTCGGCGGCGACCTGCGGCTCTTTGCGCGGGGCGGCCTCTGATTGGTTCAGATCGGCCACTGCGGCGGGCGCGTCGGTTGAAACCAGCGTTTCTGACGTGCGTTGCGCGACCGACGGGGCGACCACTTCGGGCTCGGACGTCATCGTTGTTGCAATTGGGGCCACAACAGGCAGAACCGATGCGTCGCTATCAATGGTGCGACGGAACACAAGCATGTGCTGAAAGGTCGTGGTCTTGCCCGTCAGGCCGGACCGCTGCTCGCAGGGTAATGTATCTGTGCGCTGGTATTCCCAGCCGTCGGTTCCCATTTGGTTCATTGTCTGCTCAAGGGCATGTGCAAAACGGTCTTGTGCAGTCTTGATGCCCTTAGCTTTGAGGCCTTTAGTGGGGGCAGGGACGACTTTGTATTCGAATTGCGACATGGGATTACCTCATTTTTGCACAGGCGCTTGTAGCAATTATTTCGTGTAAATCCAAGGAGTCACAGGGGGAATTATCAAAACGCTAGCTGTAGTAGGCGGGCAGGGCACCACGTCAAAGATATGGTGCTACGCTAGGGAATCGCCTGCGACCTGAGGCCAGCGTCGCTGCCAACACACAACCGTCGGACCCGCATATCCGGGTACCCATGGGCTTAAGCCCATGGCGACACATTTCGCTGATGTCGGCGCTCAGAGCCCCAGTTTAGTGCTGACGAGTTTGTTAACCATGGCAGGATTGGCCTTGCCGCCGGTCGCCTTCATCACCTGACCGACAAACCATCCCGCCAATTTAGGATTGGCTTGGGCTTTTTCGACCTGTGCGGGGTTTGCGGCGATAATCTCGTCCACGGCGGCTTCAATCGCGCCAGTGTCGGTGACCTGCTTCATGCCTTCCGTTTCGACCACTTCTTCTGGATCGCGATCTTGGGTATAGGCGATTTCGAAGACGTCTTTGGCAATCTTGCCGGAAATCGCGTCTGATTTGATCAGGCTGACAATCTGGCCCAAACGTGACGCAGAGATCGGGCTGTCGGCGATGTCGCGGTCGTCTTTCTTGAGCCGACCGAACAATTCGTTGATCACCCAGTTCGCCGCCAGTTTGCCGTCGCGACCTTGGGCCACTTCCTCAAAGAATGCCGCGTTGGCGACTTCAGCGGTCAGAACAGAGGCATCGTAATCGGACAGGCCAAAGTCACTGATAAACCGCGCTTTTTTGGCGTCGGGCAGTTCGGGCAAGGTCGCCGCGATATCATCAACCCAAGCCTGATCAATCTCTAAAGGCAGCAAGTCGGGATCGGGGAAGTAGCGATAGTCGTGTGCTTCTTCTTTGGACCGCATGGACCGGGTTTCGTTCTTGTCCGGGTCATACAGGCGTGTTTCCTGCACGACCTCTATGCCGTCCTCGATCAGGGCGATCTGGCGGCGGGCTTCATAGTCGATCGCGGCTTGGATGAACCGCATAGAGTTCATGTTCTTGATCTCGCAGCGGGTTCCGAGGTGCCCAAAGTCTTGGGTGGCTTGATATTTCTCGTAATCGCCGGGACGACAGACGGATACGTTTACGTCAGCGCGCAGGTTGCCGTTTTGCATGTTGCCGTCACAGGTGCCGAGATACCGCAGGATTTGACGCAGTTTTACGACATAGGCTGCGGCCTCTTCGGGGCCACGAATATCTGGCTTGGACACAATTTCCATCAAGGCGACACCGGTGCGGTTCAGGTCAACAAACGACATCGCAGGATCCATGTCGTGAATGGATTTACCAGCGTCTTGTTCTAGGTGGATCCGCTCGATCCGGACGTTGCGGGCTGTGCCATCGTTCATCTCGACCAGCACTTCGCCTTCACCAACAATCGGGTGATACAACTGCGAAATCTGATAGCCTTGCGGAAGGTCAGGATAGAAATAGTTCTTGCGGTCAAAGGCGGACATCAAGTTGATTTCAGCCTTTAGGCCCAAACCAGTGCGCACCGCATAGGCGACGCATTCTTCGTTGATGACTGGCAACATGCCCGGCATACCCGCATCCACAAAGGCCACGTTGCTATTGGGTTCGGCGCCAAATTGTGTCGATGCACCGGAAAACAGCTTGGCCTTGGTTGCGACCTGCGCGTGGACTTCTAGGCCGATCACAAGTTCCCAGTCTTCCTTGGCGCCTGCGATCACTTTGGGGGCGGGCGCGTCATATGTCAGGTCAAGCATGTCAGTCTCCGGAATGGCGGTGTTGTGGCGGTTCTATGCCACAGGCGCGGGCAGAACAAGGTGGATGACAGGCACAAACGGTTGCTTTTTCGGGCCTGATCGGGGCAAATTGCTGTCCATGTCATTAACACGCATGATCTTGGGGGGGATTCTGGCGCTCGGGCTGGCCGGAACCGGGTCCGCGGATGCGCAGCTTCGCCCCTATTCCCGTATTGAGGCCGCGTCGGTTCAACAGGCCGAACAGGCATCACAGCTGGCTGCTGTGCGAGTGGTCGCGCGACCTGATTACATGCTGCGCTATCCTGTCACGGTCGAGACGATGCCAGCCACCGTGCGCCCGGTTGCTCGGGCTGCATTCCAGCCTCACGCCCGTTGGGATTTCAAGCAAGGTGGCCAGTTATGGACCCGCACCGCGATGGCCGCGGTAGGCGCTTATGGCGACGGATTGCATACCATCGTGCCACGCGACATTGACCGCTGGTGCCCGGCCTATACGCAAAACCCGCCCCAGCTGCGCCGCGCGTTCTGGGTTGGTATGATGTCGGCCCTGTCCAAACACGAAAGCACCTACAACCCGCGCGCGGTGGGCGGCGGGGATCTGTGGTATGGTTTGCTGCAAATCTATCCCGATACGGCGCGACGCTATGGCTGCCGCGCCCGCACGGGGGAGGCGCTAAAGGATCCAGTCGAAAACCTGTCCTGCGCGGCGCGGATCATGGCGGTGACTGTGGCGCGTGATCGCGTCATTGCAGTGCGCGATTCCCGTTGGCGGGGCGTTGCGGCAGACTGGGGCCCGATGACCAAACCCAAAAAGATTGCCGAGATGGCCAACTGGACCCGTCAGCAAACCTATTGCACGTCGATTGATGCGGTCCGGCCAAACCTGCGCCCCACGGGCGCGGGCTGGCGGGCCGCGACGCAGGCGGTAGCCCGTGACGACTAGCCTCTGATACGCGACGCCATCTCGGAGACATCGGGGCTAAGGCCTGATGTGCCGATGATCCGGTCCAGTTGCGACTTGACCAAAACCTGTCGGTCGCTGTCAAACATGGTCCATGTATCAAATGCCGACGTGACCCGCGCGGCAGTTTGCGGGTTCGCGGGGTCCAGCTTGATAATCCAGTCGGCCAACAGTTCATAGCCGGACCCGTCCGCTTGGTGAAACGCGGCGACGTTTCCTGCAAAACGGCCCAACAAGGCGCGGAACCGGTTGGGATTTTTCCAGTCGAACAACGGGTGTTGGGTCAAATCGCGCACAACGGTTGCCGCCTGATCCGGGGCCGCACAGGCCGCTTGCAGCCCAAACCATTTATCCAAAACCAGTTTGTCGTCCTGCCACTGGTCAAAGAATCGCGCCAACTCGGGCGCACCTGTCCCGTTCAGCAACAGCGCGGTCAGTGCGGCCTGTTGTTGGGTCATATTATCAGCAGCTGCGAATTGACGCCGAGCCAGATCGCCTCCGTCGAGGCGGCTGATGTAGGCCAGCGCGCAATTACCCAATGCGCGTTGTCCTGCACTGGATGCATCGGGGGTGTAGGGCCCTGAAATCTGCATCGCCGAATAACTGCGTGTTAGCGGATCCAACAAGGATTGCGCGAGTTGCGTTTTTAACGCGTCATGGGCCAGATAGATCGCATCGGGGTCGGGAACCGTGCCGCGCGCAGCAAAGTCGCTGATCGTTTCAGACAGGCCCGGTGGTGTCAAAACCAATGCGCGGAATGCGGGATCGGCTGTGTCATCCATCAAAACACGACCCAGCGCATCCACCATCTCAGACGAGGGCGATTTTTCTTGGGTCGCGAGCTGGAAAATCGCGTCCTCGATCAAGGACCGTCCGGCTTTCCAGCGGTTGAACGGGTCGGTGTCATAAGCCAAGAGGTGGCTTTTTTCGGCATCGGATTGATCGTAATGCAATGCCACAGGGGCCGAAAATTCGCGCAGGACCGACGCGGCGCTACCATCAGGTATCCCTGTAAATTCAAACGTTTGCGTGACGTTGTTCAATTCAAGTGTAGTTGTCGGGATCACCTCGGACCCGTCGGGTGCGATTACACCTGCGGCAATCGGGATGACTTGCGGCTCTTTTGGACTGCCATCGGCCGAGGGTGGTAATTCTTGACGCAATGTCAGCGTCATCGTGCCGTCCTCTTGCTGACAATTCGCGTGGATTTGGGGGGTGCCTGCTTGGGAATACCACCGTGCAAATTGGGTCAAATCCCGCCCTGTCGTGTCGGCAAATGCGGCCAGCCAGTCCTCGATCGTGGCGGCCTGACCATCGTGGCGGGTGAAATACAAATCGCACGCGCGGTAGTAGGCGTCGTCCCCGACCAACCGCTTGAGCATGCCGATCACCTCGGCGCCTTTTTCATAGACTGTGGCGGTGTAGAAATTGTTGATTTCAATCACGCTGGAGGGGCGAACAGGATGGGAGAGAGGGCCGCCGTCCTCGCGGAACTGATGGGCCATCATCACAATCGCATCGTCGATCCGCTTGATTGCGTGGCCGCGCATATCGCCTGTGAATTGCTGATCGCGGAACACGGTCAGCCCCTCTTTTAGGCACAGCTGAAACCAGTCGCGGCAGGTGATCCGGTTGCCGGTCCAGTTGTGAAAATACTCGTGTGCGATGATCGCTTCGATCTGGGTATAGGTCGTGTCGGTTGCCGTTTCCGGAGACGCAAGAACATAGGCCGAGTTGAAAATGTTCAATCCCTTGTTTTCCATTGCGCCGGAATTAAAGTCGCTGACCGCAACAATGTTGAAAACGTCCAAGTCGTATTCGCGGCCATAGGTCTCTTCGTCCCATGTCATGGACGTCTTGAGCGCCTGCATCGCAAAATCGCATTTATCTATGTCAGCTGCATGGACATAGATATTCAGATCGACCGATCGGCCTGACATGGTCACAAACGTATCGGAATGCGCAACAAGATCACCGGCCACCAGTGCAAACAGGTAGGACGGTTTGGGCCATGGGTCGTGCCATTCGGCCACTCCGTCCGCTTGCATAACAACATTTCCGTTGCTCAACAGAACCGGACAGTCGCCTTTGACGCGCACTGTAAACGGGGCCAAAACGTCGGGGCGGTCGGGGTAGTATGTGATCTTGCGAAAACCTTCTGCCTCGCACTGGGTGCAATACATGCCGCCCGACATATACAACCCCTCAAGCGAGGTATTGGCTGCGGGGTTGATCTCGACCTCTGCTTCCCAGACGAAGGGGCCGTCGGGGACCAAACAGGTCAGCCCTTTGCCCGTCACGGTCGGTGTAACCTCGGAGCCGTCGATTTTGGCCCAAATCAGGTTCAGGTCTTCGCCATCCAATGAAAAATCCGACTGCTCACTGTCGGGGTTGGGGGTGAACTCAATTCTGGACCGGACCCGCGTGCAGTCGGGATCTAGGTGAAACGTCAGCGTCACATCGTTGATGAGGTGCGACGGCGCACGATAGTTTTCCAAAAGCAAAGGTTGCGGGGTCGTGTCTGTCATGTCTGGCCCTTTCCAAGATTGGCCGGACATTAGCGGGCGACCCGTCCGGTGCAACCCATGAAACCCGTTCGCTGCGCCTTTGATGCCAACAAAACAGGGCAAAGCCGGGTCTTTAACTGTGGTGCAACACGGGCTACATTTTTGTAAACCAGAATGGAGTCCTCATGCCCCGCCCAGTCATTGGTATCATCGGCAACAGTTATTTGATTGACGATAGCTATCCCGTTCACGCAGCAGGCAAAATGAACACGGCGGCTGTTGCCGACGTGTGCGGTGCGTTGCCGGTGGTTGTGCCCGCGGACCCAATGGCCGCAGGGGTGGCCGACTTGATGGCCGCATGCGACGGTTTTCTGTTCACCGGTGGTCGCCCGAATGTGCACCCCGAAGAATACGGTCGTGCCGAAACCGAGGCCCATGGCGCATTTGATCGAGAACGTGACAGACTGGCGCTGCCATTGATCCGCGCCTGTATCGAGGCGGGCCAGCCGATCATCGGTATTTGCCGCGGTTTCCAAGAGGTGGCCGTCGCCATGGGCAGCACATTGCACCCCGAAATCCGTGATCTACCCGGGCGTGACAATCACCGTATGCCGCCTGACGGCACGCTGGAGGAAAAATTCGAACTGCGCCACGATGTGACATTCACCCGAGACGGGCCATTCCATCAGGTGATGGGCGCGCAAACCGTGCGCACGAACACGTTGCACGGGCAGGGGATCTGCACGGCTGGGCCGCGCGTCGTCATTGACGGGCACGCCCCCGACGGCACGCCCGAGGCGATCTACATAGCTGATGCACCCGGGTTCACAATGTCAGTGCAGTGGCACCCTGAATGGAACGCGGCCACCGATCCGGTGTCGCGCCCACTGTTTAAGGCATTTGGCGCCGCTTGCGCCCGCTGGCAGGCAGGCGCAAGGGCATAGATCCAATCGAGGCGAGCAGTTCGGTGCTCGATCAGACGTGTAGCAGGCCAGCTTCGTGCTTTTTCAAGCAGCGGCGTGCGGTTGAGCCGTAGCCACCAAGGTTTGTGCGCAGTTCTGGGAACAGTGCGAACAATTCTTCACGGGCCGGATCGGCGATTGCGCTCAGAGCGACGTCACCTGGGTGGAAGCTTTCGGTGGCCGCACCTTCGGCATAGACCACTTCGTGCTCGTCAAACATCATATGGATGTATGTGACGTCGCCGCCCATGTCTTGGGTGACGTGGGTGCCGTCGACCAAATGCTTGGCTGCAACCAGTACTTCGCTTTCGCCGAACAGCAATTCCGCGCGGTAGCCGTTGAACATCATCCGGTGCTGAGGCGATACGAGCAGGTCACGTTCCTGACCTGTCACAACGCCAGGGCGGATGCGGATCGGGGCAAAATTGTCCATTGCAGGCACAGTGCGCGATTGGATCCAGCGAATGGGCTGCAAACCGTGGTCACGGGTTACGACCATATCGCCAACCTTGAGGTCCGCAATATCGCGCGCGCCATGAGGCGTCGCGATCCGCGTGCCGGGCGTAAAGCAGATGATGTTCTCGATCTCGGAGAAGTTGAGGATCGTGCCATCATCCAGCGTGACCGAACCCGAGAATGTCTCGTTTCCGTCGGCGTTGATGCCGTCGCTGGTCTGAACCAGTGTGGACAGGTCAGCAAGCGTTCCCAGCTGCAGCGTATCGCCACCGCCCAAGGTTTCACCACCCGTGCCACCAGCAACGGTGATCGTGCCATTTGTAGGCTCGCCCAGATCCTCTAGGATGATGGTGTCATCGCCAGTTCCGCCAGCGACGCTGTCACCTTCGGACACTGTGATGCTGTCGTTGCCAGCCCCTGCGTCGATAGTGTCGGACCCTGTACCGGTCGTGAGGATTGTGTCATTGCCGCCGCTTGTCGAGACAACATCGTTGCCCGAACCACCGGTGACCGTGTCGTCGCCGGAACCGGTTGTGATTTCCTCGATCTCGCTGAACGTGGCGGTGTCGGTCAGGTTCGAGATCGTACCAGCCTCTGGGGCAGTCAGGTCAACAGTGACGTCTTGGGTCAATGCCGAGCCGTCAATGTGGTCGCCCGCGGTTTCGCCTGTTTCGCCGCCAACGATGGTGTCGTCGCCAAAGTTGTCATTCAGAACAACTGTGTCGTCGCCTGCGCCAGTGTTGATGTCATCGTCACCAAGACCGCCATCTACAACGTCGTCACCCGCGCCAGACACGATTGTGTCGTTGCCAGTGCCGGTTTCGACCGTGTCGGTCCCTGCACCGGAATCGACAGTCATGCCAGCTGTGTCCGCTGTCAGATCGATAGTGTCATCGCCGCCTTCGGTTTCGATCACTTCGATCTGAGAGAAGGTGGCAGTGGATGTGCCGTCAGTGATCGTGCCTGCTTCGCTGCCAGTGGCTGTGACAACCATGTCAACGTCTTGAGTGGACGAAACGGTGTCGTTGTCTGTGCCGCCTTCGCCGCCTTGAATAGTGTCCGTGCCAAAGCCTGCGTCTAGGACAAATGTGTCCTGATCATTGCCGCCAAACAGCGTGTCATCACCTGTGCCACCATTGATGATGTCATCATTGGTGCCGCCATAGATCGTGTCGCTGCCAGTGCCGCCGTCGACTGTATCGTTACCGGTGCCACCATAGATTTCATCGTGGCCGTCGCCGGCTGTGATGCTGTCGTTGCCAGCGTAGCCGTAGATCAGGTCATCGTTGTCGGTGTCGCCAGCAAGGATCGCGTCATCGCCATCGACCATGTCGCCATCGGGGTCACCTGTATAGCTGCCGTCGATGATGTCATCGCCCGCGGTGCCTTCGACTGTGCCGTCGGGCATCGGAATGCCGATGGCGTTCAGGTAGAACGGGTTGTCAGCCTCTGCAGACGGGATGCCGATCAATGTGATCGTCTCGCCATTGGGGAAGGTCAAAAGCGCGTTGCCGGACCCGTCGTCAGTGACAACCACGTCGTTGGTCATAACCGGCGTGCGATCAGGATCGCCCGGCGGCAGGTCAAACAGGTTGGTCACGTCCAGCGTGTCGATGCCTGTAAATGTGCCGTCGCCATTCGGGGTCGGTGCGTCAAAGCTGTTGACCACATCGTCGCCAAAGCCGTCCTGCAGCACAATCACATCGGCGTCACCATCGGGTGTGCCCGCGCCCAGATCAATGGTGTCGTTGCCCGCGCCCATGTTCAGCGTGTCAGCACCCGTGCCCGCAGTGACGCTATCGTCTCCGTCTGAACCGATGACGCTGTCGTCGCCGGAACCGAGCGTTACAGTTTCGATATTGTCGAACGTCGCTGTGTTGGCTCCGTCGGTCAGCGTCCCCGCCTCGGGATCTGCACCCGACAGGTCCAACGTTGTGTCCGTGGTCATACCAGAGGCATCAAGAACGTCGATGTCCGTGTCGCCCAGATCTTCTCCGGCATCGATTGTGTCGTCGCCAAATCCGTTGTTCAGGATCGCAGTGTCGTCGCCGGTGCCTAGATCAATGTCGTCATTGCCTGCGCCGCCTTCGACCAGATCGTTGCCGGACCCGGCCACGATGGTGTCATGGCCAGACGAACCAACAACCGTGTCATCGCCTGCGTCCGTCTGAACGCCCATGCCCACAGTCGAGGCAGACAAATCAACAGTGTCGTTGCCCGCATCGGTTTGGATCGTCTCGATTTCCGAGAAGGTGACGTTTCCGGTGCCGATTTGGGCTGTTCCCGCTTCGTCGCCGGTTGCTGTAACAGTGATGTCGTTTGTATCGTTCAGGTCCAGAACATCGCCTTGGCCCGCGTCGCTGACCTCACCGCCGATGACTGTGTCCGTGCCTTCGTTGGCGCCAATCTCAAACGTATCGTTGCCCGCATCACCTGATACAGTGTCATCACCGGCACCTGACGAAATGATGTCGTTACCGGTGCCACCATAGATTTCATCGTGGCCGTCGCCGGCTGTGATGCTGTCGTTGCCAGCGTAGCCGTAGATCAGGTCATCGTTGTCGGTGTCGCCAGCAAGGATCGCGTCATCGCCATCGACCATGTCGCCATCGGGGTCACCTGTATAGCTGCCGTCGATGATGTCATCGCCCGCGGTGCCTTCGACTGTGCCGTCGGGCATCGGAATGCCGATGGCGTTCAGGTAGAACGGGTTGTCAGCCTCTGCAGACGGGATGCCGATCAATGTGATCGTCTCGCCATTGGGGAAGGTCAAAAGCGCGTTGCCGGACCCGTCGTCAGTGACAACCACGTCGTTGGTCATAACCGGCGTGCGATCAGGATCGCCCGGCGGCAGGTCAAACAGGTTGGTCACGTCCAGCGTGTCGATGCCTGTAAATGTGCCGTCGCCATTCGGGGTCGGTGCGTCAAAGCTGTTGACCACATCGTCGCCAAAGCCGTCCTGCAGCACAATCACATCGGCGTCACCATCGGGTGTGCCCGCGCCCAGATCAATGGTGTCGTTGCCCGCGCCCATGTTCAGCGTGTCAGCACCCGTGCCCGCAGTGACGCTATCGTCTCCGTCTGAACCGATGACGCTGTCGTCGCCGGAACCGAGCGTTACAGTTTCGATATTGTCGAACGTCGCTGTGTTGGCTCCGTCGGTCAGCGTCCCCGCCTCGGGATCTGCACCCGACAGGTCCAACGTTGTGTCCGTGGTCATACCAGAGGCATCAAGAACGTCGATGTCCGTGTCGCCTGCGTCTTCGGACCCATCAATCGTGTCGGTGCCAAAGCCGTTGCCAAGGATGATTTGATCCGACCCCTGACCACCAACAACGCTATCGTTGCCGATACCGCCAACGAGGGTATCGTCGCCCGCGCCGCCATCAATCAGGTCGTCGCCTGCGTCACCCGTGATCGTATCAGAGCCGCCACCGCCGTAAATCGTATCGTTGCCGTCGTCACCGGAAACAACGTCGTTTCCTGTGCCCATATAGATAGAATCGTTGCCGGTTCCGCCTTGGGCCGTGTTGTCGCCCGAAGAGGCGTAGATTTCGTCGTCTCCTGCGCCGCCGAACAGCTGATCGTTGCCCGCGCCACCATCGACAATGTCGGCGCCTTCGCCGCCATACAGCGAATCATCGCCAAGGTTGCCTGCGATATCGTCGTTGTCCGCGCCACCGTAGACAATATCATCGCCGGCGCCTGCGTCGATTGAATCCTCGCCTGCGCCACCCTCGATGTAGTCGGAAGTCGTGCCCGAATCCGTGATGGTGTCATTGCCAAGGCCGCCGTAGACGCTGTCGTTGTCCGCGCCACCATCAATGGTGTCATTGCCGCCCTGACCGTAGATCACGTCGTTACCCGCATCACCGGTGATCAGGTCGTCGTTACCTGTTTCGGGCTCTTCGGGGATCGTCGTCATCTCAAGGTCGCCAACCCGAATGGCGTGGTTGCCATAGTCGACGTCAACATTGAGGTATTCGATCACAACCTGAGCAACCGGACCGGCGATGTCGACCTGAAGAAAGCCGTCGACGTTCGATTCGCTTGTGTTGCCTGCGCCGGTGTTTGCCGTCGCAATCTCAGAGCTGCCCGGGCCGCTTGTCATTGTGACAAGCCCGTTGTTGCCCGCGGTCAGGATGACAGGGATTTCATTTCCGTCCGCATCATAGGCTGTAATGATCACCTGATCGGCGAATTGGCCGGACAATTCATCAAGGTCAAAGATGCCAAATGTCAGATTTGATACTTCGCCAGCCAGACCCGGTGCGTTGGCAGAAAAATCCAACGTCATTGTCACAGCTTCAGGCGATGTTTGCGATGTGCCGCCTTGCAGGTTGATCGACGATGTATCGCTCAGACCGTTATAGTCATAAAGCGTGTCACTGGTTTCCATCGACGCATCTGTAAAGTTCGCGCCCTGTGCGATGGTTGTCGTAACGGTAATGTCGCCATTGGCGGTCGTGCCAGTCAGCCCGCCAGTGATTGATGCCTCGTCTGCGAGGCCTTGCTGAGACCATTCG
>CAXIAS010000032.1:0-27600 GCA_964022195.1 uncultured Roseobacteraceae bacterium
TGGCAGCGATAGACCTGATGCCCGATGACGACCGTGATGCGACACGTATATGTCTGGCAATGGCCGATCACCCGGGCTTGTTCAGCCGGATGACCGGTGCGCTCGCACTAGTTGGTGCGAACATCGTGGATGCGCGCACATTCACGTCCAAGGACGGTTATGCGACAGCGGTGTTCTGGGTGCAGGACAATGACGGCAACCCCTATGACAGCAGCCGCCTGCCCCGTCTGCGGCAAATGATCACCAAGACCCTCGCGGGTGACGTGGTCGCCCGCGAGGCCCTGAAAGACCGCGACAAGATCAAAAAACGTGAACGCGCCTTTCGCGTGCCCACCCATATTACCTTTGATAACGAAGGCTCGGAACTCTACACAATCATTGAAGTCGACACCCGTGACCGTCCCGGAGTCCTGTTTGATCTGACCCGAACTCTTGCACAAAATCATGTCTATATCGCCAGTGCCGTCATCGCGACCTACGGCGAACAAGTGGTGGACACCTTCTACGTCAAAGACATGGTGGGGCTAAAATTCCATTCCCAAGACAAACGTGACCAGCTAGAGAAAAAGCTGCGCGAGGCTATCGTGCAAGGGGCCGAAAGGGCAAATACATGAAACAGGTCCGCCTGATGGCAGGGTTCTTAACGGTCGGGCTATGGACAATGCTAAGCCGCGTTTTGGGGTTTGCCCGCGACATCCTGATCGCAGCCTACCTTGGTACGGGTCCCGTGGCCGAAGCGTTTCTTGTCGCGTTTTCCTTGCCCAACCTGTTCCGCCGCTTCTTTGCAGAAGGCGCATTCAACATGGCCTTTGTGCCGATGTTTTCCAAAAAGGTAGAAGGCCGCGACGATGCGCTGCGTTTTGCCCAAGACGCGTTTGTTGGGATGGCATTTATCTTGACCGTTTTCACGACCATCGGGATCCTACTTATGCCATGGCTCGTGACGGCTATGGCGAGCGGGTTCATCGGTGACAGCCGCTTTGACCTTGCGGTGGTCTACGGGCGTATCGCGTTTCCTTATATCCTGTTCATTTCGCTATCGGCCTTGTTGTCTGGCGTATTGAACGCGACAGGGCGCTTTGTCGCCGCAGCTGCTGCGCCTGTTTTGTTGAACATCATCTTTGTGATTGTGATTGTTCTGACCGCTCTCTTGGTTGGGCCCGCAGCAGAAGTCGTGGGTCGATCCCTTGCTTGGGCCGTGCCTGTTGCGGGTATCGCGCAACTTGCCTTGGTTTGGATCGCGGCCAAGCGGGCGGGGTATCCGCTTCGTTTTGGTCTGCCAAAGCTTACACCCGATCTAAAACGCCTTGCGATAATCGCAGCCCCAGCGGCCCTTGCGGGCGGCGTGATCCAGATTAACCTGCTTGTGGGTCGTCAAGTCGCCAGCTTCTTTGACGGGGCCGTTGCATGGCTGAACTACGCAGATCGCCTGTATCAATTACCCTTGGGCGTTGTGGGGATTGCCATCGGCGTGGTGCTGCTGCCTGATCTGTCCCGCCGTTTGCGCGCGGGCGATGACGCGGGCGGGCGCGATGCATTTAACCGCGCCTCTGAAATCAGCCTTGCTCTGACCATTCCCGCGGCTGTGGCCCTCATCGCCATCCCTGTGCCCCTTGTTTCTGTTTTATATGAACGCGGTGCTTTTGGCCCGAACGATACCGCCGCGACGGCTTTGGCTGTGGCCATCTACGGTGCGGGTTTGCCTGCCTTTGTCTTGCAAAAGACATTGCAGCCGTTGTTTTTCGCCCGCGAGGACACCAAACGCCCGTTTTATTACGCGCTAGCTGCCATGATCCTGAATGCGGCCTTGGCGATTGGACTGTCCCCCGTGATCGGATTTACCGCAGCCGCCGTTGGCACAACCGCGACCGCTTGGGCGATGGTCTGGATGCTGTGGCGCGGCACCAAGACGATGGGCGACGCGGCCAAACCCGACGCACGGTTAATCACGCGATTGGGTCGCGTCATCGTGGCTTCTGTGCTGATGGGCGCCATTACATGGGGGGCTGCTTGGGCGCTTGCACCCATGTTGGATGGCGGCGGGCGGGTTTTTGCCCTGCTGATCTTGGTTGTGGTCGGGATCGTCAGCTACTTTGGAACTGGCCATTTAATCGGCGCGTTCCGCTTAGCCGAATTCAAAGGTGCGCTGCGCCGCTAGTCGCGCCGCAGCTTTGCGACCAAGGCCGCCCATCCACCTGGCGCGCAAACAATAGCCAGCCCAAAGCCAGTGACAAACGCCGCAAGTTCCGCGATCCAGATCGGACCGGTCCCGAACAACGCTGCAAACAGCAGTTGTAAACCCAACAAAAAACCGATCAGGCGAAACGCCTGCATCTGGTTGCCGCCCTGCGCGCCAATGATCGCCCATAGCAGATAGGTATAGGCTCCGATCAAACCATAAATGGCGGGATACGCCCCGAACAAAGGCGTCGCGCCAGATTGAAACAGGCCAAATGCGACTGCTCCTGCGATCAAACTGCCGAAATAGATAATCAATGTCGGGATAGGGCGCACAACATCGCCCACAAACTTGCCCAGCGCTAAAATCAATGCAGCAGCAAAGCAGGATCCGATAAAATCCCCATGCACAAAGCCGTAAGTCACAAACCGTTTCAGCAGATCAGGGTCGAAATCTCCGAGGGACCAGATACGATCTAGAACAGCGGGCGAAAATGCATAGTCTTGCACAACACCCAGCCGCCAACCAATTCCGGCAGGCCCGCCAATCAGCCCCGCACCTGCGGCCGTCAGGACCAGCTCGACGGCGATAACAACCATGCAAATCGCCAAAATCACGGCAGGTATCGGGTTCACTACGGGTTCATCGTCCATTTGACACCTCGGGTCTGGCAATTGATCTATCTGTCTGGCATGGGTAAGCGACGACACCAGACAAATCCAGACCGGACCGCAATGATGAGCAAAACAGAATTCACCCCTCGCGTCTTTTCAGGCATCAAACCTTCGGGTGGCTTGCAGCTAGGTAACTATTTAGGCGCAATCAAACGCTTTGTTGGCATGCAAGGCCAGATGGAAACCGTCTATTGCGTCGTGGATATGCACGCGATCACGGTCTGGCAGGACCCTGCCGAGCTGGCGAATGCAACACGAGAAGTCGCCGCAGGCTATTTGGCTGCTGGCCTGGACCCGACCAAATCTATCTTGTTCAATCAATCCCAAGTTTCGGCCCATGCCGAATTGGGTTGGATTTTCAACTGCGTCGCCCGTGTTGGCTGGATGAACCGCATGACCCAGTTCAAGGACAAAGCTGGGTCGAACGCTGAAAAACAGTCGCTAGGCCTATACGCCTATCCTGCGTTGATGGCCGCTGACATTTTGCTGTATCACGCGACCCACGTGCCCGTGGGCGAGGATCAAAAACAACACGTTGAGCTGACCCGCGACATCGCGAACAAGTTCAACCACGACTACAAGGTCGATTTCTTTCCCGAAACGACGCCAGTCATCGATGGCCCCGCGACCCGTGTGATGAACCTGCGCGACGGCACCAAAAAGATGTCCAAATCCGGCGAAAGCGATATGGAACGCATCAACATGACCGATGATGCCGACAAAATCGCCAAGAAGTTCCGCAAGGCGAAAACCGACCCCGAACCATTGCCTGAAACCGTCGAAGGCCTGTCCGATCGCCCGGAAGCACGCAATTTGGTCGAAATCTACGCCTCATTGTCCGACAGCACCCCTGCGGATGTGATCGGCGAATATGCAGGTGCCCAGTGGGGCAAATTCAAGCCTGCGTTGGCTGACCTTGCTGTCGCCAAATTGTCGCCAATCGCAGAAGAGATGGGCCGTTTGATGGACGACCCAGCCGAGATCGACCGCATCCTTGCCGACGGCTCTGCCCGCGCCCGCGAAATTGCCCAACCAATTTTGCGTCAGACCTACGACATCGTCGGCATGCTGCGCGGCTAGGCACCTTTGATGTGCGCGCATCGCAGTTTGCGCGCACAGTCAAACCGACTAGGTCAGGGTCAACCACAAAAGGACGACCCAAATGACCAATCATGCCACCGTCGGACATATCCACCTTCGGGTTTCGGATATCGATCAAAGCCTCGCTTTCTATAGCGATTTGTTAGGGTTCCGCGTCACCCAACGCTATGGTGACCAAGCCGCGTTTCTGGCCGCGGGCGACTACCATCACCACATTGGCCTGAACACATGGGACAGCCTAGGGGCCACACCGCCACCGGCCGGGCACACAGGCCTATTCCATAGCGCATTTCTATACCCCGATCGCGCCGCGCTGGGTGCTGTCATCAAACGCGTTCTGGACGCAGGCGTTCCATTGGACGGATCCGCAGACCATGGCGTCAGCGAAGCGGTCTATTTCCGTGACCCCGATCAAAACGGTGTCGAACTCTATGTCGACAAACCGCGCCGCGATTGGCCTTTTGGCCCTGACGGGTCTCTGAAAATGGTCAATGAACGCCTCGACATCATGTCCCTGATTGCCGAGGCACAGTAGTCGGTTTTCTATTGTTGCCAGCGCCCCTGCATTACGGCAAACTTCCCCCAACCAAAGGGGACACCTATGCGCAAGTTTCTAGTCGTGCTGGATGACAGCCGTGAATGCCTGAATGCAATGCGCTTTGCAGCAATGCGGGCCGCCAAATCCGGCGGCGGCGTAGAAGTACTATCGATCATTGAACCCGAAGAGTTCAATCACTGGATTGGCGTGGGCAACATCATGCGTGATGAGGCCCGCGAACGGATCGAAGTCCATTTCGAGGTTTTCGCCAAATGGATGCGCGACAAACAAAACGTTGACCCCGAGCTGGTGATCCGCGAGGGCGAACCTTTGACCGAAATCATGGCCCAAATCCAAGAAGACCCTGATATCGGTGTGCTTGTTTTGGGTGCCGGCACCGACAACAAAGGTCCAGGCCCGCTGGTCACGGCCCTGTCGCGCCAGTCCGGCAGCATGCCAGTTCCGTTCACTATTGTGCCAGGCGATCTGTCCAAGGAACGGCTGGAAGCGATCACCTGATATGGACCGTAAAGCCGCCCTTGGGGCTTTGGTCTCGGTGCCGTTTCTGGCACTAGTTTGTTGGTATCTGACGACACAATTCACGCCAATCTGGGGCTATCTTGGAACACTGACGGTCTATTGGACATGTGTGCTGATCCCGATATTGATCTGGCGCGGCACGCGGGCAGACCAGCTGGCGCTGGGAAAAGTGACAAAGCGGCTATTTGGCTTGGCACTGCTTCCGGTCGTCATGGTGGGCTGCGTTGCGACCTACACTTTGTGGCAGGCCCCCATCCCGATCTGGGCTGCGTTGATCGTGATCGGGATCGCGGTGTGCAATGGCACATTAGAAGAACTGTTCTGGAGGGGCACCGTGCAGACCGACAGCGCGACGGTTGTGCAAATGGGCCTAGGGGTCGCCTTGTTCACGGGTTGCCATGTCGCGCTGCTGGCCGCGCAAGGGGTAACGCTTACGGGTGGTCCGCTGGCGTTGCTGGCCGGTGCGATGGGGGGCGGTGTTTTGTGGACCTATTTGCGATCCAGGACCGGCACTGTTGGTCTGGCAGCACTATCGCACATCGGCATGAACATCGCCGCGTTCTTGGAACTGACGTCCCATAACCTGACCTAACAACCCCACCGACCTTGACTAACTGTAATGTCGGGCGCATATCAACAGGGCTGCTATCAAAGGGCTGATCCTATGTTCATCCAAACCGAATCTACACCGAACCCCGCAACCTTGAAATTCCTGCCCGGCCAGACCGTTCTGGAAATGGGCACCGCGGATTTCCCGAATGCCGATAGCGCCGCGGCCTCGCCCTTGGCACAGCGCATCTATGCAACGGGCGGCGTGACCGGCGTATTCTTTGGCACCGATTTTGTAACGGTGACAAAGGCTGACGACCGTGAATGGGATCACATCAAACCTGCGATCCTTGGCGCGATTATGGAACATTTCCAATCCGGCCAGCCTGTCATTTCGGACGCGGCACAACCTGCATCCGGTCACGCTGAACATACCGGCGAGGACGGCGCGATTGTTGACCAGATCAAAGAGCTGCTGGACACACGCGTGCGACCCGCAGTTGCCCAAGATGGCGGCGACATCACGTTCCACGGGTTCGAGCGCGGGATCGTCTATCTGCATATGCAGGGTGCCTGCGCAGGTTGCCCGTCGTCGACACTCACCCTAAAAATGGGCATCGAGAACCTGCTGCGTCATTACATCCCCGAAGTCGTCGAGGTCCGCCCCGTCGCGGCCTAAACCATGACCAAGATCGCCGTCGAAAACGTCAATGTTCCGGGGCAAGTCACCAATGTTGACGCGGCCAAATACTCAGCCATGCACGACGCAATGTTAGAGGTCATGTCGTCCAACCCGATGACCGCCAAAGACATCAAAGACGCGGCCAAGGCCCATTTACCCCAAGACTTGTTTCCGCAAGGGGCGACTGCGGGCTGGTGGGCCAAAACAGTGCAATTGGACCTAGAGGCCAAGGGCCAACTGATCCGCCATCCGACCAAACCGCTGACGTGGTCGCGGCCATGACGGGGCCAATAATTCTGGGTATCGATACCTCTGGGCATCATTGTGCTGTCGGGGTTCTTTCGGCGGATGGACACATCACCGCGCGCCACGAAAACATGTCCAAGGGACAAGCCGAGAGGTTGCTACCGCTCACGCAAGAGGTGTTGGACCAATCGGGGCACACATGGTCCGATCTGGCGGCTTTGGCCGTCGGCGTTGGTCCTGGCAATTTTACCGGCATACGGATCGCTGTTTCGACGATCCGGGGATTATCGCTTGGCCTTGGTGTCCCGGCAATCGGGATTAGCAGTTTCGAGCTTAGGCAAATTTCGGACGGGCCTGTCTACTTGCCCGCCCCGCGCAACCACCGGTATCAACAATTGTTCAAAGACGGGCAGCCGCAAGGGCCCGCAATTCACGAGGCTATTGCGCAAGGCGCGCCGCCAGTTGATCCAGTGCCGGTTGACGATATTGCCCACGCGCTTTTGCAAGTAGCCGCGCACCGTTTGCCGTTTCACGATGCCGCAGCTCCGGTTCCGCATTACGTCAAACCCCCTGACGCCGCCCCCGCGCGTCACGCTGCCCCGACCATATTACCATGACACCCCAAGAATTGGCCGCGACCCATGCTGCCGCCTTTTTTGACGCACGCGGTTGGTCACCAGATGAATTCAAGCAACTGCTGAGCCAAAGGGGTGTGATTCTGTCAGGTGACGCGACGTCCTTTGTGTTGGGGCGCGTGATCGTCGACGAAGCCGAGGTCCTCACGGTCGCAACCGACCCCGATTTTCAGGGGCAAGGGCGGGCGCATGCGGCCATGGCGCAGTTCTTGGGCCTTGCGCAGGCCGCTGGTGCCGATCGTGTATTTTTGGAGGTGGCCGAAGACAATACGAAGGCCAAATTATTGTATTATAAACATAATTTTTCAATTTCCGGACGCCGCCCCCAGTATTATAAAAAAGCAGACGGCCAGCCAGTTGATGGATTACTGATGGAATTGAAGTTTTCCGACCTCGTCTGAAAATTTTCCTGACCAATCGGTCAAAAAATCAAGCCCCACTTTGAAAAAGCGGTTGACCCTCTGCCCCCAATCTTGCCTTATCTAGCCCATAGTCCGGCAACGCTCGGGCAGGCTTTTCGGGGGGAAGGTCACTGCTGGCCCCTCCCATAACACCGACGGGAGAAACTTCATGACCCTTATGACGAAAATGTTCAGCGCCACTGCTGCACTGGCCCTAACCGCGACTGCGGCACTGGCTGATCCTGCCATCATCTTTGACCTTGGCGGCAAGTTCGACAAATCCTTCAACGAATCTGCGTTCAACGGCGCACAGCGTTGGGCCGACGAAACCGGCGGTTCGTTTGACGAAGTAGAGCTGCAGTCCGACGCACAGCGCGAGCAGGCCCTGCGCCGTTTTGCTGAAAACGGCAATAACCCGATCGTTATGGCTGGTTTCGCCTTCGCTTCTGCTTTGGAAGAAGTCGCACCAGATTATCCTGACACCAAGTTCGCAATCATCGACATGGTCGTTGGCCAAGACAACGTCCGTTCAGTCGTCTTCTCCGAAGAGCAGGGTTCATACCTTGTGGGTATGCTGGCTGCGATGGCGTCCGAGACAGACACAGTTGGTTTCATCGGCGGCATGGACATTCCGCTGATCCGTAACTTTGCCTGCGGCTATGTTCAGGGCGCCAAAGCGGCGAACCCAGACGTGACAGTAATTTCCAACATGACAGGCACAACGCCGTCCGCTTGGAATGACCCGGTAAAAGGCTCTGAGCTGACAAAAGCACAGATTAGCCAAGGCGCTGACGTTGTGTATGCAGCTGCGGGCGGCACAGGCGTAGGCGTTCTGCAAACAGCCGCTGACGAAGGCATTTTGTCTATCGGCGTCGACAGCAACCAGAACCACCTGCACCCAGGCAAAGTTCTGACATCCATGATGAAGCGCGTAGACAACGCAGTTTACGAAGCCTTCACAGCTGGTGCGGATCTGGAAACCGGCTTTAACGTCATGGGCCTGAACAACCGTGGTGTTGGCTTTGCCTTGGATGAGCACAACGACGCATTGCTGTCCGACGCGATGAAAGCAGCTGTTTTCGAGGCCGCTTACGACATCTCGTCCGGTGCGATTTCTGTGCACAACTACAACTCGGATGAAACTTGCCCGGGTTTTGAATTCTAAAGAATTCCCTAAGGCCAAGAAACACGAGGGGCCGCGTCGTATCCACGGCGCGGCCCTTTGCCATCCGCAAAAACGGTGATCTCCATGACCCATGCCCCAGCCATCGAACTCAAAGGCATCTCCAAGGCCTTTGGCCCAGTGCAAGCCAACAAAGACATCTCGATCCGTGTGATGCCCGGCACTGTGCATGGCATTATCGGCGAAAATGGCGCGGGAAAATCAACACTGATGTCGATCTTATACGGGTTCTACAAGGCGGACGCGGGCGAAGTGTTCATTGCAGGTCAAAAGACAGCGATCCCTGACAGTCAAGCGGCCATCGCGGCAGGCATCGGCATGGTGTTCCAGCACTTTAAACTGGTTGAAAACTTCACGGTGTTGGAAAACATCGTTCTAGGCGCCGAAGACAGCGGTCTGCTGCGCCCGTCCCTGTCGCGCGCGCGCCGCGAACTGGCCGCACTGGCGGAAGAATACGAACTGAACGTCGATCCTGACGCGCGCATCGAAGACATCGGCGTGGGAATGCAACAACGGGTCGAGATCCTCAAGGCGCTGTATCGCAAGGCCGATATCCTGATCTTGGACGAACCCACAGGCGTTTTAACCCCCGCCGAAGCCGATCACCTGTTCCGCATTCTTGAGAACCTCAAGCGCGAAGGTAAAACAATCATTCTGATCACCCACAAACTGCGCGAAATTATGGACATCACCGACACCGTCAGTGTGATGCGGCGCGGCGAAATGACGGCAACGGTCAAAACCGTTGATACCAGCCCTGCTGAGTTGGCCGAGTTGATGGTCGGGCGCAAGGTGCTGCTGCAGGTCACCAAGGCCCCTGCGCAACCCGGCGGCACCATCCTCGAAGTCCGTGACCTGAACGTGACCGACGACAAAGGTGTGCACCGCGTAAAAGGTGTTAGCTTTGACGTGCGGGCAGGTGAAATTCTGGGCATAGCCGGTGTTGCCGGAAACGGTCAGTCAGAACTGTTAGAGGTGCTGGGCGGTTATGAAAAAGCCACCGGTTCTATTTCGATGAATGGTGTTCCCTTGGATCTGACCGGTGCCAAATCCGATGGTCGGTCACGCCGCGCGCGTGGCATTGCCCATGTTCCAGAGGACCGCCAACGCGAGGGTCTGATTATGGACTATCACGCGTGGGAAAACGTGGCCTTTGGCTATCATCACGATCCAAAATACCAGCGCGGGTTGCTGATGGACAACGCCGCAATCAAGGCCGACACGGTCGAAAAGATGGAACGCTTTGACGTGCGCCCCCCCGATCCACGCCTCGCCGCCAAAAGCTTTAGCGGAGGCAACCAGCAAAAGATCGTTTTGGCGCGCGAGATCGAGCGTAATCCCGACCTGCTATTGATCGGTCAGCCAACACGTGGCGTCGATATCGGCGCAATCGAATTTATCCACCAGCAGATCGTCGCGCTGCGCGACCAAGGCAAGGCGATCTTACTGGTGTCCGTCGAGCTTGAGGAAATCCTGTCCTTGTCCGACCGCATTGCGGTGATGTTTGACGGGCAGATCATGGGCGAACGTCTGCCAATGGAAACTGACGAAAAAGAACTGGGACTTCTTATGGCCGGAATGACAAACGGGGAGGCCGCATAATGGATGTGATGCCAAAATGGGCCGAGGTGATCCTCGTGCCGCTCATCAGCTTGCTGCTGGCCGCGATCCTGTCCGCGATTGTGATCCTCGCTATCGGCGAAGACCCGATTGCCGCCCTCAAACTGATGATCGACGGGGCGCTGGGGTCCAGCTACGGCTGGGGTTATACGCTGTATTACGCCACCAACTTTATCTTTACCGGTCTGGCAGTTTCCATCGCCTTCCATGCACGCATGTTCAACATCGGCGGAGAAGGTCAGGCGATGATCGGCGGCCTTGGTGTCGCGCTTGTCTGCCTCTATTTGCCATGGCCACATTGGTCGATCGCGCTAATCGCGGGTGCTATCGCCTCGGCGATCTTTGGTGCCGCTTGGGCCGCAATCCCTGCGTATTTGCAAGCAAAACGCGGCAGTCACATCGTTATCACCACGATCATGTTCAACTTTATTGCCGCAGCCTTGCTAAACTATCTGCTCATCGGTGCGTTGAAAAAACCCGGCTCGATGGAGCCTGCAACAGGCAAGTTCCCCGAGGCGACCCATCTGCCAAACATGCATGAGATCCTCGGCACCTTTGGGATTGAATTCTCCAAGGCGGCCCCCGCGAACATCAGCTTCTTTGTCGCAGTTCTGGCCTGTTTTGCGGTCTGGGCACTGATCTGGAAGACCAAATTGGGCTATGAAATTCGCGCTTTTGGCCATTCGGAATCTGCAGCCAAATATGCAGGCATCAGCCCGACCAAGATTATCATGGTGTCCATGCTGATCTCGGGCGCGCTGGCCGGCATGATGGCGATCAACAACGTGCAAGGCGAGGCCGAGCGTCTGGTCCTGAATGCGGTAGAGGGTGCAGGGTTCATCGGTATCGCCGTGGCCCTGATGGGGCGTAGCCACCCGTTCGGCGTCTTTGTCGCGGCCCTTTTGTTCGGCTTTCTTTACCAAGGTGGCGCGGAACTGGCCTTATGGACAAAGATCCCGCGTGAAATGATCGTCGTAATCCAAGCCTTGGTGATCCTGTTTACAGGGGCGTTGGACAATATGGTGCGAATGCCACTGGAACGGATGTTCCTTGCCTTGCGCCGCAACAAAGGGGGGGCAGCATAATGGATCTGCTTACCATCCTTCAAGTGCTTGATAGCACCGTTCGCCTTGCCACGCCTTTGCTGCTGGCCTGCCTCGCAGGTCTGTATTCCGAGCGTGCTGGCATCTTTGACATCGGACTAGAGGGCAAGATGCTCGCCGCAGCTTTCCTGTCGGCGGCTGTGGCTTTTGTCACTGGATCGGCTTGGGTTGGCCTAATGGCAGGTATCGGCGCGTCACTGGTCTTGTCGGTGATCCACGGGCTGGCCTCGATAACATTCCGCGGCAACCAGTTGATATCGGGTGTTGCTATCAATTTTTTAGCGGCTGGCATCACCGTCGTTGTCGCCCAAAGCTGGTTCGGGCAAGGCGGGCGCACCCCCCAGCTATCGGGGGATGGGCGTTTTAACCCAATCACCCTGCCGTTTGCCGAGGCGATGCAAAACCTGCCCATCATCGGCCCGATTTATTACGAGCTGATTTCGGGGCACACGATGCTTGTCTATATCGCCCTGTTGATGGTGCCGCTGACTTGGTGGGTGCTGTTCTCGACACGGTTCGGCCTACGGCTGCGCGCGGTCGGTGAAAACCCCGCCGCCGTGGATACGGCTGGTGTGTCGGTCAACGGGCTGCGCTATGCAGCGGTGATCATCTGTGGTGTCCTATGTGGTATCGCTGGCGCATATCTGGCCACTGCCCTGCAAGCCGGTTTCGTCAAAGATATGAGCGCAGGACGCGGGTTCATCGCGCTTGCTGCTCTGATCTTTGCCAAATGGCGCCCTTGGCACGCGCTTTATGCCTGCTTGCTGTTCGGGTTCTTGCAGGCTTTGGCCCTGCGCCCCGACGTGATTCAGGGTGTGCTAGGGTTCAAGGTAAACGGTCAACTTCTGGACGTTCTGCCATACATCCTGACGGTGATCATCCTCGCTGGTTTCGTTGGCAAGGCCGTCCCACCGCGCGCCGGTGGCGAACCCTACGTCAAAGAGCGATAAGGCCAGAAAGAATAGGACTTTAGGTCCACGGGGCGGAATACCCTAAAATTTAGGGATGTTCCGCCCGCAACCGTTTGACACGGATGAAAATTGCGTCTTTGGTAGGGGCAGCGGCCAACAATTTGCCCTCGGACAGCTCATGCAGATTTATCTTCCTATCGCCGAAGTTTCGGTGAATGCCTTCCTGCTACTCGGATTGGGCGGAATCGTGGGCGTATTGTCTGGCATGTTCGGCGTGGGCGGCGGTTTTTTGATGACCCCGCTGTTGTTTTTTATCGGCATCCCCCCCGCAGTCGCCGTCGCAACAGAAGCCAATCAGATTGTTGCGTCTTCGTTTTCGGGTGTGCTTGCACATTTCAAACGCAAAACGGTCGACATCAGAATGGGACTGGTCCTGCAAGTAGGCGGATTGGTCGGCGCTGCACTTGGCGTGTTGGTGTTCAACTATTTGCGCGCCTTGGGCCAAGTCGATCTGCTCGTCAAGCTTTGCTATGTTGTTTTCCTAGGGGTTATCGGTGGATTGATGTTCATCGAAAGCCTGTCTGCAATCCGCAAGTCCAGAAAACCGGGCGGCGCGCGATCTACGCGCAGACGCCATAACTGGGTGCACAACCTCCCCTTCAAGATGAAATTCCGGGTTTCGGGGCTGTATATCTCGATCATCCCGCCGCTGATGGTGGGCGTCGTGGTTGGTATTCTGGCCGCGATTATGGGGGTCGGCGGCGGGTTTATCATGGTGCCTGCCATGATTTATCTGCTCGGCATGCCAACCAAAGTTGTCGTCGGCACCTCGTTGTTCCAGATCATTCTGGTCACGGCATTCACCACGATGCTGCACGCGACGACAAATTATACTGTCGATATCGTGCTTGCTGTCCTACTGCTCGTCGGTGGTGTTGTGGGTGCCCAGATTGGCACACGGATCGGCGTCAAGTTAAAGGCCGAACAGTTACGCATTTTGCTGGCGCTGATGGTGCTCGCAGTTTGTGGCAAGCTGGCGTTTGACTTGCTGGTTATGCCGTCCGAGCTGTATTCGCTGGGCACAGGGGGCCACTGATGCGTATTTTGATTGCCCTGCTGATCCTGCTCGCCGCCCCCGTCCGCGCCGAAGAAATCGTTTTGGGACTTAGCCAAGACGAGGTCGCAATCACTGCCACCTTCGAAGGGTCAGAGATCCTGATTTTTGGCGCGATTAAACGCGACAGCCCAGTTGGCGAAGGCGCGCTGGGTGTGATTGTGACTGTGTCTGGCCCCGAGCTTCCGGTCACCGTCCGGCGCAAGGACAAACGGCTGGGCATTTGGGTCAACACCGATGATGTTCAAATCGATAGCGCTCCGTCATTCTACGCCGTCGCCACCTCTGCCCCGCTCGAATACGTCTTGCGTGCAACCGAGGACCTGACGGCGCGCATTACCTTGCGATCCAAAATCCGGACGGTCGGAAACAATGTGATGGACAGTCGAAATTTTTCAAACGCGCTGGTGCGTATTCGTACCGATCAACAGTTGTATCAAACCTTGGAGGGATCGGTCGATTTTGAGGCGGACACCCTATTTCGGACCGAAATCGCATTGCCTGCCAACCTGACCGAAGGGGACTATCAGGCCAAAATCTATTTGACCCGTGACGGCAGCATAGTGGACACGTTTGAAACCGACATTCCTGTCAAAAAGGTCGGGTTGGAACGTTGGCTGTATAATTTGGCACATCAGAACGCCCTGCTATACGGTCTGATGTCGCTGGCAATTGCCATCGCCTCGGGCTGGCTGGCCAGCGCCGTATTCAGTATTTTCCGACGCTAATCCTCACCGCTCGTCAGCTCTAGCGGTGCGGGTGCTACGGTTAGGTCATCCACGGACAACGGTGACGTGGGGCGGCCCAAACGGTTCCGCACAACCCAGCGCAGCTCGGTCTCGGCGCGCGTGATTGCAACATAGGCCAGACGTTTCCACAACGGCTGACCCGCCTCAACCCGCCCCATACGTGCCGCAATTTCGATGTCAGGAGCAAAGACCTGGACGGTGTTCCATTGGCTGCCTTGGGCTTTGTGAATGGTGACCGCAGCCCCGTGTAAAAACGTCGCCCCCATGCGGGCCGCAAACGGGATAAATGGTTCTGCGTCGCCCTCCTGTTCGATTTTGACGATGGATGCGGCACTGACCTGAGGGTCCTCTGCGCCGATCACGTGTAAGCGGCTGAACCCCGGTTTGCGTCCCGGCCCCAGATAAATGACTTGCGCGCCCTTGATCAGGCCACGCGCCTCGAGGTCGAGCCGCTTTTTACGGTGTTTCATCGGCAATTCGATCCCGTCGCAGATCAACGGCTCGCCTTCCAGCAGTTCGTCAACCGGCGCGTCATAGGCTGCACGAAAGGCGTGGATCAGACGAATACGCGTTGCATTTCGCCAGACCAACACCGGCGAGCGCGACATCAAATCCGCCTCGACCCGCTGAGCCATAACCACCCTTTCGTCGCGGGCGGCAGCCTCGGCCACGAGCTTTTCAAACGCGTAGAAATCCACCATCGGGTCAGCCAAAGCATGCGCCAGATCAAGGATCGGATTATCTGCCGTCTGACGGTGAACCCGCTCGAGCGTATGAACGCGTCCTTCGGGCAAGGTTTCAAACACCATCCCGCCACTTGTTTGAACCGGAGGCAACTGCGCAGGATCACCAAACAGGATCAGCGTCGGAAAAATCTCTTGTAGGTCTTCGAATTGTTTGGCGTCCAGCATCGAGCTTTCGTCAACAAACCCGATGTCCATCGGGTCTTCTCGGCGTTTCCAGCCGGTGATGAAATCCGATCCGCGCAACCCCGCAGCCGCCAATGCGGCGGGTATGGATTTGTTGACCTGATAGCTGCTAAAGGCGCGATCGAGCGCAATGTCGGTCAGCCCCTCGATCTCGGGGCGTTCACCTGATCCAGCCAGCCATTCGGCCACCTTTTCATATTCGGGGTCGTAGACCGGCGTATAGAGGATCCTGTGGATGGTCGTTGCGGGGACACCACGGTTGCGCAACACAGACGCGGCCTTGTTCGTTGGCGCAAGGATCGCCAATGTGCGCCGGTCCTTTTTCTTGCGTCCTTCCCAATCACCGGAAATGACGTCAACGCCCGCCTCCTCTAGCGCCTCGTACATGCGCGCCAACAGCATCGTCTTGCCCGATCCCGCCTTGCCAATGACGGCTTGGACCGATGCGACGTTCGACGATGGTGGCATCAGCAGACTGTCATGCAGATCAACGCCGGATTGGCGCAAAGCGTCAACAATATTGTCCCAAGCGGCGGCTTGGTCGTCTGAAAATGTGATGGTGGGTGCGCTCATGCGCGCACCCTATAGACCGTCGAAGTAGACCGCCAGCGGTTATGCCCGCATTGGCTGGATGATCGGATGGCCAAAGGACCGCTCGAACCAATGTTCCGAAATCTGCGATGACAGGCCGGCGCGGCGCAGAACTTTGGCGCGGTCTTCTAGGCGGAATTTCCACAACCCGACGCTAATCCTGTCACGTCCTTCGCCAGACGCGCCCAGAATTCGTGGGCTGGCGCCGATTGCGCGATAGATCCGGACCATTCGCGCGTCGAATACACCCAACAGGTCCGTCAGGCAAAACGCCCGCATGACCTCGCCTCCGGCCAGCATCAGGGCCGCAGCGACCCCGCGAGGGGCTGCATCGTTCAGGCAAAATCGCGTGCATTCCCAGATCATGGGGGACGCGACCGGCCCGTCGGTCAATAGATGGGAAAAATGATCGTTCACCATCGTCGACCCTGTTGTCGGCAACAAGCGCATTGATCCACCGTGGGTCCCGTCTGGTAAAACCCAGATGACATACAACGGGTCAATTCTATCGTATTCGTCGGTTTCAAAACCGTCCGCATCTACGGTGACTTCCCACCCCAATCTGGTCGAAAATTGCAGTGCACGATCGCGGAACATGCTGTCGCGTAGGATGGGCGTGTCGGCCAAATCGCGGGCCGAGATATATCTGATCATATTGGTTGCTCTCCAGCTTTAAACTGGAAGCAACATCAGTCTGGTCGCGTATCGATGTGCTTAACCCACCGTACGCTAGGTTAACTCAGACGGCGTCTAGCAGCGGAGCCTCTCTGCCGGGCCAACCGCCAGCCGCCGCGCGCGCCGACCCGCCTACGACTATCCGACCTTCGGTCAAAGCCCGAGACACCGCGTGAATTGTATTGGTCGCACCCAATTTTAAGCGAGCGCTTTCGATATAGGCGCGCAGGGTATATTCCGAGATCGACAACATCTCGGCGACTTGGCTACGGCTATAGCCCATTGCCAGAAACGTCAGCGTATCCATTTCGCGCGGGGACAGCGGGCGCGCAGGCTCAAGCGATCGGCCCGCTTCGAATGACAGTGCTTTTTGATTTAGGAAATGGCCAAGTAGTATTAACTCTCGCTGATGGCGCAGCGTGAACTGGGCCCAATCCTCGTCAGTTGTATCATGTGACAAGGTCAAAAGCGCGAATTGGCCGTTTGGGCCACGGATCGGGACGCTGTATCCTTGATTGCCGACACCATGTGCGATGGCGTCTTGCCGGAATTCCCGCACCGGTTTTGCCGACCAATCCAGTTTTTTCCAATCCACGGGGTGAAAACGGCGAAAGCATCCCAATACTACAGGATCTATCCTGAGGTATTCTTTGTCGTGATAGCGTTGCGCCCACTTTGGATCGTATGTTCCAAACCCGTATTGTTCACCATCGGCGCTAACCCAATGATAGACAACATGTTTGATTTTCAACATGTCCCTGAGCCCAAGGACTAGATGTTGCAACTCCTCAAGCGCTGTGGCCTGGTCCAGTTTGTGCAAAAAGCGATCGAGATTCAACAGTGTCCCCGCACACCGCACGCGGCGTGTCCCTAGTGGTGGTTGTAATCTCGGCGGTTGCCACCAATGCGGTCTGTTCAAGTTGGACAGCCAGAAGCGGCAGGTCGTTTCCTTTCGCAAAGGTTTGCAAATCAGCCAAGACGTGGATGATCCAATCGTTACCCATGTCAATTCTCCCGCTTTTGTATTAATTTATCGTTAACAACCAATCCTAACACGGCAACGGTTAATGGCCTATTCACGTCTTTGCCCCCCACATTTATAGCGGGTCTGCTACCGCTAACTGTATGAAACTGTGCCATTGACCAAACAAAAACGCGGCAGCCCTGGGGATGCCGCGTCACTGTCTATCCCCTGCAAGGTCGGTTCAAGAACCGCCGCCTGCGTCCTGGAATGTTCGTAACCCGACCTTAGGAGATTGAACCAAAACGGCCATGTTTCCGGGTTTATGCTCGTTCTTGCGCATCTTTGTGTGGGCTGCGGGGATGTCAGCCCAGCTAAACACCTCGGACATACACGGGTCGAGGCGACGTTCCAGCATCAACTGGTTGGCTGCACTTGCTTGACGCAAATTCGCAAAATGGCTGCCTTGCAGGCGCTTTTGGTGCATCCACATGTAACGTACGTCTAGGGTCAAATTGTACCCGGTTGTTCCTGCACAGATTACAACCATCCCCCCGCGTTTGCACACAAACGTGGACACAGGGAATGTCGCTTCACCGGGGTGTTCGAACACCATGTCGACATTGTTGCCTTTGCCTGTAATGTCCCAAATCGCTTTGCCGAATTTGCGGGTCTCGTTAAACCACGTTTTGTATTCGTCAGTGTTGACCGTGGGCATCTGGCCCCAGCAGTTGAAATCGTTGCGGTTGATCACACCCTTTGCGCCCAACGACATGACAAAATCACGCTTGTCCTCGTCGGAAATGACGCCAATCGCATTCGCACCCGCAGTATTGATCAACTGGATCGCATATGAACCCAATCCACCCGAAGCGCCCCAGACCAGAACATTCTGACCGGGCTTTAGCTCGTGTGGGTGGTGGCCGAACAACATCCGATATGCTGTGGCCAGCGTCAGCGTGTAGCACGCGCTTTCTTCCCATGTCAGGTGTTGCGGGCGCGGCATCAGTTGCTGTGATTGAACATTGGTGAACTGAGCAAACGAGCCGTCAGGTGTCTCGTAACCCCAAATCCGCTGGCTGGGCGAATACATCGGATCACCACCGTTGCAATGTTCATCGTCGCCGTCGTCCTGATTGCAGTGAATGACCACTTCATCACCGACTTTCCAGCGCTTGACCTTGTCCCCCACAGCCCAAACGATGCCCGACGCATCAGATCCGGCAATGTGGAAATCCGCCTTGTGCACATCAAATGGGCTGATCGGGATACCGAGACCCGCCCAAACACCGTTATAGTTAACGCCCGCGGCCATCACCATGACCAGCACCTCGTTGCTATCCAACGTGGGGACGTCGACAACCTCGACCTCAAATGCCTTATCAGGCTCTCCGTGGCGTTCGCGACGAATTGTCCATGCATACATTTGCGCGGGCACATGGCCCATCGGGGGCATTTCGCCCACTTCATACAGGTCTTTGGTCTGATGCTGATCAAGGGCCATGTCGGTTTCCTTCGGGTTACTCACGTTAATTGCCGCAGCGCAGAATCGGCGCTGATACCGTAGGAGTAAATTTCACTACGCAAGAAAGCAACCACAATAGGATGATTTTTGTAATTTTATGTCTGCCGCACCGCAGCAACGGTGATCAACTCGAGTCTGGGTCTTCAAAGTGATGACAGATCGTCTGCGCATAATAGGCCAATACGTCATGACCATCCTGCGCAACTGTAATCGCACCGCAATCATCCACCGTAACGATCTTGCGCAGCTGCCAACGGGTTAGCGTGTCTTTTACCATTTCCGCAGCCTCGCGACGGGGCACGGGCATCGACTTGGTCCTGAGCAATGCCAACATCTCGTTGATCTTTTTCTCGACCTGATCCCGATCAGTGGCCCCTTCGGTTGCGATAGCTCGCGCGACCAACGGGGCTGACAGGACAGGCACAACGGATTTGATCCGTTTCATCAATTCCAATGCCACGGCGTCCGTCAATTCAGCGCCAGCGGGGTCAAAGTCAGACAACTCAAGCGGAGTGCCAAAACCTACGGACGCTGTGCCAAAACCGCGAAACTGGCCACTGATCCGCCACCATGCGTAGACCGCGAAACTGCACACCACAGACCAAACTGACGGACGAAAGCGGCGTTTGCCAGTTTTGTCGGCATTGATCAGGAACCGGTCCTCAAGCACTTGGTCGTAATTCAAACCGACCGGTACAAAAATTACATCGCGCGCACCGTCGGCCCTGCCCGAAACCATATACGAAAGCAGGCCCAACTTGGCGTTGCCAACACGGCCACTCAGGCTTAGTCCGCCTTCGGGGAACATCGCTTGTGTGACGCCACCATCGGTTGCCATACGCACGTAACGGGCCAGAACCTTGCGATATAGCGATCCGCGCGACCGCCGCCGGATAAAGTAAGCCCCCATCATCTTGATCACCGACGACAGTGGCCAGACCCGCGCCCATTCCCCGACCGCATACGACAGTGTGCTGGCACGGCTGACGAGGTGGGTGACCAGAACGTAGTCCATGTTGCTGCGGTGGTTCATGACAAATATGATTGTCGCATCGGGATCAATTTTTTCCAACTCCGCGCGGTCGAACGCCCCCAAACGAACGCGATACAATACCTTGGTCAAAAATCGGGCGATCCGCATACCAAAAGTGAAATATACCGTGGCTGAAAACGACGGCACAATTTCGCGGGCGTAGGCCTGCGCCTTTTCAAAGGCAACGTTTTCGGGGATGCCTTCCTCTTCTGCGTAGTCGACAATCGCCTGACTGATTACAGGATCGTAAATCAGGCGTTGGATCATGTCGTATCTGCGCGCCAGCTTGAACGGCTCGATCGGGCGCTGCAATCGCGTGTTGACGCGGGCAATCACCCGCTCGGCCCGTTTACGGAAAAACCAGCGCACAGAAGGAAATAGAAAATGCGACGCAAGGGTGACCGCTGCAAACAGCAAGATCAGCACAAAAACCCATAGTGGCATAGTCACAGTTTGCGTCATTGCGCGACCCTGACAGGGAACCGTGCAGAGGTAAATACCGTCATGCCGCGCCGCAGCGAATTGACAACGCCACAAAATGACCGGTAAATACACCAAGGCGCAAGATTATTGCGCGCAAGTGATTCAAGGAGGCCCCGATGTCGCACCCGCAGAAAGACCGCCCATGGCTATTTCGGACCTATGCCGGCCATTCAACCGCCGCCGCATCCAATGCCCTCTATCGTGGGAATCTGGCCAAAGGGCAGACCGGCCTCTCTGTCGCTTTTGATCTGCCGACGCAAACCGGCTATGACAGCGATCATATCCTTGCCCGCGGCGAAGTCGGCAAGGTTGGCGTGCCCGTCAGCCATTTGGGCGACATGCGGGCGCTGTTCAACGACATCCCGCTTGAGCAGATGAACACCTCAATGACAATCAACGCGACCGCGCCGTGGTTATTGTCGCTATATATCGCTGTGGCCGAGGAACAAGGCGCCGATGTGTCTGCCCTGCAAGGCACAGTTCAAAACGACATCATCAAGGAATACCTGTCGCGCGGCACCTACATCTGCCCGCCCGAACCATCCTTGCGCATGATTACAGACGTGGCCGCCTATACCCGCGAACATTTGCCCAAATGGAACCCGATGAACGTCTGCTCCTATCACCTGCAAGAGGCGGGCGCGACACCTGAGGAAGAGCTGGCCTTCGCGCTGGCTACCGCCTGCGCCGTCTTGGACGATCTGCGCGGCAAGGTCCCTGTCGAACACTTCCCCGCGATGGTCGGCCGGATTTCGTTCTTTGTGAACGCGGGCATCCGGTTCGTGACCGAGATGTGCAAAATGCGTGCCTTTGTCGAGCTGTGGGACGAAATCTGTGCGGAACGATATGGGGTGGAAGACGCGAAATACCGCCGTTTCCGCTATGGTGCTCAGGTCAACAGCTTAGGCTTGACCGAACAGCAACCCGAAAACAACGTCTACCGGATATTGCTGGAAACCCTCGCGGTGACCCTGTCGAAAAACGCCCGCGCCCGCGCCGTGCAACTGCCTGCATGGAACGAAGCCTTGGGCCTGCCCCGTCCTTGGGACCAGCAATGGTCGCTGCGGATGCAACAGATTTTGGCCTATGAAACCGACCTGTTGGAATTCGATGATCTGTTTGACGAAAACCCTGCCGTGGACCGCAAGGTCGCAGCGCTAAAAGAAGGCGCGCGCGCCGAGTTGGTCCAGATCGATGGAATGGGTGGCGCGGTCAATGCGATTGCCTATATGAAAGGCCGCTTGGTCGATAGCAACGCGGCCCGTATCGCAAACATCGAAGACGGCACCACAACGGTTGTCGGTGTGAACAAATGGCAAACAGGCGAACCATCCCCGCTGACAGCAGGTGACGACGCAATTATGGTTGCGGACCCAGCCGCAGAGGCCGATCAACTTGATCGCTTGAACACGTGGAAGTCGCAACGAAACGCGGCTGCAGTGACGTCCGCCCTTGCCGACTTGCGCACTGCTGCGAGCGACGGGACCAACATCATGATCCCGTCAATTGCCTGCGCTCGCGCTGGTGTGACCACGGGCGAATGGGCCGACGTTATTCGTTCTGCGTTCGGTCAATACCGTGCGCCCACCGGCGTCAGTAAAAACCCGTCGAACAGGACCGAGGGTCTGGACGATCTGCGCGAACAGGTCGACCTGGTCAGTCACGCATTGGGGCGCCGGTTAAAATTTCTCGTGGGCAAGCCCGGTTTGGACGGTCATTCTAACGGCGCTGAACAGATTGCAGCCCGCGCGCGTGACTGTGGCATGGACATCGCCTACGATGGGATCCGACTGACCCCAGCCGAAATCGTCGACGCTGCAGCAAACGACGCGGCCCATGTTATTGGCCTGTCGATTTTATCGGGGTCACACATCCCCTTGATCGAAGACGTCATGAACCGCCTGCGAGACGCAAACCTAACCCACATTCCGGTTATAGCTGGCGGCATCATCCCCGAAGACGACGCCGCGCGATTGCGCGAATTGGGCGTTGCCGCAGTCTATACACCCAAAGATTTTGAGCTGAACAAAATCATGGGAGATATCATCACCCTCGTCGATCCGCGTCAGGTCGCCGCGCAATAGCTATTCCGACAGCTTTATGACCAAATCGTCGTAGCTATAGCTTTGCCTGATCAAACCGTTTTCGCCGACGCGAAACAGCGGATCAGCAGGCAGGCACCCGACACCGCACAATTGCGATGCGACCATGTCCTCGCTGTCGATATACCAAAGCCGCCCGCCAGGGGTTGCGACATAGCCGTCGATCCCCTCGTCCGCATCACCCTCCATATCTTCGCCGCTTGGCACTTCGTTAAAATAGTCCTGCGAATGCCCCCCATGTGTGTGATAGGATGCGGTGATGACGTTTAGGTTGATCGGGTTAGAGGGGGCGCAGCTGCCCTCGTCGCCGCGGCTAGGTTGGCTGAACGCGAGCTGCCCCGCCCTGTCATACCCGATATAGCCGCAGAATTCGACGTTCTCGGAAATCGAAACAGGTTGAAGGTTTGCAAAGATGGCCTTAGCCAGATTGACCTCCGCGTTGCCTTGGGCGAACGCCGAGTTTGCGGCCAGAATACCGGCCGCCAGCACGAGGGGTTTCATCTTAGTCTCCTAGCTTTTCGACAAGCTCTTGATAAGAATAGGACGTGGCAATTGCACCGTTTGCACCTTTGCGAAACGTCGGGGCGACCGGCAAACAGCCAACGCCGCACACTTGGGTAATTGTCATGACTTGGGTATCGATGAACCAAAGCCTGCCGCCCGGTGTGGCGACATACCCGTTCATGTAGACTTCGCGATCTCCGTCCACGTCGACCTTGCTAGGGACCTCGTTAAAGTAGCCGGCATCAAAATCACCATGCGTATGATAGGATGCCGTCACCGCCAGATTTCGTGGATACGGCGCACCACAACTGTCCTTGGTCCCTTCGACGGGTTCGCTGGCGACCATTTGTGCCTGTTCGTTGAACCCGATGTAGCCGCAGTATTCCGCGCCTTTGGCAAAAGACTTTTCCTGAATGCCCGCCAGCACATCTCTTGCGACAGCGAGCTCGGTCGCGTCTTGCGCCGCCAAGGGGCATGACACCAGTCCAATCAGGATTGCGCCAAAAATTCGCATTTGCCTCTCCACTCCCTCGGTTCCGGCGGCTAGACTACCTGTGAAACAACAAGGATGCCAACAATGACTATTCATATCGGCGCTGAAAAAGGCGATATCGCGCCCACCGTTCTAATGCCTGGCGATCCCTATCGCGCCAAATGGGCGGCTGAGACATTTCTGGACAACGCGCGGCTGGTCAATGACGTTCGCGGCATGTTGGGCTTCACCGGCACTTGGAACGGGAACCCTGTCACGATCCAAGGGTCTGGCATGGGCATGCCTTCGTTGTCGATCTACGCGAACGAACTAATTTCCGAATATGATGTCCAGACCCTGATCCGGATTGGTTCTTGTGGTGGAATGCAAAAAAAGGTTGGTATCCGTGACGTGATCTTGGCTATGACTGCCAGCAATATCTCGACCCCGTCACGCGGAATATTCAAAGAATTCAACTTTGCCCCATGCGCCGACTATGACCTCTTGGCGGCAGCCCACAGGGCCGCGATTGCACGAGGGGTGACCACCCATGTCGGCGGAATCTATTCAGCAGATGTGTTCTATGACGAGCGCCCCGACCTGAACGAACAAATGACCCGCCATGGCATTCTGGGCGTCGAAATGGAAGCCGCGGAGCTGTATAACCTCGCTGCAAGGCACGGCCGCAGGGCGCTGGCGGTATTGACTGTTTCAGACCATTTGATCACGCATGAGGCGCTACCGGCCGAAGACAGAGAACGCAGCTTCGGGGATATGGTGGAAATCGCGCTCGAAGCCGCATTCTCGCCCGTCTAGGTCCTGTAAGAGCCAGTTGAACGGCTTTGAACCAACAGCTGTTTAATCACACCCCTTAGTCGCCATGGGCTTAAGCCCATGGTAACTTTGCTGCGCATCAAACATCCCTATGTACCGTGACTGCGGTCATAACCATTTACGGCTGATGTTCCGCGACCTGCCAGCGCATTGGACGCAGGCGCATAAACCTCCATGCCTAGCGAATGGCATGACGCAACATCCGAGGAATGTTCGTCCCCGCAATCACCGCCCGGACATGCGCTTAGCACCGCTGTTAGCGGAATTTCGGCAAACAGTTCCAGATAGTCGCCCTTGCGGACAGGACTGGCTTTCATAAAATATTGACCCGTATCGCGGGTAAATCCTGTGCACATGAACACATTTAGCACGTCATGCACCAGTGCTTCTGCGTCCCGCAACGTTAGGTCCTGATGGGCCGCTAATGCTCGGGTTAGGTTCGAATGGCAACAATGGTGATAGTCCGCCTCAGTCAACAACCGGCCGGTATAGGGGTCACAACGGGTGCCGATGACATCATGCACCGATCCACCATATGGATCGATGCCGTACCAGCCCAGCGTGTCGGCCACCACGGTGGCCATTGGGCGCAGATAGGGGAACGACGACCACATTCGGTCCCCGACAGTGATATGGGTCCCGTGTAGCGCGCGGGTTTTTCCCGAATAGAACCTCTCGTTCAGGTTCGCCGTGTGAAACAGGTTCAGATCCCCGACCTGCGGCCCTTCTGGGCAGGTGATGCGCAAGTAGTGACCTGCGGGCACATCGATTGCCTCTGCCTCGCGAGGCGGCACCAATTGCGACGCCACCAGACGCGCCCCATCCCGCGCCGACAAGAGGGCGCCAAGATCGGGGTCGGGCAAGGCACCGTTGGGATAGCAGATCACTGGCGCAATTGCGCGGCGCTGCTCAGCGTCGATTGGCTCCATCATGTATCCTACACTTGAAAACCCCAATGCACCCCGTTCGGCACGAAAAAGCAAGGCTTAGACGTCCGACGAGTCTTGCGATTGAAGTTGGGTCTTGCGGTGCCACGGCATGCGCGGTTTATCCGACCCGCTCCAGTCTTCGTTACGTGTGGCAATCATCGTCCCACCAAGTGCCGCAAACGCCAATGTTGCACCGGCCAGTAGCGCGTAGTCAGCCGAGCGCAAGATCAGATAAAGCAAACCATACAAAACAACCAGCAAAAGCCCCAAGACCCATGTCCGCCTTCCCAGCTTGAGGCCAACAAAGCCATACAAGACAAGCAGCCCGATGGTGGCAACAGCGGACACAACATAGGCCAAAGCGAAGCCGATTTGCTCGGCATAAGCGACCATCAACAAAACGAATATTGCTTGGGCGAGGCCGATCAGGATGTATTGCACCGGATGGGCACGCTTCGTGGATCGCATTTCAATCAACATCACGGTCAGAAACGTCAACGCGATAAACAAAATCCCGTAGCGCGCAGCGCGATAGGCCTTTTGATAAAAATCATTTGGTTGAAAGAACCGCACACCAAAGGACGCGTCTCTTGCTGCGCTTTGGTGATCACTGCGCGACACTTGCGGCAGATTCCGCGCCAAATGTGGAATTGACCAACGAGCGCCCGACCCGTCCTCAACCACAGTGTAGTCGTCGGGCAAATAGGACCCCATAAAGCTGGGGTGTGGCCAGTCACTGGTAAAACTGACGTTTGTGGTCCGGCCCACGGGTGTGATCTGAACCGTCCCCGCGCCGTTAAAACCAAGGTCCAATCGATAAGACGTCACCCCCCGCGGATCGCCGATAGCACCTCGGATACCGCCCATCTGCGTGTCAGGGTTTGCCATTGGCTCTAGCGACTTGGACTGCCCGTCCACAACCAGCGTTGCCGCGCCGCGCAATGCTTTGTTCGAAATCAGCGAGACCTGCAAATAACTTTGATCCCACAACAGCTCCTCGCCCTCGGTCAACGCAGCAGCGACCCCAGACAGCGGATAGTCGAAATCTATTCCTAGGTCGGCGGTGTAGACCGCCACATTAAATAACCCACGCCTGCGTTCCTGGGCGACCGTGTGCAAGGTCGCGTCGTATCGGCCGGGCATCACGTAAACAGGGCTTTTTGACTTGATTTCAATCACTTCTATGGTCTTACTGCGGGTGGTGCCAGCTTCGGGGTCGGTGGTTTCTTGCGTTTCCAGACGCGAAACAGGTCCTTGGACCGGAACGACCAAGACAGGGCCGCTGACCAATTGCGCGCCGCCCCATTCCGCCCCGACCGAGCGGATCGTTCTGCGTGAATAATCGGATCTGTCGTCGATCACCTCACTAACCATCAACATCGGGATGTTCATCAAAAGGGCAAGAATGCCCACAATGAGAAATCTGGCTCCGGCGGATTTGAACATCTGGCTCTCCTGATATGTTTCTCTACGTCGGTAGACGCACGCACACGCAGGATCAACACTGGGTTCGTGCAGGATTTGTGCACACGAAAAAAGGGCAGCCGCTAGGCTGCCCTCTATCCGAAACCACACGACGGCATTCAGCTCAAATGACGCGCTCGACCATCTTCTTTTTTATAGATGCGATCGCTTTGGCCGGATTTAGTCCTTTGGGGCACGTTTTTGCGCAATTCATAATCGTATGGCAGCGATAAAGTTTAAACGGGTCTTCCAACTCATCCAAACGCTCGCCCGTCGCCTCGTCGCGGCTGTCGATAATCCAACGGTAGGCATGCAGCAGAGCCGCCGGCCCAAGGTAGCTGTCACCATTCCACCAATACGATGGGCAGGATGTCGAACAACACGCACACATTACGCACTCATACAAACCATCGAGTTTTTCACGGTCCGCAATCGATTGTTTCCATTCCTTTGCGGGGGCGTTTGTTTTGGTTTCCAGCCATGGCATGATGCTTGCGTGTTGGGCGTAGAAATGGGTCAGGTCGGGGATCAGATCCTTGACCACGGGCATGTGCGGCAGCGGATAGATTTTGACGTCGCCTGCGACATCGTCCATTCCATAAATACACGCCAGCGTATTGATCCCGTCAATATTCATCGCGCAGGACCCACATATGCCCTCGCGGCACGACCGGCGGAACGTCAAGGTCGGATCAATCTCGTTTTTGATTTTGATCAACGCATCCAAAACCATCGGGCCGCAGCTGTCCATATCCACGAAATAGGTGTCCAGCGACGGATTTTTGCCGTCATCGGGGTTCCAACGGTAGATCTGCACCTTGCGCAGATTTGTTGCCCCTTCGGGTTTTGGCCATGTTTTGCCAGTCACCATAC
>CAXIAS010000033.1:0-27546 GCA_964022195.1 uncultured Roseobacteraceae bacterium
AGCTACGTGGCCTACGCGAGATAGACGGCGACGATACGTCCGCCGGGAAGGATAAGAAGCCAGATGAGCGATAACGACGGCAAAAAGACACTTGGTCTGGGCGGTTCGCGTCCTAGCAACGTAAAGCAAAGCTTTAGCCACGGGCGGACCAAAAACGTGGTGGTGGAAACCAAACGCAAGCGCGTTGTGGTTCCAAAACCTGGTGCGGCCAAACCGGCTCCGACCGGATCAAGACCTGTGGTTGGTGGCGATCCATCTAAACGCCCTGCAGGAATTTCCGACGCCGAGCTGGCGCGCCGGATGAAGGCACTTGCTGCGGCCAAAGCCCGCGAGGCCGAGGATGCGGCCAAGCGCGACGCAGAAGAAAAGGCCCGCGCAGAAGAGCGCGAGCGCCGTCGCGCCGAGCAAGAAGCCAAAGAAGCAGAAGATCGCGAGCGCGAAGAACGCGCCAAGGCCAAGGCAGATGAAGAAGAACGCAAGCGTGCGGAAGCCGCAGCTGCAAAGGCCGCCCCTGCCCCTGCTCCTGCAGCGGCACCCGGTGAAGCGGCCGTATCCCGTCCGTCTGCCGCGCCGCGCACAACCCGTGAAAAGGACGCGCGCAACGATAAATCCAAGGCCCGCCCTGGACGCGGTGGTGATGACAACCGTCGTTCCGGCAAGCTCACGCTGAGCGATGCGATGCGTGGTGGCGACGGCGGTCGTCAACGGTCGATGGCTGCAATGAAGCGTAAGCAAGAGCGCGCCCGCCAAAAGGCGATGGGCGGTGCGGTCGAGCGTGAAAAGGTTGTGCGTGACGTTCAGGTCCCCGAGGCAATCGTGGTTAGCGAGCTGGCCAACCGGATGTCCGAAAAGGTGGCTGACGTGGTCAAGGCATTGATGACAAATGGCATCATGGCGACCCAAACACAGACCATTGATGCCGACACAGCCGAGCTGATCGTCGAAGAATTTGGCCACAAGGTTGTTCGTGTTTCTGACGCCGACGTTGAAGACGTGATCGAACAGACAGAAGACAAGGCCGAAGACCTCAAACCGCGTGCGCCGATCATCACTATCATGGGCCACGTTGATCACGGCAAAACGTCTCTGTTGGATGCAATCCGTAACGCCCGCGTTGTTGCAGGCGAAGCGGGCGGCATTACGCAGCACATTGGCGCTTATCAGGTCAAACAAGGCGATGCCGATTTGACGTTCCTTGATACTCCGGGCCACGCGGCGTTTACGTCCATGCGTGCTCGTGGTGCCCAAGTCACCGATATCGTGATTCTGGTTGTAGCTGCTGATGATGCGGTTATGCCGCAAACCATCGAGGCGATCGCCCACGCAAAAGCGGCCCAAGTGCCGATGATCGTTGCCATCAACAAGATCGATCGCGACGCGGCTGATCCGATGAAAGTCCGGACCGATCTGCTGCAACACGAGGTCATCGTCGAGGCGATGTCTGGTGAAGTGCAAGACGTTGAAGTGTCCGCTGTGACAGGCCAAGGTCTGGATCAACTGCTAGAAGCCATTGCTCTGCAGGCCGAAATTCTAGAACTGAAGTCCAACCCTGATCGCGCGGCGAGTGGTGCGGTGATCGAGGCCCAGCTAGACGTGGGCCGTGGTCCTGTTGCGACGGTACTGGTGCAGAACGGTACGTTGCGCAAAGGCGATATCTTTGTTGTAGGCGAGCAGTGGGGTAAAGTCCGCGCGCTGATCGACGACAAAGGCGACCGCGTCGACGTGGCCGGTCCTTCGGTTCCGGTCGAGGTGTTGGGTCTGAACGGAACACCTGAGGCTGGCGATGTTCTGAACGTTGTCGACACCGAAGCCCAGGCCCGCGAGATCGCAGAATACCGCGCCAACCTTGCCAAGGAAAAACGCGCTGCCGCTGGTGCTGCTGTCACGTTGGACCAGTTGATGGCCAACGCCAAGGCAGACGAAAACGTCAGCGAATTGCCCGTGTTGGTCAAGGCCGACGTGCAAGGTTCCGCCGAGGCTATTGTTCAGGCGATGGAAAAAATCGGCAACGACGAGGTCCGCGTCCGTGTTCTGCATTCTGGCGTTGGCGCGATCACCGCGACTGACGTTGGTCTGGCCGAAGCATCCGGATCGCCTGTGATTGGCTTTAACGTGCGTGCGAATTCGAATGCGCGCGAACTGGCCAACCAAAAGGGTGTCGAAATCCGCTACTACTCGATCATTTATGATCTGGTGGACGACGTTAAGGCAGCGGCTTCGGGCTTGTTGTCTGCCGAAATCCGCGAGAACTTTATCGGGTATGCGACGATCAAGGATGTGTTCAAAGTGTCCAATGTCGGCAAGGTCGCAGGCTGTCTGGTGACAGAAGGCGTTGCACGTCGCTCTGCCGGTGTTCGACTATTGCGCGACAACGTGGTTATCCACGAAGGCACGCTGAAAACGCTGAAACGCTTTAAAGACGAAGTGGCTGAGGTTCAGTCCGGTCAGGAATGCGGCATGGCGTTTGAAAACTACGAAGACATTCGTCCGAACGATGTGATTGAAATCTTTGAGCGCGAAGAGATCGAACGCAACCTTTAGACAGCATAGTATCCACAAAATAAAAGGGGGCGCCGGACGGTGCCCCCTTTTCTCGTTGGGGTCCGGCTTTTGTCCGGAGAACCAACATGGTGATTAGGAAATCCCCACATCGGCTGAGGGCGCAAAATGTCGCGGCTAGAGCCAGTCACGCAGCACCGGAACCAACGGAATGTCAGCCGCGGGCATTGGGTAGTTACGCATTTCATTTGGCCGAACCCATTTCAGGGTCTGACCTTCGCGGCTGCGGGGTGTGCCGTCCCATTTCCGGCAGGCAAACAGCGGCATGATCAAATGGAAGTCATCATAGCTGTGACTTGCGAATGTAAGCGGCGCAAGACAAGACGCCCAAGTATCGATGCCCAACTCTTCTTGAAGCTCGCGGATTAGTGCCATTTCGGGGGTTTCGCCTGTCTCTACCTTGCCGCCTGGAAATTCCCACAGACCTGCCATGGACTTGCCTTCGGGGCGTTGCGCGATCAAGACACGCCCGTCGATGTCGATCAGGGCAGCGGCAGAAACAAGAACTGTTTTCATGATCGATAGTCCGCATTAATCGTTATATAACCGTGAGTTAGGTCACAGGTCCAAACTGTGCATTTTCCCTGTCCCAGCCCAAGGTCGACGCCAATCTTCAAATATTGGCCTTTCATATAATCGGCGGCGGCGTCTTCGGAATAGTTCGGCGCGCGCCAACCGTTTTCGGCCAAAGTCATTTCGCCCAGCTTGATTGTCAGCCGGTCTCGATCAGCCTGTGCGCCCGATTTGCCCACAGCCATCACGATCCGGCCCCAATTGGGATCTTCCCCTGCGACGGCTGTCTTGACCAAAGGAGAATTGGCAGTGGCCATCGCGACTTTGCGCGCATCCACGTCGTTGACCGCGCCCGAAACCGAGATCGTCACGAATTTGGTTGCCCCTTCACCATCGCGCACGACCTGATGGGCGAGGTCCAACATGACGGCCCGCAAGGCGTCGGCGAAGTCGCTGTTTGCAGTGACGTCAACGCCGGACGCGCCCGTGGCTCCGACCAATAATGTGTCGGATGTTGATGTATCGCTGTCGACTGTGATGCAATTGAACGTTTCATTATTCAGCTCGCTGACGAGCGATTGCAAATCTGCGCGCCCGATCCGCGCATCGGTAAAGATATAGACCAGCATGGTCGCCATATCCGGCGCGATCATACCGGACCCTTTGGCAATGCCCGCGATTTGAACCGGTTTACCGTCGATTTGAACGGTGGTGGTTGACCCTTTGGCAAAGGTATCGGTTGTCATGATTGCTTTGGCTGCGTCGGCCAAGGCGTCGTCTGACAGGTCCTGTTGCAACTGATCCAGTTTGGCGGTGATCCGGTCGAATGGTAGGGGTTCCCCGATTACGCCCGTCGATGATGTAAATACGCGGTCCGCGCTAGTGCCTGTCGAATTCGTGACGGCAGTGACGATTGCATCAACGGCTGCCTGCCCCCCCTTGCCAGTAAAAGCGTTGGAATTCCCTGAATTAACCAAGATCGCAGCGGGCCCAGCGCCATGCGAGCCAATCTTGGCCTGACAGTCCAGTACCGCCGCCGACCGTGTGGCCGACCGCGTAAAGACCCCGGCGATGCTGCTGCCTGCATCTAACACAGCCAGCATCACATCGGTTCGATCCTGATACTTAATCCCTGCCGCCGTCGCCGCAAAGCGGACGCCATCAATGGTTGGCAAATCAGGAAATGCATCAGGCGCTAGTGGGGATACAGTCATCGTTTAGTCGTCCAGCAGTTCAAGATTGCCGATCAGGGCCGGATCGAATGCGCCATCCTCTGGCATCACGACTTCAGCGGCGTCTGTCAGGGCGGTTAGTTGCTCTTGAATGGCGGCTTCTTGTAGTTCGGCAAAAATTTCTTGGCGGACAGAGTCCAGTGTCGGTTTTTCTTGGTTGCGAGTATCCAACAGCGTTACGACATGCCAACCGAATTGCGTTTTTACTGGATCGGAGACATCGTCTTTCTCCAATGTCTTAACAGTGGCTTCGAATTCAGGAACCATCTGGCCTTCGCCAAACCAACCCAGGTTTCCGCCGTTGGGACCAGTTGGGCCAGTGGACACATCGCGGGCGACATCGGCAAAGGCCTCGCCATTCACAATCCGCGCACGCGCGGCGAGGGCCTCTTCTTCGGTCTCGACCAATAGGTGGGCCGCGTTGTATTCGGTCGAAGGCTCGGCATCGGCAAATCGCGCATCATAGGCGGCTTGGATTGCCTCGTCCGAGACCGCCGTTTTGGTGATGTTGTTTACAGTTTCGCCCGCCAGCAATGCGCGGCGCTCGTTCTTGATTGCGTAATCGACGCGGGCGGGGACATCCGTCACGGCCGTTGACAGCAACTCTTGCTGGATCAATTGATCCAGAATTCCTTTGAATAGGACGTCATCGGGGAATTGGGCGTATTGCTGTGGCAATTGAGCGCGCGCGATAATCATCTCGCCCAGCGTGATTTCAACACCATTGACTGTGGCGACGACGGTGCTGGAACCCACCTCATCGGCGACCGCAGGCATGGCAAGGGCGCAGGACAGGGCAATTGCCCCCATAAATGTTGCAGTTTTAGGCATTAATCGATCCCTTAATGGGTCACGCAAGCGCGTAACGTTGACAGTGTATATCCGGCCCCTTACATCCGATCTAAGCCTTTGAGGGGGCAGGTCTTGGGCCCTTTGTAAGTGGCCCGCGCAGGACCGACAAGCGACCTCCTCTCAAATTGATGTATGCAGGGCGTGATTGCGCCGTCGGAGAGAATATGCTGGGTTTCGGAACCATCGCGAAAAAAGTTTTTGGCACCGCCAATGACCGTAAAGTCAAAGCAACGCGCCCTCTAGTGGCCAAGATCAACGCGCTAGAACCTGAGTTCGAGGCGCTCAGCGATGAGGCGATCAAAGACAAGACCGAGGAACTGGCCAAACGCGCAATGGGTGGAGAAGACCTTGACGCGCTATTGCCAGAGGCGTTCGCCAATTGCCGCGAAGCTGCCCGCCGTGCATTAGGGTTGCGCGCATTTGATACCCAGCTGATGGGCGGTATTTTCCTGCATCAGGGTAATATTTCCGAGATGAAGACAGGCGAGGGTAAGACCCTCGTTGCGACATTTCCTGCTTATCTGAACGCACTGACAGGCAATGGCGTGCACATCGTTACGGTGAACGATTATCTGGCCAAACGTGACGCCGAATGGATGAGCAAAGTCTACGCCGCCTTGGGCATGACAACAGGTGTTGTGTACCCGCAGCAACCTGATGACGAAAAGGCCGCCGCATACGCGTGTGACGTGACCTATGCCACAAACAATGAACTGGGCTTTGACTATCTGCGCGACAACATGAAGTCCGAACTGTCCCAACTGACCCAGAAACAACATCATTTCGCGATTGTAGATGAGGTCGACAGCATTCTCATCGACGAGGCCCGCACGCCGCTGATCATTTCTGGCCCTGCGCAGGACCGTTCCGAGATGTACCGCCAGATTGACAAGATCATTCCTGAACTGCTCGAAGAGCACTACACGCTGGATGAAAAATCCAAACAAGCGACGTTTACTGACGAAGGCAATGATTTCCTAGAAGAACGCCTGTCCGCCGCTGGACTGCTGCCAGACGGGCAGACCCTATATGACCCCGAGAGCAGCACGATGGTGCATCACCTGTCGCAGGGCCTGAAGGCGCACAAGATGTTCCAGCGCGACAAAGACTACATCGTTCGCGAGAACGAAGTTGTCCTGATCGACGAATTCACCGGCCGTATGATGGTTGGTCGTCGCCTGTCTGATGGTTTGCATCAGGCGATCGAGGCCAAAGAAGGCGCATCAATCAAAGCCGAGAATGTGACTCTCGCGTCGGTGACGTTCCAGAACTATTTCCGCTTGTATGAAAAGCTGGGCGGCATGACCGGCACCGCATTGACCGAGGCAGAGGAATTCATGGAAATTTACGGCCTTGGTGTCGTTGAGGTTCCGACCAACCGCCCGATCGCGCGCAAAGACGATCATGATCAGGTTTACCGCACCGCGCGTGAAAAATTTGAAGGTATCGTCAAGGAAATCAAAGCGGCCAACGAAACTGGCCAGCCGATATTGGTCGGCACTACATCGATTGAGAAATCGGAATACCTAGCCCAATTGCTAAAGGCCGAAGAGATCACGTTCAACGTTTTGAACGCCCGCCAACACGAGCAAGAGGCGCAGATCATCGCCGATGCGGGAAAACTGGGCGCTGTGACCATCGCTACAAACATGGCCGGACGCGGGACGGACATCAAATTGGGCGGAAGCGTCGAATTTAAAATCATGCAGGCGATCGCCGCTGATCCCGATGCCGACCCCGAAGCGATCCGCCAGAAGCTCGTGGAAGAGCACACCGCAGACGAGCAAGCGGTCAAGGATGCTGGCGGCCTGTTTGTTCTGGCAACCGAGCGCCACGAAAGCCGCCGGATCGACAATCAGCTGCGTGGCCGTTCGGGCCGTCAGGGTGATCCGGGTCGTTCGGCGTTCTTTTTGTCACTAGAAGACGACTTGATGCGTATTTTCGGATCGGAACGTTTGGACAAAGTGTTGTCTAGCCTTGGCATGAAGGACGGCGAGGCCATCGTTCACCCTTGGGTCAACAAGTCGCTAGAACGCGCGCAAGCCAAAGTCGAAGGCCGCAACTTTGACATCCGTAAACAGCTGTTGAAATTCGATGATGTGATGAACGAACAGCGCAAAGTGATCTTTTCGCAGCGTCGCGAAATCATGGAAGCCGAGGACCTGTCGGAAATCGTTGGCGACATGCGCGTTCAGGTGATCGACGATCTGGTTGCCGAACATATGCCGCCGAAATCCTATGCCGATCAGTGGAACACCGAAGGTCTATATGCCGATGTCATCGCCCATCTGGGTATTGACGAGCCGGTGATGAAATGGGCCGAGGAAGAGGGCGTCGATGACGACACGATCCGCGAACGGCTAGAGGATGCGTCGGATAAGTTCATGACCGAAAAGGCCGAAGTCTTTGGCGAAGAGACCATGCGCAACATCGAAAAACAGGTCTTGCTGCAAACAATTGATGGTAAATGGCGCGAACACCTGCTGACACTGGAACATTTGCGTGCCGTCGTCGGTTTCCGCGGCTATGCCCAGCGCGACCCGTTGAACGAATACAAAACCGAAGGGTTCCAACTGTTCGAACGCCTTTTGGACGGTTTGAGGACTGAGGTGACCCAGAAGTTGGGTCAAATCCGCCCAATGTCACCAGAAGAGCAACAGCAATTGGTCGAACAGATGCAGGCGCAGCAGGCAGCTGCCGCAGCAGCACAAGACGAATCTGTCGCGCGTGCAACCTTGTCCCCCGGGGGAACGGGCGCTACGCCACGGGATGGATTTGACGAGGATGACCCGACAACTTGGGGTAGTCCCAGCCGTAACGACCCGTGCCCCTGTGGGTCTGGCAAGAAATTTAAGCATTGCCACGGTCGGCTGGCATAAACCTGCCACAATCCCGTCAATCAAAAACCTTTGAGTGGCCCATCTGAGGCCACTCATCAGTGACAGTCTGTTTCCAAACCAAGAGGGTGTAAGGAGACAGCTATGTCCCGCAAGAAAAAGATAGCAGTTGCTGCGTCGACCTTTGGCGTGGCTTTGACAATTGGATTTGTCATGCAAAACGGCGATGCGGTGGCGTCGCGAATGGCTCCGGCCGAAACGGTGCCTGCGGGTGCAGTCGCGCCGGTTGTGGCATCTGCTGCAGCGGTATCATTGCCCAATATCACACGGGATCAGGCCGAGGCGGCCTTGCCCGTTATCGAGATGATTTCGCTCGTTGATCCGGATGTTGAAACAGGTTTAGGGCAGCCCGCAAGTTTGGCTGATGCCTGCGCTGTGACCATGGATTCACAGGCATTGCCGCAGGCGATGGTTGCCTTGTCCGTCTCGGCGCCGTGCCAGCAGTCCGAATATATCACTGTTCATCACCAAGGCATGATGTTCAAAGAGATCACTGACGAAAACGGGCAGATCGACTTGATCGTTCCTGCGTTGGCGGAAACGGCATTCTACCTATTGTCGTTCACCGATGGTGCGGGCGCGGCTACGTCGGTTGTGGTTCCGGATTATGCTGAATTTGACCGTGCTGTGTTGCAGTGGCAGGGGGTCAGCGCCGTGCAGTTGCATGCGCTCGAGTTCGGCGCAGACTATGGAAGCGACGGCCATGTTTGGTCCCAAGCATCCCGTGAATTGGATTTGATGAAAACGCCCACAGGCGGTTATTTGATGACATTCGGCGAACCAAATGCGGAACAGCCTTTGATGGCTGAGGTATATACCTACCCCACTGGCGAAGCCGCAATTGAAGGCACAGTCGCGCTAAGCGTCGAAGCCGAGATCACAGCAAGCAACTGTGGCCGCGAGGTCGCGGCACAAAGTATTCAGTTTCAAGCGGCGCAGGCCCCAGAAGCACTGGATTTGACGATGACCTTGCCCGGTTGTGATGCAATTGGTGAGTTTCTGGTGTTGAAAAACATGTTCAAGGACCTGACACTAGCCGCGAAATGACGCGTTGTGAATCAGGCCCACTCGGCAAAATTCTGAAACGTGCGGTGCTGGGCGCCGCACTTTTCTTTTCTGTGCCCGGCTTGTGGGCGCAGGACATTACACTGTCCTCTGGCAATGGCGGGTTGAAGCTCTCCGGCCGCTATATCGGGTATGACGGGGACTTCATTCAAATCGCAACAGCCCACGGTGTTTTGACCTTGCGGTACGCGACCGTGCAATGTGATGGCGCGGCCTGCCCGCCAATTGTCGGGTATGTGCCATCTTTGCGCGTATCTGGCGCGCGCAGGATGTCGGATGTGATGATGCCCGCACTGGTCCAAGGGTTCGCGCGGTCCAAAGGGTGGCGTGTCACGACAATCGAAACCAGTACCAGCCAATTCATTCAGACATTGTCCAAGGCTGATGAGGCAAAGGCTGAATTCATCTATCAAACCACCAACACCGACGCTGGGTTTGCGGATCTGATCGCGCATGAGGCCGATATCGTCCTGTCCGTCCGAGAGGTGCGAGAACGCGAAGTCGAGCGCGCCATTGATGCGGGCATTGGTCACTTGGATGACGCCCGCCAAGCGCGGATCATCGGGTTGGATGCATTGGTTCCCGTGGTCGCCCCCCAGTCAGGACTGACAGCAATTTCCTTGGCTGATTTGGCTCAAATCTATGCAGGTGGTGTCACTAACTGGGCGGAATTGGGCGGTTCCGACTTGGCTATCGTGCCGCATTTGGGCGGCGTTACGGACGGGACAGCCCAACGATTTGTTGATCAAGTGGTGCGCGCTGCGGGATTGGAAATGGGCGGGGCAGTGATCCGCCATTCAACCGACCAAGCGTTGGCCCAAGCGGTCGCGGCCGATGTAGGCGCAGTGGGGATATTGCCGTTCACCAACGTGGGCAACACCCGCGCCATCGCCTTGAAGGACGCTTGCGGGTTCATCTCAACGCCACGGCTGACCGCGCTCAAGACCGAGGATTACCCCCTGACCGCGCCACTGTTTTTATATCTGCCTAGCCGCAGGCTACATCCAGTCATGCGTGATTTTTTAGCGTGGCTTAGGGGGCCGCAGGCGCAATTGGTGGTGCGTCGCGCGGGGTTCGTTGACCAAGGCGCGGTGCCGATTGCGCTGGATGCGCAGGGGCAAAGATTCGCGAACGCGATTGCCGCGGCAGGTCAGGAAATGCCATTGATCGAATTGCAACGGATGGTCCGTGTCTTGGGCAACCGCGTGCGATTGTCGACCAGCTTTCGATTTAATGTAGGCTCAACCCGATTGGATGCCCAATCGCGGTCCAATCTTTTGGCGCTTGGGCAGGCTATTCAAGATGGCCGCTATGACGACCGGACACTGATGCTGGTCGGGTTTAGCGATGGTCGAGGCGCGGCAATAGCCAATCGCGACCTGTCTGCTGCACGCGCCGAGGCGGTGCTACGTGATCTACAGGCGTTGATCGGCGGCGAGTTCCCCAAAGACGTCACAGTTGAGACCGAAGCCTTTGGCGAAGCGCTACCAATGGGTTGCGATGACACCGAATGGGGTCGACAGATGAATCGTCGTGTCGAGTTGTGGGTAGATCAATAATCTAGATCAATCCTTCGGCACGAAAACTAAGCTCGCGTGATTTACCGATGATCAGATGATCATGTAAACGCACAGAAAGCGCAGTCGCAGCCCGTTCGATTTGATGGGTCATTTCAATGTCCGCCTGCGATGGGGTCGGGTCACCGGACGGGTGGTTGTGTACCAAGATGATAGCTGCCGCATTCATTTCCAACGCCCGTTTAACCACCTCACGGGGGTAGACGGGCACATGATCGACCGTGCCTTTCGCCTGTTCTTCGTCGGCGATTAGTGCATTTTTGGTATCTAAATACAGAACGCGGAATTGTTCTGTATCGCGGTGCGACATGACTGTGTGACAATAGTCTAGCAGCGCATCCCAACTGCTAACGACATGCCGTTTCATCACACGCGCGCGTGCCAAACGGTGCGCGGCGGCTTCGACCACTTTCAGTTCGGTGACGACGGCGGGGCCGCATCCCTGAACCCGCAGCAATTGCGCGGTCGGGGCGGATAAAACGCGGTTAAAGTCGCCAAATCGGTCGATTAGCGCATAAGCCAAAGGTTTGACATCCTGACGCGGAATGGCGCGAAACAAAACGAGTTCCAACATCTCGTAATCGGGCATGGCAGTCGCACCCCCGGACATAAACCGTTCGCGCAGTCGCTTGCGGTGATCGGCCATATAGGACGGGACCCGTCCGCGGACCACGGGCGCGACAGTAATGACATCGTCATTGTCAGCGAACAAAGAGGGGGATTCGGCAAAATGGGACATGGACCCAGTTTGCCGAACAAGTAGTGAACGAAGGGTTAACGCGTATTAACCCTTCATCTGCTCCCAAAAGCTTTTGACAGATTTGAAAAAGCTGCTGCTTTTGGGGTTGTTCTCGGCTTGAATATCATCGAATTCGCGCAGGATTTCCTTTTGCCGAGCTGTCAGGTTAACCGGCGTCTCGACGGCCAATTCGATGAACATGTCCCCCGATCCGGCGCCGCGCAAGGCGGGCATGCCCTTGGCGCGTAGACGCATCTGACGACCCGATTGCGACCCTTCGGGGATCTTTACGCGGCTGCGGCCGCCATCAATCGTCGGCACTTCAATCTCACCGCCCAATGCCGCAGAGGCGATACTGACGGGGACCTGACAGAACAGGTTGACGCCATCACGTTCGAACAGTTTGTGATCGTTAACTTCGATAAAGATATACAGATCGCCAGTTGGACCGCCGCGCATTCCTGCCTCGCCTTCGCCAGCCAGTCGAATGCGCGTGCCGGTTTCAACACCCGCGGGGATGTTAACAGACAGCTGCTTTTCTTTCTCGACACGGCCTTGTCCATGGCAAGACGTGCAGGGATCTTTGATCGTCTGGCCTATGCCGTTACAGGTTGGACAGGTGCGTTCAACAGTGAAAAAGCCTTGTTGCGCGCGGACCTTGCCCATACCGGAACAGGTCGGACATGTGACGGGTTCGGACCCTCCTTCGGCCCCCGTGCCGCTACATGATCCGCACGACACGGCCGCGGGAACGGTGACCGTCTTTTGCAAGCCTGCAAAAGCGTCCTCTAGGTTGATACGCAGGTTATACCGTAGGTCGTTGCCGCGTTGGGGGCGGTTGCGCCCGCCGCCCATGCCGCCGCCGCCAAAGTTGCCGAACAAGTCGTCGAAAACATCTGAGAAAGCCGAAGCAAAGTCACCTTGACCACCGCGGTGACCGCCACCGCCGCCCATACCGCCTTCGAATGCGGCGTGGCCATACCGGTCATAGGCGGCCTTCTTTTCGGCGTTCTTGAGAACCTCATAGGCCTCATTGGCCTCTTTGAACTGGTCTTCAGCCTTGGGGTTATCGGCGTTACGGTCTGGGTGCAGCTCTTTCGCCTTTTGGCGGTAGGCCTTTTTGATCGCGGCCGCGTCGGCGCCTTTGGCAATACCAAGGACCTCGTAAAAATCGCGTTTTGACATGTCTGAAATCCCCTCTTGGGAAAGAAAAAGACCGGCCCGGTTTGCGGGGCCGGTCTAATGTGTCAGGTGCAGGCCTTAGCCGCGCTTGTCGTCGTCGCCCAGATCCTCGAAATCGGCGTCCAGGATGTCATCGTCATCCGCCTCTTTCGGAGCATCTTCACCTTCTTCGGCCTCTTGGCTGGCCTTGTAGATGGCTTCGCCCAGCTTCATCGCGGCTTCGGTCACGTTCTGGACGCCGGACTTGATCTTGTCGGCGCCAGTGTCGTCCTTTTCAAGATCATCCTTGAGCGCGGCAATTGCCAGCTCGATGGCCTCAACAGTTGTCGGATCGACTTTGTCGGAATGCTCTTCAACCGACTTCTCGGTCGAGTGAATGAGGCTTTCGGCCTGATTGCGGGCTTCGATCAGCTCGCGGCGTTCTTTGTCGGCCTCAGCATTTTCTTCGGCGTCGCGGACCATCGCGTCGATGTCGTCCTCGGACAGACCACCAGAGGCTTGGATCGTGATTGACTGTTCCTTGCCAGTGCCTTTGTCTTTGGCGGCGACTGACACGATGCCGTTGGCGTCGATGTCAAATGTCACCTCGATCTGCGGCATGCCGCGAGGCGCTGGAGGAATTTCCTCAAGATTGAACTGGCCCAACATTTTGTTGTCGGCGGCCATTTCACGTTCGCCTTGGAAACAGCGCAGGGTCACTGCGTTCTGGTTGTCTTCGGCGGTCGAAAAGACTTGAGATTTCTTTGTCGGGATCGTTGTGTTGCGATCGATGAGACGCGTGAACACGCCGCCCAAGGTTTCAATACCCAAGGACAATGGTGTCACGTCCAGCAGAACCACGTCCTTGACGTCGCCTTGCAGAACACCGGCCTGAATGGCGGCGCCCATGGCAACAACCTCGTCAGGGTTCACGCCCTGATGCGGCTCTTTGCCAAAGAATTTGGTCACTTCTTCTTTGACGCGCGGCATACGTGTCATACCACCAACCAAGACGACCTCGTCGATGTCAGATGTGGACAGACCGGCGTCTTTCAGCGCTTCTTTGCAGGGCTTCATAGAAGCTTTGATCAGATCGCCAACCAGCGTTTCCAGCTTCGCGCGTGTCAACTTCATCACCATGTGAAGCGGCTGACCGTCGGAACCCATAGAAATAAACGGCTGGTTGATTTCTGTAGACGCAGAGCTGGACAGCTCGATCTTGGCTTTCTCAGCGGCTTCTTTCAGACGCTGTAGGGCCATCTTGTCTTTGGTCAGGTCGACAGAGTTGGCCTTTTTGAATTCGTCAGCAAGATAGTTGACGATGCGCATGTCAAAGTCTTCACCGCCAAGGAACGTATCGCCGTTAGTGGATCTTACTTCGAACAGACCGTCGTCGATTTCTAGGATCGTGACGTCGAATGTACCGCCGCCAAGGTCATAAACCGCGATGGTTTGTGTGTCTTTCTTGTCGAGACCATAGGCAAGCGCTGCTGCTGTCGGCTCGTTGATGATGCGCAGCACTTCGAGGCCAGCGATCTTGCCGGCGTCTTTGGTGGCCTGACGCTGGGCGTCGTTGAAATAAGCAGGCACAGTGATAACCGCTTGGGACACTTCTTCGCCCAAGTAGCTCTCGGCTGTTTCTTTCATCTTACCAAGGATGAACGCTGAGATCTGGCTAGGGGAGTATGTCTCACCCTTGGCTTCGACCCATGCGTCGCCATTGCCGCCATCAACGATGTTGAACGGCATGTTCTTTTTCTCTTTTGCGAGGTCCTTGTCGTCAAACCGACGACCGATCAGACGCTTGACCGCAAAGATTGTGTTTTCAGGGTTCGTAACCGCCTGACGTTTCGCAGGCTGACCGACAAGACGTTCGTCGTCGGTAAATGCCACGATGGACGGCGTAGTCCGCGCGCCTTCGCTGTTTTCAACAACGCGTGGTTTGGATCCATCCATGATGGAGATACAAGAGTTGGTCGTTCCGAGGTCAATACCGATGACTTTGGCCATTTTCAAATCCCTTTACTTTAGGCGGTTTGAGCGGCGCGAACCCGTGTTGGCATCCGCGCCAGTTACATTTGTCCGAAAGGCGTTAATGCCCCGTTTCGAACGGTCTTGGCGTATATAGGGACGGGTTTTTGGGCCTGCAAGCGTTGGTTCAGGATTCAGACGCCATTTTTGCGTCTTTGTCGGTCTAGTTTGCACTATCCAGTGTACAACAGCCCGTTTCCACCACATTTCGGGCATCTAACGCGTTAAACAGTGTTGCACGAAAGCCGAAGTCACGGTCGCTCATGCCATCGTTGCAGAGCGTGCGGTGAACAATCAGTGTTCGGTGACTGCGCGGACCTTCGGCGAATGTCGCCAGATAACCGTTGGCGCCCGATTGTTCGTGTGTCATCAGCAGCTGTTTCAATCCACCATCGGGCGTCGCGTACTCGTCCCCGCGCAGGCGCATAGACAACGACCAAAACGGTTCGGTGCCGCCGCAGTGCATCGGGCGCGGGATGGCTCCAGTTTTGGGCGGCGGCATCCGTGCCAGATAGGTCATCGATACCCAACCCATACCTTCTCCGAGGCCAACGCGCGCCCATGCGCCGCTAGGATCGGTGTGCAACACCTCGATGTGCTGACGATTGGATGCATATTCCCCGATCACGACCGATCCTGCGTCGGGTGACATACGGATGTTTAGTGTATCATCAGTGGCAACTCCCGCGACTTGGTAGGTCGAAGGAAAGCTGTTTGCCAGAACAGACCCGCCGGTCAGTATCACCAGCAGAGTTGCAAAAAGCCGTATCACCGGCTTGCGTTCCAACTGAGCGAAGCATTCTTGCGGGTGTAGGATTCCGCAATCATCCCGAACATGATCAGACCCAGCGCCACATAAAACGGATAGCTAGGCGAGCTAAAGTGCGGGTTGTAGTGTAAAAAGACAAAGCCGCGGATTTGGTCGATCGAATGGAACAGCGGGTTCCAATCAAACATCACCAACAGGGACGATGGCATTGTGTTGGCCACGAACATCTTGCCTGATGCGATCATACTGGCCCGGCTGTAGACGCTGACCAGAATCTTGGTCAGGTCGGGCGCCCACGGGCGCAGCGCCAAAAATACCATGCCAATCCCCACACCGGAAATCCACGCGGCAAGCAACATCGCCATCGCACCAATCGGGTTATCAATTTGGATCGGCACAAACAGCACGTGATAGATGAACAGGACAAAGAACATCGATAACAGTTGCAAATAAAGAGCCGACAACGCCGCGGCACACATCGAAATAAACGTCGTCATCGGTGCGTGTTGCATCATCGGCGATGCGGGCCCTTCCGAACTGAACACGGCACTCACGGTTTTAGTGTGACACATGAACAAGAAAATACCGGACATGATATACAGCATAAAATCGCCGCGGATGGCCGCGCCGCGCATGCCTAGCAAACTGAACATGGCGTAGAATGTGACAAGGAACACGATTGTCTGCATCATGTTCATCAGCAACCCGACCACCGCATTTCGGTGTGTCTTGCGCACTTCGCGGACGACCGAATGGTAAATCAGCTCTAGCATGCTGAAAACGGTGCGCGCGGTGGTCCGCTTTACCTGTGGCTGAAACATGGTGTCACCTGCGAGAAACGGCTACTGGGCCAAAATCACGAATTTCTTGCGTTCGTGTTGCCCATAAGCATAAGGGGAAGGAACCCAGTTTTCAATCAATAGCGCTGGGCGACTAAAATTGGCTTAAGGATCAAGTAGATGGATTTCGAGAAACTGACAAACGTGATGCGCCGTCTGGCTATCGAAGGTGGCGAAAAGATCATGGAAATCTATGCGGATCCCAATTTTGAGGTCCGGTCCAAATCTGATGAAAGCCCCGTGACCGAAGCGGACGAAGCTGCGGATGCCATCATCAGCGCCGGTCTGCGGGATGCGTTTCCCGACATTGCACTGGTCACAGAAGAGCAGGCCGACAGCCACGGCCAGCAGGTTAGCACATTTCTGATCGTCGACCCACTGGACGGCACCAAGGAATTCATCAACCGGCGTGGTGATTTTACCGTCAACATCGCTTATGTTGTTGACGGTAAACCCGTGCGCGGTGTGGTCTACGCCCCCGCCAAGGGGCGGATGTTTTATACGGATGCGACGGGTGTATCGGTCGAAGAATCCGGAGCATTTGATAGGGATGCTGCCGGCCCTGTTGCGCCGATTAAGGTCAGAACACCTGACAACGCCGGCCTGCTGGTCGTTGCCTCAAAATCGCACCGTGATCAGGCGACGGATGATTACATCAACAAATACGCGGTCGCGGACAGCAAGAGCGCAGGCTCGTCCCTTAAGTTCTGTTTGGTCGCCACTGGCGAGGCCGACATTTACCCTAGGGTCGGGCGGACGATGGAGTGGGACACAGCCGCAGGGCATGCCGTATTGACGGGCGCTGGCGGTGATGTTGTCCGGTTCGACGATCACAGCGTCCTAACGTATGGGAAATCCGATTTTGCCAACCCGTTCTTTATCGCGTTCGCGCCGGGTGTTGACTTAAAGCAACCTTGAAACCGATTGACGGATATGGCTGTGTTGGGCGCTTACATTGGCATAGAAACCATGCATATTGCGTCTAGGCCGCCGTCAAGCAGCCCACACTAGCTATGGGAAGACAATGAAAAGAAAAGTAACAAAAGCAGTATTTCCCGTGGCAGGTTTAGGGACACGGTTTCTGCCTGCCACAAAGTCGGTTCCAAAAGAGATCATGACATTAGTCGACCGACCGTTGATCCAATACGCCATCGATGAGGCGCGCGAGGCAGGCATCAAGGAATTCATCTTTGTGACGTCGCGCGGCAAATCCGCCCTTGAGGATTACTTCGATATCGCGCCCGACCTAGAGGCGAGCCTGCGCAAACGCGAAAAAACAGACCTTTTGTCGATCCTCAAAAGCACCAATATGGACAGTGGTGCGATTGCTTATATTCGTCAAAACAAACCTTTGGGGCTGGGCCACGCGGTATCGTGCGCCCGTCGCCTGATCGGGAACGAACCGTTTGCTGTTATCCTGCCGGACGATGTTATTGCCGCTGACAAACCGTGCTTGAAACAGATGGTCGAAGCCTATGAAGAAACCGGCGGGTGTATGGTCGCCACAATGGAAGTTTCGCAGCAGGAAACGTCGTCCTACGGCGTTCTGGATGTGGCTGAAACCAACGGCAAGGTTGTATCCGTCAGAGGCATGGTTGAAAAGCCTGCCGCCGAAGAAGCGCCGTCAAATCTGGCCGTTATAGGTCGGTATATTCTGTCGCCTAAAATCTTGCAGAACCTGAACCAGATCACAAAAGGTGCGGGTGGCGAATTGCAGCTGACCGACGCGATTGCCCTAGAGATGGAACAGGGCCGCGACGTGTTCGGGTATCGATTTGATGGCAAACGGTATGACTGTGGTTCCAAAGCAGGCTATTTGCAGGCCATGGTCTCATTTGCATTAGAACGCGACGATCTGCGCGACGAGTTCGAGGCATTCTTGCACGAAACAATCGCCCAACGCGCGGCTTCCAACTAGACGATGGGGGCCAAATGACTGCCCCCGTCACGTCAAAAGGCAAGCGGACCGATACCCTTTGGGCCGCTTACAAATTGCGTTGGAACCGGCGCAAACTCTTGGCTCGTTCTTGGCGGAAGGGTCTGCAACTGTCCCCCGTCCAAAATCGCACGCCTCGGATTTCTCGTGACGACATTTTGTGTTTTGCCTGTGTGCGCAATGAAGAGGCCCGCCTGCCCTTCTGGCTGGATCACCACAGGGCGCTGGGCGTGCGACATTTCTTGATTGTCGCGAACGATTGTTCGGATCAGACGGTGCCGTTTTTATCCGATCAGCCTGATGTGTCCTTGTGGCAAACCGACGCCAGTTATCGCAAATCGCGATTTGGGATGGACTGGCTGGGGGCGTTGCAGATGCGCTATGGGGATCGGCATTGGTGTCTGACGATCGATGCTGATGAACTGTTCATCTATCCGCAACACGACACGCGTCCACTATCGGAGTTAACCGGATATCTGGACAGTAAGGGTTGGGTCAGTTTCGGCGCGATGATGCTTGACCTATATCCAAAGGGGCCGCTAAGCGCGCAAAGCTACGGTAGCGGAACTGACCCAACGACGGCTTTGGGTTGGTTTGACGCAGCGCCATACTGGGTTCAACGCCAGCCCAAGCTTCATAATTTGTGGCTTCAGGGCGGGCCACGCGCGCGCGTGTTTTTCACTGATGCACCGGATCGGGCCCCAACGTTGAACAAGGTCCCGCTTGTGCGTTGGTCCAAACGTTACAGCTATGTCAGCTCGATGCACACGATGCTACCTCGCCGGTTGAACCACACCTATGATGAGGCCGGCACCGTTAAGCCGACTGGCGTGTTACTGCATACCAAATTTCTGGATCAGATTATTCAAAAGTCGCGCGAAGAGTTGCAGCGCCGCGAGCATTTTGGCCAACCACAAGACTATGACGGGTATTACAATGCGGTCATCAACGATCCAGTGTTGTGGTCCGATCAATCACGACCGTGGCGCGGTTGGCAGGATTTGGTCGAATGCGGCCTGATGGAAGCCGCCGATTGGGCCGTCGACAACGCCAAATGAGCTGTTTCAATTGTTCTTCCCTCTTGAAAAGAAACCCCAATTCAGCGACTACTGTTTCTAAAATGGCATCAAAGCAAGTGCAGGGTAAAATCGCGGACGGTTATGACCTGTTTACCTTGTTATGCTAGAGGTTTAGCACCCGTTGGGGTCAAGTAAGGAGGCACTTTGGGCGTTTGGCATTCTTATCGCCTTCGGCTGGCGCGGCGGCGCTGGCGCTTTCGCGCGCTGCGAAAGTCGAAAGAGTTGCGCCCTGTGTCAGACAATACCGCCACCATCGGCAGCAAAGACGTGTTGGTATTTTCGACCTTTCGAAATGAACACATCAGGCTGCCGTATTTCTTGAAATACTACCGCGACCTAGGGGTAAAACACTTCCTAATGGTCGATAACAACAGTGATGACGGCGGGCGCGAATACCTTGCGCAGCAGCCGGACGTTTCCCTATGGACCACGCCGCACAGTTATCTGGATGCCCGTTTTGGCGTCGATTGGTTGAACCATTTGCAAAGCAAATATGGCGTCGATCACTGGAATCTTGTCGTGGATCCGGACGAATTCTTTGTCTATCCTTATTGTGATACGCGACCGTTGCCGGCGCTGACCGACTGGTTGGATTCCTGTGCGATCCGGTCGTTCGGTGCGATGTTGATCGACATGTATCCCAAGGGCCCCGTGGGTGAGACAGACTATGCGCCCGGACAAGACCCGCTAGAGGTCTCGAATTGGTTCGACAGTGGGAATTATTCGATCAAACGCAACTGGACCAACTGGAACCTATGGATCCAAGGCGGACCCCGCGCGCGCGTGTTTTTTGCCGATCAGCCGGAAAAAGCGCCAGCACTGAACAAGGTGCCATTGGTCAAATGGCAACGGCGCTATGCCTATTCCAGCTCAACTCATATGGTATTGCCGCGCGGGTTGAACCTTGTCTTTGATGAAGACGGCGGCGAAAAAGCATGCGGTGCGTTGTTGCACACCAAGTTCCTGAACACGTTCGGCGACAAAGCCCTAGAAGAGCTGGAACGCGGCCAACACTATGACGCCAGCGCAGAATACAAGGCCTACGCCGAAGGCGACGCGAGCCCCGACATGTGGTGCAAGTGGAGCGAAAAATACATCAACTGGCGCCAGTTGGAAATTTTGGGACTGATATCCAAGGGAAACTGGGCATGACCGTCGGAGTTGTCATGCTGGTCCACGAGGCATTTGAGCGGGCCGAGCAATTGGCCCGTCACTGGGTTGCGGGCGGTTGTGCCGTTGTGATCCACGTCGACGCCAACGTGCCCGACAAAGCAAATAAACAGTTCGTCGCGGCATTGTCTGACACGCCGAACGTGAAATTCTGCAAACGGCATCATTGCCAGTGGGGCACTTGGGGGATTGTTGCGGGCACGCAATCGGCTGCGGAAATGCTGTTGCAGAGTTTTCCCAATGTGCGGCATGTCTATCTGGCATCAGGGTCTTGTATGCCTCTGCGTCCGGTACGGGAACTGGTGGCCTATCTGGACAGCCGCCCACGGACCGATTTTATCGAAAGTGCGACAACAGCCGAGGTCGCATGGACCATTGGCGGTCTTGACGAAGAACGGTTCACGCTTCGGTTTCCATTCTCGTGGAAGCGGCAACGGCGCTTGTTTGATTCCTACGTCAAAGTTCAGCGCGCGCTTCGGTTCAAACGCAGTGTTCCTGCGGAGTTGGTGCCGCACATGGGATCACAGTGGTGGTGCCTGACGCGGCAAACCCTGACGGCTATTTTGCAGGACCCGGAACGCGGCGTATATGATCGGTATTTCAGTCGGGTTTGGATCCCCGACGAAAGCTATTTTCAGACTTTGGTGCGGCTCTATTCCAGCAATATCGAAAGCCGGTCTTTGACGCTTTCCAAGTTCGATTTCCAAGGAAAGCCGCATATCTTTTATGACGATCACTTGCAGCTGTTGAAGCGGTCGGATTGCTTTGTTGCCCGTAAAATCTGGCCCAACGCAACGCGGTTGTACAAAACGTTCCTGCTGGACGAAGGCAAGACAGCGGAAGAAACCGAACCAAATCCGGGCAAGATCGACCGGATTTTTTCCAAGGCCGTGGATCGGCGCAAACGGGGCCGCCCGGGTTTGTATATGCAAAGCCGTTTTCCAACCGAAGACTGGAAAAACGGTGTCACCTCGTCGCCTTATTCCGTCTTTGAGGGTTTCACCGAGCTGTTTGAAAACTTTGAACCTTGGCTGGCCAAAGTAACGCAGAGCAGGGTGCACGGGCATCTGTATCATCCGGAACGGGTGCAGTTTGACGGGCGACAATCGACGTTCAATGGCGCACTGACCGACAGCCCCTATTTGCGGGACTATAACCCGCGCATGTTCTTGACCAATCTCGTTTGGAATACCCGTGGTGAGCGCCAGACGTTCCAATTCGGGCCAATGGACAATCAGGAAATAAGTTGGCAAATCGCCATGGATCCAAACGCCCAGATTTCGGTCGTGTCGGGTGCGTGGGCCATAGATCTGTTCCAATCCAACCGTGACTTTGCGGATTTGCGGCGCGAGGCGGCGCAAATGCAGCAAATCGAGAACGAGCATTTGAATGTCCTTCGTTCGCCATATGTTAAGGCCAGGGTGCGGACCTGGACGTTGGCAGAATTCATCCAAAGCCCGATGGAGCCGATGCAGGTCATCGTCGATGAAATGACAGGCAAGACGGTGCGCCGACTGACCGAGGCCCCGCGAATGGTCGATTTGACAGGTTTCGGGCAATTCCTACAGAACCTGAAAAATCAGGGGATGCACCCGTATTTGATGGGCGATTTTCCGGTCGAGGACGCGATGCTGCATCCCAAACCGAAACCGCGGAAACCGTATTTGGTGCGTTAATTTATGACCCAGTTTGATTACTTTGTTGTCTTTGCAGAGATGCGGACCGGATCCAATTTCCTCGAGGCGAATTTAAATCGCTATGATGGGCTGTCGTGTCACGGCGAGGCGTTCAACCCGGTGTTCATTGGCTACCCCGAGAATGAAACGGTGCTGGGCGTCACGCAACGTCAACGAGAAAAAGACCCCGACAGCCTGCTGGACCGGATCCGACAGGCTGATGGCATGAACGGTTTTCGGTTCTTTAATGATCATGACCCGCGGATTCTTGACGCAATCCTCAATGACCGCAGATGCGCCAAAGTCATTTTAACCCGCAATCCGGTCGACAGCTTTGTTAGTTGGCAAATTGCCCATGCGACAGGTCAGTGGAAACTGACCAATGCGACCCATGCAACCAGCAAGGCGATCGAGTTTAAGAGTCAGGATTTTGAACGCCACGTCGAACATTTGCAGGATTTTCAGGTCCGGCTTCTGAACACGTTGCAAAAGTCCGGTCAAACGGCGTTTTACGTCGCCTACGAAGACCTGCAAGACATTGAGATCATGAATGGTCTGGCCAAGTTTTTGGGAGTTAAGGACCAGTTAAAGACCCTCGACAAAGAGCTGAAAAAGCAAAATCCGATGCCAATGTCCGAGAAAGTGGCGAACTTTGCCCAAATGGAGACTTCGCTGGCGCGCTTGGACCGATACAACTTAAGCCGAACGCCGAACTTTGAGCCGCGTCGTGGCCCGATGATCCCCCGATTTATTGCCGCTCCCAAGAGTGGTCTGTTGTATATGCCGATCCGCACCGGACCGGACGCTGCGGTCAGCGATTGGATGGGTCGCCTAGATGATCAGAGCGCGAAAGACGTCCGGAGTGGGTTCAACCACAAGACTATTCGACAGTGGATGCAAGAACATCCGGGCCACCGCCGGTTTTCAGTGCTGCGCCATCCAGTTGCGCGTGCACATGCGGCGTTTTGCGACCATATCTTACAGACCGGCGAAGGGTGCTATTTCGAAATTCGGCAAACATTGCGCAAGATCCATAATCTGGATCTACCAGACGAAGGTGCGCATCCGGAAACCGATCCAGTTTACACGATGGAGGCCCACCGTCGCGCGTTTTTGTTATTCTTGCGGTTTATCAAGCAGAATCTGACTGGTCAGACGTCAATACGTATGGATGCCGCTTGGGGCAGTCAGCTGTCTATCCTGCAAGGAATGTCGCAATTTGCGATCCCCGATATGCTGATCAGGGAAGACCGTCTGCGCGGAGATTTCGCCATGGTTGCAGGGCAATTGGGCCGGACCAGTATGCCCGAACCGCGCACGGACACGGATGTTCATGCGGCCCGTCTAGCGGCCATCTATGATGATGAAATCGAAACCGCAGCACGCAACGCGTGCCATCGAGACTATTTGGCGTTCGGTTTTGGAAACTGGCGCGGGCGCTAGCGGTCTGATCTAGGCTGCCTGTGTCGCTTGAATTTCGGTTAATACAGTGTGCAATGTATTGCTATCCGCGTTGGCGCGCAATTTTGCGCAGATGTTTGCGTTGCGCATCGTGCGCGAAACCAACGCCAACGCCTTCAGATGGTCGACGCCTTTTGACTTGGGCGCCAGTAATGCGAAAACCAAATCAACAGGCTGACGATCAACTGCGTCAAAATTCAGCGGGCGATCAAGGCGCAGAAAAATACCGCGAACCTTGTCCAAACCTTCCAGTCGGGCATGGGGCAAGGCAATACCATGTCCCACGCCGGTTGGGCCGAGGCCCTCGCGTTCGATCAAGGCGTCAATCACGCTGGTGGCGTTCAATCCATAACACGTATCGGCAAGTTCGCCGAGGTCATGGAACAGACGCTTTTTGCTGGTGCAGCCTCCAAGGGACTTTACCGCGTCTTGGGCCAAAATTTCACCTAGTTGCATGTTTCAGCCTCTATTTTGATCGGGCGCCTAACCGGAAGCGCGAGGATCGACCCAGCCGATGTTTCCATCGTCGCGCTTGTAGACAACGTTGATCTCATTGTTTTTCTCATTGCGGAACACAAGGACCGGTTTGTCGGCCAATTCCATCTGCATAACCGCTTCACCGACGGACAAAGCCTGAATTTTCGTTTCCATCTCTGCGACGATCATTGGTGTGTCGGCGCTGTTCTCCGCTTCGTCCGCTTCATCATTTGATGCGAGGATATAGGAGCCTGCGTCAGAAAGTTCAACTGGTTGCGAACGATGCTTGTGATGATCTTTCAACCTGCGCTTGTAGCGCCTTAACTGTTTGTCCATTTTATCGAGGCAACCGTCAAAGGCGGCGTAGATTTCACTAGCATGATCAGTGGCTTGCGTCGTTAGTCCGGTAGACAAATGAATGACAGTCTCGCAGACGTATTCATGGCCTGACTTAGAAAACACGACATAGGCATCTGTCGGGCGACCGGAATATTTCGCTAGCATATCCCCGACCTCTGATTCGACATGTGTCTGAAGGGAAGTACCGATATCGATTTGTTTTCCACTGATTTGATAGCGCATTTAGTCTCCAATTTCTTGTCATAGGTAACGGCATGAACGCGGTCTTACGATGCGTCCAATTAGGCCACCACCGTTTGCGAAAATGATGAACGCAAGGTTATTTTCGGCTGTTCCCATTGGTCAGGCGTCTTGGCCTGAGCGGTGAATGGGGCGTGAACCTTAGTTGTCATCAAGATCATTTGGCGACACAATTGGGGTGCTTGTCAATGTCACAACTCTGAAAAGTTGAGTGAATTCACGTCACGCGAAAGCTGTTTCCAAGATAGACACGCCGTACGTTTTCGTCTGCTACGACCTCGGCTGTGGTGCCATTCATTAGGACTTTTCCATCATGCAGGATATAGGCGCGGTCGACGATTTGCAGGGTTTCCTGAACGTTGTGATCGGTGATCAAAACACCGATCCCACGGTTTTTCAGATCGGCCACCAAATGCCTGATCTCTCCGACCGCAATCGGGTCAACGCCTGCAAATGGTTCGTCCAGCAGCACGTATTTCGGCCCTGCGGCCAAACACCGCGCGATTTCAGCGCGCCGTCGCTCGCCGCCCGACAGGGCCATTGCAGGCGCACGTCGCAGGTGTTCGATAGAAAATTCAGACAGCAGGTCCTCAAGCCGTTCTTGGCGTTTATGGCGTTCTGGAACAGCTATTTCCAAAATGGCTTTGATGTTGTCCTCAACCGACATGCCACGAAAGATCGACATCTCTTGTGGTAGATACCCGATCCCAAGGCGGGCGCGGCGATACATAGGCAGGGTTGTGATATCCCTGCCATCGACCACCACCTTGCCGCCTTCGGGCGTTACAAGGCCAGCGATCGAATAGAAACAGGTGGTTTTCCCAGACCCGTTTGGCCCCAAGAGCGCGACAACTTCGCCACGGCCCAAATTCAGGCTGACGTCGCGGATTACGACCTTTTTGCGATAACTCTTGCGCAAGTTCTGGATGCGCAAGCCAACATCGCCTTCTTGCACCGTCAGTTTTGGGGTTTCAGGCATCAGTTGTTGCCTTGTTGAAATACCGTCCGCACCCGGCCTGACATCTGTGCCGTCCCCGACTTAAGGTTAACCACCATGCGATCAGCTGACAGCGCACTGGCACCTTGTGTCAACAACACGCCGCCGCTTAGGGTTAGCTGACCGGTGGTCAAATTGTAGTCGGCGTTGGCAGCCTCAGCCGCTTCGGTCTTGGTCACAAAGGTCACGCCACCCGAGGCGATCAGTTGCGCAATGTCGCCGGTGTCCTCAGAGTAGATCACGCGCACTGTCGCCGCAGAAAGACGCAAGTCCCCCTGTCCAATTGCAACATTTCCACTAAAGGTCGCACTGCCCGAGCTTTGGTCCACAGCCAGATTGTCGGCCGCAATTTCAACAGCCGCGCTAGGATCGGCGGTCAATCCGCCCAGCGTGATGTTGGTCTGCGCATAAGCTGCGCCAGCCAGCAAAACGGCCGTCATGGCTATGATCAATCGTATCATTGGTTCGCGTCCTCGGACTTGGGGTTCGGAGGTCTGTATATCAGGCGAACCCCGTCAGTGAATAGCATTTGCCGATTAGTATCGTCTGTTACTGATTGAAAGGATACCCGTCCCGCAGTCAATGCGCCAAATGGTGCCCGCACCTCGAGCGCGCCATCGGAAGTTATTTTGCCGGATCGAAAGTCGGCGGTCAGCCCGTTGGTTTCCATCAAGAAACCAGATGACGTTTCCAGTCGGGCAAGTCCCAGCAAGCGGCCGGTTCCGGCTTTGCCGTCAATCTCTCCCTTGGTGGCAACGATGCGAAGTGTGCTGCCGTCGGGTGCGTCAAGGTTCAGGCGGATGTCGTCAATCTGCATGATATCGGGGGACGCAGGGTTCGGTTGTGCCGACTTCGCAGTGATTGCAACAACCGCGCCATCGTCGGTGACGCCAGAAAACCGCGGTGCGTTGATCCGTTGTTCATGGGCAATCTTTTCGATCTCGGCGATAGGAATCTCGCCGGTTCCGACATCCGATTTCGCAAATAAGAATAAGGTCGACAACAGGCCGATGCCACACAGTGGCAAAATGACCTTGGACCAGCCGACCAGTTGAGAATGGAAATTATCAGCAGCCCCCAACATTAGTGAGAGAAGATGTCCTGTTCCGGCCAGCCGGAAATATCCAGTCGTGCCCGCATTGGCAGAAAATCAAAACAAGCCCGCGCCATTTCTGTCCGCCCTTCGCGTGCCAGCATGGTATCGAATTTGTCGCGTAGTTTATGCAGATACAAGACATCAGAAGCGGCATAGTCGAGCTGCGCATCCGTCAGCGAGGCAGCACCCCAGTCGCTTTGCTGTTGATGCTTTGAAATATCAACACCGACCATATCTTGCAGCAAGGTTTTCAAACCGTGGCGATCGGTGAATGTTCGCACCAGCTTTGATGCGATCTTGGTGCAATAAACAGGGGCCGTCGTGGCGCCAAAGGTGTGCATGAGCGCGGCAATATCGAAACGCCCAAAATGGAACAGTTTCAGGACCTCTGGATTTTCCAGCATGGCAACCAAATTCGGGGCGCTTGTTTGGCCCTTGGAAACCTGGATTAAATGGCAGTTGCCGTCGCCGCCAGACATCTGGATCAGGCACAGCCGATCCCGATGCGGGTTCAATCCCATCGTTTCGCAGTCGATAGCCACCACCGAACCGAGGTCCAGCCCGTCGGGCAAGTCGTTTTGATAAAGGAAATTTGCCATGCCAGTCGCCCTTTGGATAAATCACACCAAGGACATAAGCCCGCACCGGTTAATGCGCAACTAAACAAGGAAAGCGGGGGTTGGTTCGACCTGTGTCGGGCATCAGGTCAAAACATACAATATTGTTGGTAGTCGCATATTCAATCATCATCCTCAGGGGATGTGATTGGTGCCCAGAAGAGGACTCGAACCTCCACGTCCATACAGACACCAGCACCTGA
>CAXIAS010000034.1:0-27189 GCA_964022195.1 uncultured Roseobacteraceae bacterium
GCTGGCCAACTGCATTTTCGAGCATAAAGTCGCGCACGAATTTACCGGACTGAATGTCATCCAGAACGCCTTTCATGCGGGCCTTGGTTTCAGCGTATGGCAGGACACGCGGGCCGGATACATACTGGCCGTACTCTGCAGTGTTCGAAATTGAGTAATCCATGTTCGCGATGCCGCCTTCATAGATCAGGTCCACGATCAGTTTGGTTTCGTGCAGGCATTCGAAATATGCCATCTCGGGCTCGTAACCTGCTTCGACAAGTGTCTCAAAGCCCATGCGGATCAGTTCGACAATGCCGCCACACAGAACGGCCTGCTCGCCAAAGAGGTCGGTTTCGCATTCCTGACGGAAGTTGGTTTCGATGATGCCGGAGCGACCGCCACCGATGGCGGAACAGTAGGACAGGCCGATTTCCTGGGCTTTGCCGGATGCGTCTGTGTCGACAGCGATCAGGCAGGGCACGCCGCCACCTTTGGTGTATTCGCCGCGCACTGTGTGCCCGGGGCCTTTTGGCGCCATCATGATCACGTCGATGCCTTCTTTTGGCTCGATCAGGCCAAAGTGGACGTTCAGGCCGTGGGCAAAGGCAATCGCAGAGCCGGGCTTGATGTTGTCGTGGACGTATTTCTTGTAGGTTTCTGCCTGCAGCTCGTCGGGCATTGTGAACATGATCAGGTCACACCATGCGGCGGCTTCTGCGATGCCCATAACCTTCAGGCCTTCGCCTTCGGCTTTGGCTTGGGAAGGGGAGCCTTCGCGCAAGGCGACGACGAGGTTTTTCGCGCCACTATCGCGCAGGTTCAGCGCGTGGGCATGCCCCTGAGAGCCATAGCCCAGAATGGCAACTTTCTTGTCTTTGATCAGGTTAACATCGCAATCGCGATCATAATATACGCGCATTTTTCGCATCCTTTAGTTTGTGTCTGGTGCTGGTTATATCTGGCGTTGCACGAATTGCGAGATTGGTGGTATGGTTATTTTCGCCAAACTAAGGATTGTTATGCGCCGTTGTCACATCAAATGCACTTTTTATGCTTGAGCCGGAAGCGCGCGCGATTTTGCGTCATTTGCAGGCAGAGCCCGCACTGACCGCCCAAGAGATCGCCGAACGCACAGGGTTATCGATAGGCAAGGTCACGCGCCGGTTGGACCGGCTGCAAGAGGACGGGATTTTGCGCGGACAAGTCGCCATTATTGATTGGGGCAAGCTAGGTTATAGTGTGCAGGTGTCTTTGCGGATCACCTTGGACAAGACAAAAGCGCGCGCATTTGACGATTTTCTGGATGCAGCACGCGGGGTGCGCGAGGTTTTGGCCATTCAGACGTTTTTGGGGCGGGTGGATGTTCGGCTGTCGTTGATTGCCAAAGATTTGATCCATTATCAGGCGATCTATCGCGACCAAATACTTACCCTGCCGCACCTTGCGGATATCGAGGCGTTGGTGACGGTCGCCAGCGTCAAATCAGACAAGGTCCTGCCGCTGTGAAACTGGATGACTTGGATCGGGATATTTTGCGCAGCCTGTCGCGCGACGCGACGTTGTCTGCCAGCACGCTGGGGCGCCGCTTCGATCTAAGCCAGCCTGCCATGTGGCGCCGGATCAAACGTTTGCAGGACGAAGGCATCTTGGTCGGTCGAGAATTGTTGCTGGACGCCGAAAAGGTCGGGTTCGGGGTTACCGTCTTTTTGGGGGTAAAGCTGGCAACCAAAGGCCGCGTAAGCCTAGAAGATTTCGAGCGCGCTGTGACCGCTATTCCCGAGGTGCAAACTGTCGAACACGTCTTGGGGTTATATGACTACAGGTTGCGCGTCGTGGCCCATGATCTGGCTGACTTTGAACGGGTATTGCGCCGACGCATTATGACCCTGCCAGGTGCAGGGGACGTCGAGGCAAACGTGCTGTTGTCAGAGGAACGATTGCTAGGTCCAATCTGAAAGGAGTTAATTATTTCGATAATCTCTGCTCGTACAGTGTCTGGGTGAGGTTAAAGATGAAAATTCAGCAGGTTTCTGATGTATGGTTTATGGCGATCAAGCTGACCCTCTTGAGTTGCCTGATTGTCACCCCGGCGATTATGCTAGCCTACCCACAGGAACGCTGGCCGTATGAATTGACTGTCAGTTTGGCATTGACGGTAGTTATTACCCTTTGCTTTGCGGGGTTTGTCGGCGCAAAAATGCTAGAAAACCAACGTCTGAGCGAAGAGTTGCAACGCCTTGTGGATCGCGACCGGCTGACGGATGTAGCCACGCGCGACTTTTTCTTTGCTGCGATGTCCAGGGAACCCGATTCATACGGCGTGTCCCTCATGGTGGATATCGATAATTTTAAGAACATTAACGACGGTTACGGCCATTTGGCGGGTGATGCTGTGATCCATGCTGTCGCGCAGATATTGCGAAAAACTGTGCGAAAGGGGGACATCGTCTGCCGCTTTGGTGGAGAGGAATTTGTCATCTTTCTGCATGGCGCTGACGAAAAAAGCGGTTTCGCCTTGGCGGAACGCATGCGGGAAAGGGTCGAAAGCGAGACAGTCCCCTTTGACATCGAAAAGATTAGTGTCACAGTTTCAATCGGCGGATCGCTAAAAAGGCAAATTGATGCGCTGACACAGTCTATCCAAGAGGCGGATGAGGCGCTCTACCGTGCCAAACAAACCGGCCGGAATCGCACCGTTTTTGCCGATAAAGAAGTGGTCGCAACCTGATATTTGTTTTCTACGTGATGACGCCCTAGCATGGGGGGAACATTAAAAGGAATACAAGATGGGCAAGCTGGGTGATTCTAATGGTGCCGTTGATCCGAACGGATTGATGGAGTTCTCCGTCGTCTTCACGGATCGTTCTCTTAATCATATGTCCAAGTCATTTCAGGGCGTTATGACAGATATCTCTGGCATGTTGAAAGACGTCTACAATGCCGACCACGTAGCCCTAGTTCCTGGTGGTGGAACTTATGGGATGGAGGCGGTCGCGCGGCAATTCGGGGCGGGAGCCCACGCATTGATCGTGCGCAATGGATGGTTTTCCTATCGCTGGACGCAGATATTCGATGCAGGTGACTTTACCGCGCAATCAACTGTAATGAAGGCGCGACAAACGGGCAATGACACGCGCGCGCCCTTTGCCCCCGCGCCAATCGAAGACGTTGTCGCCGCCATCAAAGAGGCAAGACCCGACGTCGTTTTTGCCCCCCACGTCGAAACCAGCGCGGGCATCATTCTGCCGGATGATTACATCGCCGCGATGGCGGCGGCCGCGCATGATGTTGGCGCATTGTTGGTTCTGGATTGCATCGCGTCAGGCTGCGTCTGGGTGGATATGAAGGCGACGGGCGTTGATGTCCTGATTTCAGCCCCGCAAAAGGGTTGGTCGGCCACCCCGTGCGCGGGATTGGTAATGATGTCGCAGCGCGCCGTGGACAGGATGGATACGACGACGTCCAATTCCTTTGCGGTTGATCTCAAGAAATGGCACGCGATCATGCTGGCCTATGAAACGGGCGGGCATGCCTACCATGCGACGATGCCGACAGACGGGTTGCGCGCATTCCGCGATACCATGTTGGAAACCCGGGACTACGGTTTTGGTCGCCTAAAAGAGGCGCAATGGGCCTTGGGGGATGGGGTTCGGAGCTATTTGGCGGGCAAGGGGGTTCAGTCTGTCGCTACAGAAGGATTTGGCGCACCGGGCGTTGTGGTCAGCTATACGGATGATCCCGAAATTCACAATGGATCGAAATTCTCGGCGCTTGGGATGCAGATTGCGGCAGGTGTGCCACTGCAATGTGACGAGCCTGATGATTTTCGGACGTTCCGTCTAGGGTTGTTTGGGCTTGATAAACTGTATGATGTGCAAGGAACGATGGCGCGGTTGACAGGGGTCCTGGATCAAGTGCTTTGACGACGGGCACCCAATCCCAATTCCATCAGTTTCCGCCGAATAGGGGTTGCCCCGAAAAGCGCCTTAATTCCTATGGATCGCAGGTCCTGAAAGATCGGGTTCCCCGCAATCGACGCACGGTTCAGGGCGTCGATGCCATTGACCCGCAAGCGAATGTCACCGTGGCGGGCCCGCGCATAGGCATCCAGCATCTCGGGGCCGCCCAAATCGTCTGTTGCTTTGGCAAGGTCTAGCAGTTCGGACAAATCCCCTAGTGACATATTCAGCCCTTGGGCACCGATTGGTGGCACAACATGCGCGGCCTCGGCGACAAGCGCGGTGCGTGGACCCGTCAAACTGTCCGAAATCTGGGTAATGATCGGCCATACGCCACGCTTGCCCACCAAAGAGAGGGGGCCGTAAAATTCGGCGCTACGCATTGTTGCGGCGGCGTTGAATTCGACCTCGGGCAGGGCCATGCGGTCCATCGTGGCGGGGCCATTGTCCATCCAGACAACCGCAGAGCACGGTTTGCCATTGTGATCGGGCAAGGGGACAAGGGTGAACGGGCCGCCTGCCTTGTGAACTTCGGTTGATACATTGTCGTGGGGCCGGTCATGTGTCACTGCAAAGGTCAGCGCCTTTTGGCCGTATCGCGTGGTTTTGACCCCGATGTCAGCTGCTGTGCGAACAGCCGAGTGCCGACCATCGGCACCGATGACCAGTTTGGCCTGCACTTGTTGTCCGTCAGACAAAGTCACGAGCGTATGTGCCGTGCGCGAAAGCATCCCCGAAAAACCGGTGCCTGTCAGAAACGTCACATTGGGCAGCTCGTCCAGACGCGCGACCATTTCGCGGCGCAACAACCAATTGGGCAAGTTCCAGCCAAATGGTAGGTCGGAGATGTCGTCAGCATCAAAGTCGGCCACCACGGGATCGTCGCCCGCCGCATCAACAATACGCATGACTTGCAACGGGGCTGCGTCAGGGGCCAATCTGTCCCACAAACATGCCTGATCCAGAAAGGCGCGCGCAGGTTGCAGAAATGCGGTGGTGCGCAAATCTGCCCCCTGTGCGGTCGCGTCTGTGACAGGCAGGGCGGGATCAACAAGGATTACGTCAAATCCCGCGGTGCCAAACGCCGCCTCAGCGGTCAGTCCGGCGACACCGCCGCCCGATATCACGATGTCGGTAATACTGCGTTCCATACCCCTGACATATGCCCCAATGACAAAGTCCGAAAGGGTCTGCGTCAGAAAATCGCGCTTGCGTGCTTGCCCCTTGAACCCAGGCGGCGCTAGGGTGGCGCAACTTTGCGAGGAACCCAGATGACTGAAACGTCCAGCGGCCAAAAAGACGCCTATGCCCTGATCTTAGAGGCAATCGACAGCCACATTTACAAACCGGGGGACCGGTTGGTCGAAAACGAGCTGGCGGACCGGTTCGGCGTGTCCCGCACTCCGATCCGCGAGGCATTGCAGCGTCTGGAAACCCAATCATTGTTGACCCGCGACGGTCGGTCTTTGATTGTTGCGTCGCTGGATCATACGCAATTGTCCGAGCTATACGTTGTTCGCGGTGAACTAGAAGGCCTCGCAGCCAGACTCGCCGCCCGCCACGCCACGCCCGAAGAAATTGGCGTCTTGCGTGACATGTTAGAAGCCGACCGCGCACTACAAGACGACCCCGAGGCGCTAAGCCGTGCCAATCGCCGGTTCCACCATCAAATCCACCTAGGTAGCCACAACAGGTTTCTGATCCGTCAATTGGACCTCGTTCACCGGTCTATGGCGCTGCTTGCGACAACATCACTGGCAGCCGAGGGGCGCGCCGAGGGCACTTTGGAGGAACACGCAGCCATCGTCAGCGCAATTGAATCGGGTGACGGGGATGCGGCCTACACAGCATTGCGTGACCATATTTCGCAGGCCTACAAAATCCGTCTGACGCTGGATGCAAAAGCTGTCGAAAGCCGGAGCTAGGGATGGTCGTCTTTTGGCAATAGGACACCGTGGGTGGTCTTGTCCCAATAGAATGGTTTCCATGCCAGTTCGAGCAAGCCTTTGTAGGCGCCGAACGACGCAAGCGGAAAGTATAGTTGTAGCGTAAGAACCCATTTCAGAAGCCAAGTTTTTTTAGCTTTGTGTAGGGCAATTGCGGACACGATGATGCTAACCAGCTCGGCTGTGAAAAACATGCAAACCAGAACCCAGAACTGGGTTGGATTCATCATTTCGACAAATGGATGCGCAATCCCGAACGGCACCACCCAGAATGTCCACAAGACTGGCGCGAGTAAGAACTGGGCCAAGGTTCCGGCGAACAGCAGTTGCACCCCTAAGAACCTGATCGGGCCCAGATCGGCCCATAGTCGCGCGGGGTTTTTCATGTGGACTGCATATGTGATGGCATATCCCTTGAGCCAACGTGACCTCTGTTTGATCCACGGCCAGAACCGGCCATTGGCCTCTTCTTGGGTGACCGAAGAGATCAATTCGGTCCGGTATCCAAAACGCGCAAGCCGGACACCCAGATCGGCGTCTTCGGTGACGTTATGGGCGTCCCAACCGCCAAGTTCGTCCAAGGCCTCTCGGCGAAAGAATAGCGTGGTGCCACCTAGTGGGACCACCAACCCCAAACGTTGCAGGCCGGGTAGAATGACCCGAAACCATGCTGCATATTCTATGGTAAAACAGCGGGTTAGCCAGTTGGTGGAGGCATTGTAATAGTCCAGAACCCCTTGTAGGCACACGACCTGAGGGGGGCGGTTTGCAAACAGTGCCGCGACTTGTAGCAGCTGATCGGGGGCGGGGGCATCCTCAGCGTCGTAGACACCGACGATGGTGCCCTTGGCGAAATTCATGGCATAGTTCAGCGCGCGCGGTTTGGTGCGCAGCGTGCCCTGAGGCACAATCACAGGTCGCATCCACAACGGCAGCGTTGTCTGTCCCAAGGCGGCACGGGTCGTCGTGTCGTCGCTCTCGGTGACAAGACACACATCGAGTTGCGCACGCGGGTAATCTAGGTGTTGCAGCCGCTTTAGAAGATGTTGTGCGATGGCCGTTTCCTTGAACAATGGCACGAGAATTGTGATCGTTGGCAGGTTATCGCGGGGCAGCTGCATTAGGGCTGGGTCGGCGGGTTTGGTGAAACAGGCAACTGCGGCCGCCGCCTTGAGAAGCGAATTTATCAACAACAGGACGACAGTAACACTGGATAGGACGGTCAGAACAGTGCCGCCAAACGCGACCGTAGCAGCAATCAGGCTTGCGACCACCAATAGCCAAGCGCACATCATCCGCCGTGCGTTCCATTGCCGAGAACTAAGCGAGGCATCAACAGTGGTTTCCGCGTTATGAGCCAGGTGGATGCAGGCCGAGGCCTCAATCGCGGACCCGATCAGGTCCGCAGTGCTAAGTGCCATACGAGTTGGGCCGAACGCCGCATTTAACCGATTGGACTGCTTGATAAATTGTTCTGGCGAAACAGCGAGGATAACCATCACCCCGCCGATCCGACGCCAAGGCATAAGCCCCAGTTGTAGCGCGTCATGTGCACCGAACGTGTCGATGGCAGCGCCGTCAGGCGGCAGTTGCACCGGATTGATAAATTGCACCCCAAGGCGGGTCGACTGGGTCATCGCAATTGTTAAAGGCGAGACTTGAAACCCATGAATTAGCACGTCTTCAATGGCTATCTGGCGGGTGCGGGCCAGTTTGGCCGCGTCCGGCGCATCGGTTCGCGCCAAGGCTCCGACCTCACATAACGCATCTAGCAACCCAGAATGATTGCGATCAGATTTAACGGGATGGTAGCCTAATTCGGACATACTTCGCCTAGCTCTAGCAGTGGCTAGACTGGCACATCAGGCGTTAACTATCCGTTAATTACGACTAGGCCGCCCGCCTAGCTGGCGCGTGCGGCCATGGCGTCAGCAAAACGTTCAAACAGGTAATAGCTGTCTTGCGGTCCTGGGCTTGCTTCGGGGTGATATTGCACACCAAAAACGGGCCGGTCGGCCATTCGGATCCCGCAGTTGGATCCGTCAAATAGCGACACATGGGTTTCCACGACACCTTGGGGCAGGGTTTGACTGTCGACGGTAAAGCCGTGGTTCATCGACGTTATTTCCACTTTGCCGGTTTCATTGTCTTTGACCGGGTGGTTGGCGCCGTGATGTCCGTGGTTCATCTTGACAGTTTGCGCACCCAACGCCAGCGCCAGCATTTGGTGCCCGAGGCAAATCCCGAACACAGGCAGGTCCGATTGCTCGAGGACGCCTTTGATCATCGGGACTGCATATTCACCAGTGGCCGCAGGATCACCGGGACCGTTGGATAGAAATACACCGTCGGGATTATGTGCCAAAACGTCTTGGGTGGTTGCGGTGGCGGGCAATACTGTGACTTCACATCCGGCGGAAGCCAGACACCGAAGGATATTGCGTTTCGCACCGTAATCGATCGCGACAACTTTGTGCTTGGGGGCGGTTTGCGGCGCATAGCCTTCTGGCCAAGCCCACCGCATTTCGTTCCATTGATAAGATTGCGTGCAAGTGACCTCTTTGGCCAGATCAAGCCCGACAAGGCCGCTAAAGTCGCGGGCCATCGCGACCAATGCCTCGATGTCGAATTCGCCATCGGGGTCATGGGCCAAGGCTACATGGGGCGAACCTTGCTGCCGGATTGCGCGTGTTAGGCGACGGGTATCAAGACCGCCCATTCCGATGCGACCGCGTGCCTCTAACCAGGGCGCGAGTTCTTGGGTCGCGCGCCAGTTTGAGGACAGCGTCGGGTCCCATTTTACGATCATACCGGCGGCGACCGGGTCGGTTGTTTCATCGTCTTCGGCATTGACGCCAGTATTGCCGATATGCGGGAAAGTGAATGTCACAACCTGCCCCGCGTAGGACGGGTCGGTCATGATTTCCTGATAGCCCGTCATGGCGGTGTTAAAACATAGCTCAGCGGTTGTGACGCCTTTTGCGCCAAAGCCTACGCCATAAAAGACCGAGCCATCCGCCAAGGCAAGGCACGCGGTGGGCTTGCGTGTTTCAGATTTCGTCATCTCAAGTACATCCCCATGCAGCCAAATTGTCCGTGGTTTAAGGAGAAGCAGACATGCGGTCAAGGGTGGAAATTGGTGCAATTGCCGCTGCGTCTTGGGCTGTTGTCAGCGCTAATTGTTAAGCGTATGTTGCGGCCTCTAACGGGATAGGAACAGGAACAGCCATGCCAATGCGCGACCGTCTCAATGCAGCCCTTAAGGATGCGATGAAATCAAAGGAAGCTGAGCGTCTATCGACACTGCGCTTGATCAATGCGGCTATAAAAGACCGTGACATAGCGCTGCGCGGCGAAGGTGGCGACACCGAAGTGAGCGATGATGAGATCTTGGCCATCTTGGGAAAAATGGTCAAACAGCGCCAAGAAAGCGCGCGCGCCTATGAAGAGGGCGGGCGTTTGGAGTTGGCTGAGAAAGAGCTGTCCGAGATCAAGATCATCAATGGCTTCTTGCCACGCCAACTCGATGAGGTGGAAACTGCTGCAGCTATCGACGAGGCGATCAAGGCTGTTTCCGCCGAGAGCATTCGCGACATGGGTAAGGTGATGGGCGTCATCAAGTCAAAATACACAGGCCAAATGGATTTCGGTAAAGTCGGACCCATGGTCAAATCGCGCTTGGGCTAATGACCATGGGCTGAAGCCCATGGTGACTAAATTTCTTTTCATAACACATGTTTGGATTTGAACCGGGTAACCGCGGCCTTTAGCCCGCGGCGCGACCATTATATGCGCAGGCCGCGCTTTAGGTCTCCGAATAGTTCTCGTCTTTCTCTTGGGTCCAGAAACGAACCCAATTCGACCTCGCGTCCATTTCCACGCAATGTGATGTAATGCTCAACTGGCCCCTGATGTGGATGCATTTGGGCTGTGACTTGATCCCGTTGTTCTGTCCATTCCTGCATCTGACCATCGGGCTGAAGCCTAGCTAGATGAACGGCCGTCTTGGTGACAGTCAGGGTCTCAAGGACTTCGCCGCGTCTAAAGCTAACTTTCAGCGCGATCCACAACCCCCAAAACGTCAGCAGGATGAATGGAAACAGTCCCCACATAACGCCGGACCCTAATAGTGCGACCAAGGGCAGGCCAATCAATATCGCCGTCGCCCCCATAAATATCACGAAATGCCGTTTAAGTAGAGAACGGTATGGCCAAAGGCACAGCTGCCACTGTGATCCATTTTCGCGTTTAGGTGGAGGAGACCATTCGTAAGGCATGGGGAGGAGCTTAGTGCCTATGGTATAGGTCGCAAGAGGCGCAGTTGTCGCATCCTTGGTCCAAAAAGGGCCCGGTCAATCGACCGGGCCCTTTTTGATTTCTAATGTGAGTGGCCCTTGTCCCAATCGGACTGTTTGGGCAGCGTCTCGAATGTGTGTTCAGGTGGAGGGGACGGCAATGTCCACTCCAGCGTATCAGCATATTCGTTCCAAGGGTTTGCCTCGGTGACGCGCTTGCCGCGTGTCAGGGTATAAGCCAACACACCGATAAAGAATACAAAAGACGCGAACGACAGGAATGCGCCCCAAGACGAGACATAGTTCCACAGAGCATAAGCCTCTGGATAGTCGATATAGCGACGTGGCATACCCTGACGACCCAAGAAGTGTTGTGGGAAGAATGTCAGGTTTGCACCGATAAACATCGCCCAAAAGTGCAGTTTACCGGCCCATTCAGGATACATGCGCCCCGACATCTTGGGCAGATAGAAATAGATACCTGCAAAGATCGAGAAGATCGCACCCAAGCTCATCACATAGTGGAAGTGCGCCACGACATAGTATGTGTCGTGATAGGCACGGTCGACGCCCGCTTGGGACAGAACCACACCTGTTACGCCACCAACGGTGAACAAGAACAAGAAGCCGAACGCCCATAGCATCGGTGTCTTAAACTCGACCGAGCCGCCCCACATCGTCGCAAGCCATGAGAAGATTTTGACGCCTGTGGGCACCGCAATCACCATAGTGGCCAGCATGAAGTAGGACTGCTGTGTCAACGACAAACCAACTGTATACATGTGGTGCGCCCAAACGACAAAGCCCAGAACACCAATTGCAACCATTGCATATACCATTGGCAGGTAGCCAAAGATCGGCTTGCGAGAGAATGTCGCGATGACGTGGCTGATGATGCCGAAACCGGGAACGATGATGATGTAGACTTCTGGGTGGCCAAAGAACCACAAAATATGCTGATACAGGATCGGATCGCCGCCGCCTTCAGGTAGGAAAAACGTCGTGCCAAAGTTACGGTCAGTCAGCAGCATTGTGATAGCACCAGCCAAAACAGGCAGAGCCAGCAGGATCAGCCATGCGGTCACAAATATCGACCAGGCGAACAGCGGAACTTTGTGCATGGTCATGCCCGGCGCACGCATGTTCAAGAACGTCGTGATCATGTTGATCGCGCCAAGAATTGACGAGGCACCAGACAGGTGAACTGCAAAGATCGCAAGATCCATCGACATGCCTGCTTCGGAAGTTGACAGCGGCGGATACAAAACCCAACCCACACCAGAGCCGAGCTGGCCATTGCCACCAGGTGTCAGCATAGATGCTACGCCCAAGGACACACCAGCGACAAACATCCAGAATGACAGGTTGTTGAGGCGCGGAAATGCCATATCAGGCGCGCCGATTTGCAGCGGCATAAAGTAGTTACCGAAACCGCCAAAGAGCGCTGGAATAACCACAAAGAACATCATCAACACACCGTGGTAGGTGATCATAACGTTCCAAAGGTGGCCGTTCGGGGTGCACTCTGCCGACGCGTCGGCAATAAAACGGGCACCTTCGGCGCACATATATTGCACCCCCGGATTCATCAGCTCTAGCCGCATATAAACGGTAAACAGAACCGATATGAATCCGACAGCACCTGCAACGAACAGGTACAAAATGCCGATATCTTTGTGATTTGTTGACATGAACCAACGGGTAAAGAACCCGCGGTTGTCCTCGTGATCGTGGCCGTGGATGGCTGCGTCTGCCATGTGGCTCTCCTCGTTTATGGCTTCGATTTGGCAAGGGACGAGTCGCAATTCGCCCAAGCGCTTGTGGCACGTTCTAGAGCGTTGCCCCCGAAGGGGCAATAAATGATGTTGTCTTTACACTGGGTAAAATTGGCGCAGGGTGTCGATATTTCGGCTATTTGCCGGAAATCTGGACGATCAAAGCAATCAGAGCAGCAAAGGCGGGCGCCTTGTCCGAGTTGTGTTTGGCTGCCAGATCATCCAAACCGATGTGTGCCGCGTATACGGCTTGGGCTAAGGCGGGGTCGGCATGTCCGATTTCGGCCAAAAGTCCGGTCAGGTAATCCAATCGCGTTTTATCGACCGTAGCGATTGCAGCCGCCACGTTCGGGTCGCTTAGGCCCCATGCTCGAACCGCATGCTCAACGCTGCGCCCGCCATAGTCGTCAGGCGCCGGGTCTGACGCCGCGCTGGCGAGCAACCGGAGCCGGTCCTGAGCGTCGGCAGTTTCATCTTCATCAATCAGCGCGATGACTTCGGTCGCGACCTTATGCTCCCAAAACTTTAGCATTTCGGCTTTGAAACCGGCGAGGTCCGCAAAATGCCAATAGAATGATCCTTTGGTTGTCCCCAGTTGGCGCGCCAAGGGTTCAGCCCGCAGTGCCTGTGCACCTTGCTTGGTCAACGCACGAAATCCGGCGGCGATCCACGCATCTTTGGTAAGGGTCGGTTTAAGGGTCATTCCAGCACCATACGCATACGTATTGACATATGCAATTATTGCACCATACGGTGTCGTATGGAAAATGGAGGACGACTTGGAAATGAATCAACATTTTAATTCTTGGCTCGGTGCCTCGGGGCTGCTCATGATCCTCACAGTCTTTATTCACATCTTTGCAGGTGGCCCTGAAATTCTGGTGCCAACACGCGCCAGCGAGTTGGCACCTGTCATCGTTTCCGTCCTGTCGGTGATCTGGCACGCAATAACGTGGATATTGATTTTGATCGCGGCGGCTTTGATATGGACCGCGATGCGCCCGAACCGTGGCGTCGTGGTTTTGACCGTTGCTATCCAACTCGGGCTTGCTGCGCTGTTTGTCCTTTACGGGCTGTCTGATCTGGGGTCATTGATGCAGATGCCGCAATGGATCATCTTTACCAGCATACCCGCGTTAACCATTGTGGGTCTGGCAAGGGACGGGGCAAGCCTGTGACGGTCAAGCGGCTTCATCGTGGTCTGGCCTGTCTGCTGGGGGCGTTTATTGTAGTTCATCTGGCTAACCATGCCCTGATCCTGGGCGGGATCGAATCCCATCTGGCCGGAATGCAAACATTGCGTCGCATTTACCGGATGCCCGTGGTCGAGGCCTTGTTGATTGCGGGTTTTGGATTTCAGATCGTATTAGGTTTGATCCAGACGTGGCGCAGCGCCAAGCGGAAGGGGCCTTGGGCGCGCGCGCAGCGTTGGTCGGGCATTGTGCTGGCGTTTGTCCTAACCCAACATATCGGCGCTGCGCTCATGACCCGTGTTTTATATCCAAGCGTTGATACGAACAGCTATTGGGCCGCGTCAGTTGTGCAAAACAGCCCGCTTGTCTGGTATTTCGCGCCCTACTACGTTGTGTTGGTTGGAGCGACATTTGTTCATTTTGCGGCCTACGCACGGCTTCGGCCATGGGGTCGGAAACTGTCGATGGCAGTATCACTGGGCGGGATTGCTTTCGGGTGTATGATCGTTGCGGGCCTGATGGGGGCGTTCGGGGCGGTCAATTTGCCGCCCGAAAATCAAGCTTATATCGATACCTTCTGGCAGTTCTGAGACATCGCGGGCTCAAATGTTTTGCGCAATGCAACATCGACATCGTCCATTGTGACTGGCAGCCCCAGATCGACCAGTGACGTCACGCCGTGGTCGGAAATCCCGCAAGGCACAATCCCGTCGAAATGCGCCAAATCAGGTTCGACGTTGATGGAAATGCCGTGAAAGGACACCCATTTGCGCAATCGGATGCCAATTGCCGCGACTTTGTCCTCTGCGGGGGTGCCGTCTGGCTGTGGCGGTTTATCTGGGCGTTGGACCCAAACCCCGACGCGGCCTTGACGGATTTCGCCGTCGATATTGAATTCGGCAAGAGTAGCAATGACCCATTTTTCCAGATCGCGAACAAAGCACCGCACGTCGCGGCCCCGTTTTGCAACATTCAACATGACATAGACCACGCGTTGGCCGGGACCATGATAGGTATATTGCCCCCCGCGACGGGCATCGAAGACGGGAAACCGGTCAGGATCGACCAGGTCGGCCACATCGGCCGACGTCCCCGATGTATACAGGGGTGGGTGTTCTAACAGCCAGATCAACTCATCCGCGCGACCGGCGGCAATATCGTTTGCGCGGGCCTCCATCTGGGCCAGTGCTTCGGGGTAGGGCGTCAGCCCGCTGCTTATTTTCCACTCAGGCATGAGGCCCCCTATAATATGCCAGCGGCGCGAATATCGGACATATACGTCCGGCTGACTGGGATTTCAGAATTGTTAGACATCGTCAAAATAGCGCGTTCTTTTTGTCGCTCGGCCGAGGTGATTTGGGCCAAGGCCACCCAATGCGATCTGTGAACCTGTAGTCCCGAAACGGGCGACGTTTCCGCAATTGCATCAGACAGGCGCATCAGGATCAATTCGGACCCTTTGGTTGTGGTCACCAGAACGTAATGGTCTTGCACTGATATCGTCACCAATTCGCCGCGTTTATCAAACGCAAGCCGGTTTAGCACTGCGGGGGCGGATGTGTCCGGCGTAGTAGGGGGGGCATGGTCCGTGCTGACGACTTCTAAAATGCCGGAAATGATCGCGGCAATTGCAAAAACATTGATCAAGAACGCGGGCGCTTGGGCCATGTCCAACCAGTTCCCGAAGGCGAGGCTATTGATTATGTAAATAACGGCGGTGATCCCTGCACCGTTTGCAGCACCGATGACAATCGCCCGCACCCACGACGCGGCACGGCGCGGAATGATCGGCCCCACCAAGTTGCCGATGACAATACCCGCCGAATATGTCGCTACAGCCAGAACCGCCCAATAGGCGAACCGCGGACCAATGCGCAGCCGCTGGAGCGTTTCAAACGGGCCGACAAGTGTGAGAATACACACAATCCCCATCAGCACGATCCAAACCCGCGGAGCGCTGAATTGCTTTCTCCATTCACGAAGCGCAAGTGACGATTGACGGTCGGGCACGTAGGTTTCCTGTAAGAATACGTAACTTCTATGGCGAAAGCGGGCAGCTTTGGGGTTGGTGTAGTCAATCGCAATCCCAAAGCCAAGCTAGGAGCAATGTCAAATGCTGGAACCCTTCGCCTCTGCCCCGCCCCATATTCAATTGCACGCGTTCTCGGCGACTATCGCCGTCGTCATCGGCCCTTTCGCGCTATTCGCGAAACGGCGCGGGACACGTCACAAAGTGCTTGGCTACATCTGGGTAATCGCCATGCTTACAGTGGCGACGACGGCGTTTTTTATCCATTCGTTTGCGGTGATCGGCCCGTACAGCCCGATCCACGGTTTTGCGATTTTGACCTATTGGTCAATCTGGACCGCAATGCGGGCCGTCTTTGCGGGGCGGATCATGGTGCACCAACAAGCGATGCGATCGTTGTATTTCAATGGTCTGGTAATTGCGGGCGTTGCCAACTTTTTGCCTGGACGCATGACCAACCGCGCCTTTTTTGGGCAGACCCCCGAACTGGGGTATCTGGTCATCGCGATCGGTGTTTTGTTGCTGGTGGCGTATTGGGCACGTAGGTCGCTGGCCGGGCCGAGCCGAACGAAATCCGCGTCGATGGCGTGATTTGGGACTTGGCATCATCATCGCCCTGTTCTATGTGACCCGCAGCTAATGACTTGCGGTCGTGGCGGAATTGGTAGACGCGCAGCGTTGAGGTCGCTGTGAGGTAACACTCGTGGGGGTTCGAGTCCCCCCGACCGCACCATTGTTTCCTGAAATGAATAGTAATTGAATTGCGCTAATTGAATGCTGCGCGATATTTTCTTGCTTGCAAGTATTGGCCTCGCTTGTTTTAGTCACATGACACCAAGCGCGGCCAAAGCCGCTGGCCATCAGGGAGAGTTGGATTGTCCAACAACACAAACGAGGGCGCGTTCGTTGAATTTGATCGCGTGCAAAAGAGTTACGACGGCGAAACACTGGTCGTAAAAGACCTTAACCTGTCGATGCCCAAGGGCGAATTCCTAACAATGCTTGGGCCATCGGGGTCGGGCAAGACCACTTGCCTTATGATGTTGGCCGGATTCGAAACCGCGACCCATGGCGACATTCGTCTGGACGGCCGGTCGATCAACACGATCCCCCCGCATAAACGTGGAATCGGTATGGTGTTCCAGAACTACGCGCTATTCCCGCATATGACTGTTGGTGAAAACCTGTCGTTCCCGTTGGAAGTGCGCGGAATCGACAAAACCGTGCGCGAAGAAAAGATCATGCGCGCGCTGGGCATGGTCCAGATGCAGGATTTTGTTAACCGTCGTCCGGCCCAATTGTCGGGCGGGCAGCAGCAACGTATCGCCTTGTCGCGCGCGTTGGTTTTTGAACCCGAATTGGTGCTAATGGACGAACCGCTGGGCGCATTGGACAAACAGCTGCGCGAAACCTTGCAGTTCGAAATCACCAATCTGGCCCACGAGCTGGGTATCACCGTGGTCTATGTGACCCACGACCAGACCGAGGCGCTGACCATGTCTGACCGCGTTGCAGTGTTTGACGACGGTGTAATCCAGCAGCTTGCCCCGCCAGATGAACTGTATGAAGCGCCACACAACAGTTTCGTTGCGCAATTTATTGGGGAAAACAACACGCTAGAAGGCGTTGTTCAGGAAATTAGTGGTGACACTTGTGTCGTAAAACTGGACAGCGGCGACATCATCGACGCGAAGCCTGTCAACGTTCATAATGTGGGCGACCGGACCAAGGTTTCGATACGCCCCGAACGTGTTGAATTCGACAAAAAGCGCCTCAAGGCTGCGGCACACACGCTAAAGGCTGAGGTGCTTGAGTTTATCTATATGGGGGACATTTTCCGCACGCGTTTGCGGGTTGCTGGCACGGATGATTTTATCATCAAATCGCGCAACGCCCCTGACCAGACCCGCCTGAAGCCAGGCGAACAGATCGAAATCGGCTGGCTTGCCCAAGATTGCCGCGCATTGGATGCTTGATGTCTGATGCTTCGTCATGCCTCTGCGGTCGAACGTCGACAGCAGTTGTTTGGAAAGACGCCGCGTGGTCCGCGCATTGTCTTTCATCTTTGAACAAAAACGGACCAATTAACGGGAGAATATCCATGAAACTTAAGACAGCATTGCTTGCTACTGCGCTGACAAGCGTAGCCGCAGCAGCAACCGCTCAGGAAATCACAGTCATGTCCTGGGGCGGTGCATATACCAAGTCGCAGGTTGAAGCGTATCACAAGCCGTTCACAGCCGAGACTGGCATCGTTGTAAACTCGGTCGACGCTGATAACCCAGCGACACCGATCAAGGCGCAGGTTGAAGCGGGCAACGTGTCGATCGACGTCGCCGACGTTGAATTCTCTGACGCTGTGCGTTTGTGCGACGAAGGTCTGCTGGAAGAAATGGACCTGTCCATGTTGCCAGCCGCCCCTGATGGCACCGCTGCAGAAGACGACTTTATCGAGGGCGCGCTACAAGATTGTGCTGTTGGTAACATCGTTTGGTCGACTGTTATGGCCTATAACACAAGCAACAATCCGACTGCACCAGACAGCATCGATGACTTCTTCAACACTGCCGACTTCCCGGGCAAGCGCGGCCTGCGCAAGTCTGCAAAAGCGACGCTGGAGATGGCTTTGATGGGTGACGGCGTTGCCGCGGCTGACGTTTATGACCTGCTCGAAACTGACGAAGGTGTTGATCGCGCATTCGCCGTTCTGGACCGTATCAAAGACGATATCGTCTGGTGGGAAGCTGGTGCCCAGCCGCCACAGCTGCTTGCTGACGGAGAAGTTGTGATGTCCACAGCGTATAACGGCCGTATCTTTAACGCGGCTGTCGCCGAAGGCCAGCCACTAGAAGTCGTCTGGGATGGTCAAATCCTCGACTTTGACCTGTGGGTTGTTCCAAAGGGTGCCCCGAACGCAGAAGCTGCGATGAAGTTTGTTGCTTACTCGACAGACACACAGCGTCTGGCAGATCAGGCGTCCTGGATTTCTTATGGTCCGGCTCGGAAATCGTCCGGCGCGATGGTTGGCCTGTATTCCGACGGTAAAACAGAGATGGCACCACATATGCCAACTGCTGCTGCAAACCTCGGCAATGCTTTGGTTAACAACTTTGAATTCTGGGTCGACAAAGACGCGGAACTGAACGAGCGTTTCAACGCTTGGTTGGCTAACTAAAACGGGCTGTCCCTAACAGGGGCGGCTACGAACAACGGCGGGCCCGCACATCTGCGGGCCCGTCACAACAGACCCCCAATAAGGCAGGCCACTGATGACTGCGTCAGACACTGACACACCGCAAATGTTGCAAACCGTTGATGGCAAACCGCTGAAACAAGCGTTGATTGCTGCCCAAGCCCGTAACAAGCGCCGCGCCTTCTTGTTGGTGCTGCCGCTTTTGGTTTTTATCCTTGTGACGTTTGTGGCCCCAATTGGCCAATTGCTTTTGAAATCTGCCAATAACAGCGGCTTTGTCGAAACCGAAGATTTCAGCACCAATATCAAAACACCGATTATGACCAATCTGGCCCAGTGGTTCCGTGATAATCCACATGGGGCTGAGATTGATGAAAGCGCCTATGCGGCCCTCGCTGCTGATATGCTGGTCCTCAAAGAGGAACGCGCAGCGGGTCAGGCCGGCACACGTATCAACTATGAATTATCCGGCAGCCGGTCATTGTTCACCAAAACCGCCCGCAAAGCCAACAAGTTAGAACCGCCCTACAAAGAGGCCATCATTGATATCGATGAGGATTGGGATGATCCCGCGCTTTGGGGTGTAATGCGCAGTGCGAGCAGCGAATGGACCGACAGTTTCTATTTGGCGGCGGTTGACAGGTATCGCGACGCAAATGGCGACGTGCAAAACGTCAATGAGAACCGCCAGATTTATGTGAAACTATTCGGCCGGACACTGATCCTGTCGTTGTTGGTGACGTTCTTTACCTTTTTGCTGGCATATCCGGTGGCGCATTTGCTGGCGACGCTGCCCTTGGCGAAATCGAACCTGCTGATGATTTTTGTATTGCTACCGTTCTGGACGTCCTTGTTGGTGCGAACAACCAGCTGGATGATCTTGTTGCAGTCCCAAGGCGTGGTTAATGATGCACTGGTCGGCATGGGATTGCTCGGAGACGATAACCGTATCCAGATGATGTATAATCAGACAGGCACGGTGATCGCGATGACGCATATCCTGCTGCCGTTCATGATCTTGCCGCTGTATTCTGTGATGCGACCAATTAACCCGTCTTATGTGCGTGCCGCACGCAGCCTTGGCGCGACCAGCTGGACGGCATTCCGGCGAATCTATTTTCCGCAAACGGTGCCGGGGATCGCTGCGGGCGCGCTTTTAGTGTTCATTCTGGCCGTTGGCTACTACATCACGCCTGCATTGGTTGGTGGTGCGGATGGGCAGTTGATTTCCAACCTGATCGCATTCCATATGCAAAAATCGCTGAACTGGTCGCTGGCTGCCGCATTGGCTGCATTGCTACTGGGCGGCATTCTGGCCCTTTACTGGGTCTATGATCGCCTGATCGGCATCGACAACCTCAAGCTGGGATAATTCACATGGCACTTCCAATACATGCATCCACGCTTGAGCGGGTCTGGCACTATACCTACCTTGTGATTTGTGCGCTGATCTTCTTGTTTCTGATCGCACCGATCCTTGTGGTTATTCCATTGTCCTTTAATGCCGAGCCGTATTTCACCTTTACGGAAAAGATGCTCAAGCTCGACTCTACTGGGTATTCAACACGTTGGTATGACCTGCTGCTGACCTTTGGCATGGTGGCCCCTGACGGGCCGCGCGACGCCAGTTGGTGGGCGGATGCGTGGGACAACGCGAAATGGATCAACGCGGCCAAGAATTCGGCGATCATTGGTGTATTCTCGACCTTGATCGCGACCACATTGGGCACAATTGCCGCATTGGGCCTTAGCCGCCCCGAGATGCCGTATCGCCGTGCGATCATGGCAATCCTGATTTCGCCAATGATTGTCCCGATCATCATCGTAGCGACAGGCTTGTTCTTTTTCTACTCGGCCATCGGCATCCAGGATTGGGGCATTCCATACCTCGGCGTCGTATTGGCGCACGCCACATTGGGCATTCCGTTTGTAATCATCACGGTGACCGCAACTTTGGTCGGTTTTGACCATTCGTTAACACGGGCGGCGGCCAGCATGGGGGCTAACCCTGTGACCACCTTTTTCAAGGTGCAGATGCCGCTGATCCTGCCCGGTGTTATCTCGGGTGGATTGTTCGCCTTTGTGACGTCGTTTGACGAGGTGGTCGTGGTGCTGTTTGTAGGTGGTTTGGACGAGCAAACGATCCCGCGCCAGATGTGGAACGGTATCCGCGAACAAATCAGCCCTGCGATCCTGTCAGTTGCGACGATCCTTGTTCTGATCTCGGTATGTCTGCTGATCACGGTTGAATTGCTTCGCCGCCGATCCGAGCGGCTGCGCGGTGTTTCGCCCCGCTAGGGCAGAACCGCCAACCAGCCCCAAACTGTAAGGACGGACAGTCCGGTCGCCAACAATACGGACGAGGCGGCGACACGCTTCGCCCGTCCGTAGATATTGGCAAAGATATACACATTGATCCCCGGCGCCATCGCTGCGGTCAACGTGGCCGAGCGCAGTTCTGCCACGGTCAAACCGAACATTCCGCCCATTGTATAGGCGATCAACGGGTGCAAAATCAGCGAAAGGCCAACGACGAATAGTGCCAACCGCAAGTCCCCGTCGGGGCGGTATTGCACCAAAAGCCCCCCCAAGCCAAACAGCGCCGCAGGCAGGGCTGCACGGGCAACAAGATCCAGCGCTTCGCCCAAAACAGTTGGAACGGCAAGGCCGGAAAGATTGACCAACAACCCCAGGCTGATCCCAATGATCAGGCTGTTCGTTGCCATCGCCTTGAATACTTTTGCAGGCAACACTGCCAAGCCCGCACCACGGTTTAGAACCACCTCCATGATTGTGATCCCTACGGCAAAACCGAATGGCGCGTGCAATGCGATGATTGCATAATTCGCCTCTAGCGCGGTTGCCCCATAGGCACGTTCGGTGATCGGCAGGCCCAGCAGCACCGTGTTCGAGAACATCCCGCAAAAACCCACCGCAACGCTGTCTTCCCAATCGCGACCAAATAGATACCGCGCCCCCAAGAGCCCGCCCGCGAAGCCCACGATTGCACCTAGGTAAAAGCTGGCCAGCAGTGGCGCGTTGAAAGTCTGGGACAGGTCGATCGTCGAAAGTGCGCGAAACAAAAGGAACGGGATCGCAAAGGTCTGGGTGAATTGCATCAATCCCTGCACAGCGCTGTCGCTTAGCAAGTTTTTCCACACGGCGATGTAACCGAAGGCAAGGATCAGAAAAACAGGCAGGATGACGTCGATGAGGGCGGCCATGGGGCTGGTCTTTCTTTGTGAACGGTGTCGCTAGGGGGCGTCGATGTCCACCTCTAATCCGTCATAGGCGGGGCGGATGTTGTCGGCGGTTTCGGCGTCGATCGTCGCGTAATCCAGATCGTTGTGCATATTGGTCAGGATCGCCGCCTTGGTGCCGGATCGCGCAATCCATGCCAGAGTGTTGTCCAGATGGCTATGCGTCGGGTGGGGGGTTCGGCGCAAGGCGTCGACGATCCACAGATCTAGTCCGCCCAGTTGTGCCCACGCCGCCGCAGGAATTTCCGAGACATCGGGCATATAGGCGACGTTTGCGACCCGAAAGCCGAGCGCATCGATATTGCCATGTGCCACTTTGATCGGGGTCAGGATGATCGGTCCACCATCCCCGTTGATAGTTGTGTCGCCTGTGATCGTGTTCAGTTCGCAGATTGGTGGATAGCTGGACCCTTTGGGCTGGACGAAAATATAGCCGAACCGCCCCAGCAGGGCGTCGGTGGTGTCACCATCGGCCCAAACCTGCATCTGACGGCGGCTGTTCATCACCAACATGCGCAGATCATCGATCCCGTGGACATGGTCGGCGTGCGCGTGGGTATATACCACCGCGTCAAGGCTGCTGACGCCCGCGTCAAGCAGCTGGTTGCGCATGTCCGGTGAAGTGTCGATCAAAACACTGGTCTGGCCTGTCTTGGACGTGCGGGTGATCAGCAGCGAGCACCGTTGGCGCCGGTTGCGCGGGTTATCTGGGTCGCAGTCGCCCCAATGCCCGCCTAACCGCGGCACGCCCCCTGACGAGCCGCATCCAAGGACGCGGAATGTCAGTGTGTCGGTCATTTATGCGCCTTGCGGAACAGGCGGTCGAAATTTTCGGTCGTTTGACGGGCGAAATCTTCGTAGTCCATCCCGAACACCTCGGCGCCGACGGCGGCTGTATGTGCAGTGTATGCGGGTTCGTTGCGCTTGCCGCGATGGGGTTTGGGCGCCAGATAGGGGCTGTCGGTTTCCACCAGAACACGGTCGACAGGGGCGGCAGCAAATATGTCGCGCACGTCGGTTGATTTCGGGAATGTTGCGATGCCCGACATCGACAAATAGAACCCTAGGTCCAGCGCCTTTCGCGCAAGGTCAGGCCCACTAGAAAAGCAGTGCATCACGCAAGTGTAGGCCCCATTAGCATATTCATCGGATAGGATCGCGGCCATGTCATCATCTGCCGCGCGGCTGTGAATGATCAAAGGCAGCTTGGTCTGACGGGCTGCCTCGATATGGATACGAAGAGAGGTTTGTTGCACGTCTGCACTCTCGGCGGTGTAATGGTAGTCCAGCCCGCTTTCGCCGATGCCCACGAATTTAGGGTGCTGGGCCAATGCGACCAATTCATCAACAGTCGCCATTGGTTCTTGGGCGACGCTCATCGGATGGGTGCCTGCGGCGTAAAACACGGCCTCGTGGGCCTCGGCGATGGCACGGACTTGCGGCTCTAGCCTAAGGCGGGTGCAAATCGTCACCATCCGTTCGACGCCAGCATCCAAGGCACGGGCGATGATCTCGGGGCGTTCTGCGTCAAAGTCAGGAAAGTCGAGGTGGCAGTGGCTGTCGACCAGTGTCGCATGTCCCATATCTAGTCGGCCCTTATGGTTTGGTGATCCGTAACGCGGTGTCTTCAATCTTGAATAGCATATCAAGGACCATAGATGCGGGGTCAAGGTTCACGGCGCGGCCGTGCTGGACACGGGCGCTCAGGTCTTGTTGCAACTGGGCCCATCCTTGAGATGCCTGTGGGTTTGGGGCTAGTTTGGATAGCAATAACGCCTCTTGGGCAGCCCCTTGGGTCTGCGGCGGCCCCATTAGCCCTGCGCGAGCTGTGCGGGCCAGAAAATGGTCGATTAGATCCACGGTCATGGCATATCGGGCTTCGGCGCCGCGGCCGGCACCGGCCTCTGCAAGCTTGATGGCTTGGGGGCGGTCCATGCGGGGCAGGGTGCTGAACAGTTTGACCAACTCCGCATATAGCGGCAGGCCATCGTGTTGCAAAATCCGGATGGCGTCGCCAGCAGACCCTTCTGCCAAGGCTGCCAAGGCTTCGGCATTCGGGGTCTCGAACCCTGCTTTTGTCAGTGCCGAATGCAGGTTTTGTGTGTGAAGAGGGCGACAGCGCAAAGACCGGCACCGCGACCGAATTGTGGGTAGCAGAGCCGAAGGTTGATGGGCGATCAATAAAATGATGGTGTTGGCAGGAGGCTCTTCAAGTTCTTTCAGGATTGCGTTGGCGGCGTTGCGGTTCATCTCGTCTGCGGCATCGACGATGACAACACGGCGGCCACCATCCGCGGCAGACATGTGAAAAAAATCCTTAAGTCCGCGCACCGCATCGACGGTGATTTCCTGACGCAGCTTTTTGGTATCGCGGTTGTAGGGGCGGCGGATTACGATCAGGCGAGGGTGGGCACCCGATTGCACCAGCTTGGCGTCGGGATGATCAGGCGAAACATCCAGACTGGTTGGCGGGGGCAGTGCTTCGCCAAAGAACCCGCCATCGCTGCGTTCGGCCAGTAGAAATGTGGCGATTTTCCACGCCAGTGTCGCTTTGCCGATGCCGCGCGGGCCTGTGATCATCCAACCCGAATGCAGTCGACCCGAAGCATAGGCGTCAAGAAATTCAGCTTGCGCGTCATCTTGTCCCAACAGGTGTATGGTTTCGCGCGGATGCGGGGCACCGTCAACACGGTCGGGTTCGGGCAGGGCATCCGGATCGGTCATCTATAGGCCGCGATTTCCGTAGCGATCTGATCCGGGCTACGACTGCCATCGATCAGAACACAGCGGTCCGGATTCACCTTGGCCAACGCCAAAAATCCGTGCCGCAGGGTTTCTTGAAAGCCGACACCGAAATCCTCGAACCGGTCTTCGCCGGACCCACGGGCCAATCCGCGGGCCAGCGCGACCGCAGGGTCCATATCGATGATAAACGTCAAATCCGGTTCACGCTCGATCATTAAGCTATGCAAAGCGTCAACCTTGGGCCGTAAATCACCGCGCGTCGCACCTTGGTAGACGCGGGTGCTGTCGGCGAAACGATCACAGATCACTGTTTTTCCTGCCTCAAGCGCTGGCTGAATTGTTTTTTCCAGATGATCGCGGCGGGCAGCAGTAAATAGAAGAATTTCGGTCTCGGCGGACCAGCGGTCGGTCTCACCTGTTAACAGCAATTGGCGGATTTCTTCGGCGCCTGCGCTACCGCCCGGCTCGCGCGTCAGGATCACATCCTCACCTTGGGCACGCAGGTGGTCGGCAAAGCGGCGCGACTGGGTGGATTTTCCGGACCCGTCAATGCCTTCGAATGTAATAAATCGCGCAAGACCCATTAGCTGGCAGGCTCTTGTTGGGGGTCGGTGGGCCGTGTGAATTTCTGCAACAGAACTTGGGTGGCGGTCGTCAGGCGGGTTGAGAAACCACCACTCGCGACATCGCGATCGGATACCAGCGGGATGCGGGCGTCTGGCAATCCGGACATGGTGATGACGAGCTCGCCCAACTGCTGACCCTTGGATATGGGGGCTGCGATCGGCGTGTCATATATTGCCTCGGCTTTTAGACCACTCGCCGTTCCCAGTGTTGGCACCAGCATCGAAACGTCTTGGGCCACGGTTAATCCGATAGTAGGTTGGTCCCCCATCCAGACATCGGCTTGGGCGATACGGGTGCCCGACGTGGCCACTTTCTTCTGGGCAAACTGCCGGAACGCCCAGTTTACAACGCGCTCTGCCTCTTCGGCGCGGGCCCGCTCGCTGTCCATTCCGGTTATCACGAAAACTATCCTGCGGTCACCGCGTTTGGCCGATCCGACCAGACCATACCCCGCCTCGGATGTGTGACCTGTCTTTAGGCCGTCCGCGCCGATCCCCAGTTTTAGCAACGGATTGCGGTTTTGAGTGTTCGCCGGCGCGCGGCCATCAAAGCCAAAGCTGGTTTCTTTGAACAACGGATAGAATGTTGGATAGTCCTCGATTAGGCGCGTGGCCAAAAGACCCAAATCCTTCATCGACATACGATGCCCCGCGGCGGGCCACCCGTTAGAATTGGAAAAGGTTGAATTCATCATTCCCAATTCGCGCGCGCGTTCGGTCATCAGGCGCGCAAATCCGGATTCTGTTCCATCGGGCGAAATTGCCTCGGCCAAGACCGCACTGGCGTCGTTGCCAGATAAGACGATGACCCCGCGCAACAGGTCCTCGACCCGCACACGGTCAGTTGTGTCCAGAAACATGGTGCTGCCGCCATAGGCTGATGCATGGGTCGAGACTGGCAAACGTTCATCGATGCTTAGCCTGCCATCGGCGATTGCCTCGAACGCCATATAAACTGTCATCAGTTTGGACATTGATGCTGGCGGTAGCGGTTCGTCGGCGTTTTTGGACAGCAATACGGTGTCGGTTGTCAAATCAACAACATATGCCGCACGCGCAGCGGTGCCGAACGATTGGGCAATCGCCCCGGCCGGGATCATCAAGACGGCAATTGCCAGACTAAACTGGCGGCAGAATACCAAAAGCATTTGGACCTCGTGTCGTCTAGTTTGTAACAAAATAGGCATCGGTAAAGCCCAGCGCCTTTACCTTGGCCAGAACCGCCGCCCGATCAGATGCAGAGGGGGCAGGACCTACTGTGACGCGCCAGAATGGCTTACCATTGCTGTTTTGGGCAAGAACATTGGCCAACATTCCGTCCGCACGCAGCCGTTCGGCGGTGCGACGCGCATTGGCTTCGATGCTGAAAATACCGATCTGGATGAACGGTTTTTTTAGCCCCGACACAGGCGCTGGTGTGGGCTTGGGTTGCGGCTTGGGGGCGGCGGCTGTTGCGGTTTCGGCCACGTCAATCGCAGCGGCTGCCCCTTGGATCGGATCTAGAGGTGTTTCTGACACCTCGGCCGGATCATTAAAGTCTGTTGTCGCCTCGACGGGCACTGCCGGAGCCTCTTCTCGTCGCAGGGCGGTGACATTTAGCTCGGTAGGTGCGCCAGCCAAAAGCCCCAAGGCTTCTGCTGCATCCGATGACACCTGCAGAGGCGGGCCAGGGTTGTCGCGCTCGCGCCGGAACAGGGCACCGATGACGAATTTTCCATTGGCGGCATTGCGGATTATGACCCGCTCGGGGTCTTTGGTGTTCGGGTGTGCAACCCAGACACCGCCTAGTGAAGGGCGTCCGTCCCACAGCCCCTTGCTAGTGACTTGAAACACATCAGGTGCTTCGACATCGCGCTCGACCAATTGTGTGCTTTGTTGCGGGCGGGCGGTGCCGTCGGCGGTTTCGACCTGCGGTGCGGAAAAGTCGGGCATCGCGAATTTCCCGTTTTCGTCGCATGCGGTCAGCCCGACTGCTGCAACCAACACCATCGGGATGTGCGCTTTCTTTAGATGTTTTCCAAATTGACCTGTCATTTCGTGCCCCTTCGATTTGGTGCGATCCGGTTGACCGGAGCCACGGTTTATCCCGCGTTTTCGCACATATGTTGTAACCGCATCGTGCCATCAGCCAAGGCCAAGGTTGCGGTGCGGCAAGTCTCTTTTTCTGGACCCTAACGTTACTTGGC
>CAXIAS010000035.1:0-26946 GCA_964022195.1 uncultured Roseobacteraceae bacterium
CCGGGTGTTAGCGCCAAAATCACCCGCCCGCGCGCGGTGACAGTCCGGTTCCTGAACGAGGAAGGCGAGATCGATCAAAAGGATTTTGTCGGGCTCTGGGCGACTTCTGTTCAGCATCAGATTGATCACCTCGCTGGCCGAATGTATTTTGACAGCCTTAGCCGGACAAAACGCGATATGTTGATCAAAAGGGCTGCCAAACTGCGCGGCTAGACCCGCGAAGGACCACTGTTAGCGGTTTTTTAAATAACAAGAAGAGATGGCCGATGCGTATTATTTTCATGGGAACACCTGATTTTTCAGTACCTGTCTTGAATGCATTGGTAGATGCGGGCCACGACATTGTGGCCGTTTACTCCCAACCTCCGCGCCCTGCTGGCCGTGGCAAAAAGGACCGGCTTTCCCCCGTGCAGGCGCGCGCCGAAGCACTTGGCTTGCCGGTACGTCATCCGACCAGCCTAACGGCCCCCGACGCACAGGCAGAGTTTGCGGGGTTTCAGGCAGATGTTGCAGTTGTTGTGGCTTACGGGCTGATCCTGCCTCAGGCCGTGCTGGATGCCCCGATGCGCGGTTGCTTGAATATTCATGCCTCGCTATTGCCGCGCTGGCGCGGTGCGGCGCCCATTCACCGCGCTATCATGTCCGGTGATACGCAAACAGGCGTTTGCATCATGCAGATGGAAGCGGGTTTGGATACAGGGCCTGTACTGGCGCGGCAAACAACTGACATCGGCGATCATGAAACCACTGGGCAGCTGCATGATCGCCTGTCCCAAATGGGCGCCAAGCTAATTGCAACAACGTTGGATGCGCTCGGGACTGTGTCACCTCGGGTGCAGCCCGAGGCTGGCGTCACATATGCCGCCAAGCTCGACAAAGCCGAGGCGCGGGTCGATTGGTCCAGATCTGCTGTCGAAGTGGACCGTCTCATTCGCGGCCTATCGCCGTTTCCGGGCGCGTGGTGTGATGTGGCCGGCGAACGGGTCAAATTGTTAGAAAGCCGCGTTGTGGATGGCATTGGAAATGCAGGTCAGGTCCTCAATGGCTTTACCGTTGCCTGTGGGAACCAAGCGGTCGAGGTGACACGCCTGCAACGCGCTGGCAAAAGGCCGATGGCGACAAAAGATGCGTTGCGAGGCCTGACTATGCCGGACCTTTTGGATTAACGCATAGGATCGAACTGGGCGCTGTCCAGCGCGCAATCGCGGATGACGTCTGGGCCGCAATCGCGGAACTCCAGATCGCGGGTCATGCAAATGCGCGCCTCTTGGATATAACCTTGTTTGCACGTGATGGTCACAGCGTCGCGCGGCATTTCAGGGTTGTCGCGCACAAAAGCGTCTTCGATCAGGGATGCGGGCAGCGTCACTGTGTCGGTCAGTTTGCGGAACACAGGCGGGCGTGTGACGCGGCCGTAGGCCTCGCGCGATAGGGCATAGTAGTCGATGGCGTTCAGGCCGCTGCAGACCCCGTGTTTATTCCATTGGTGCCAAGCCAACCCCGATGTGCCCATGATGTCGGCCATATCCCGGGTCATCGCCCGAGACGGGTTGCGGAACACGGATGGGCAATTGGCAGGGTAGCCGCGTTCATATTGTGGCCATAACCCGTGCAGGATCCAGCCGTGGTTTGTGTCGTCGTCACATTGCGGTGAATTGCGCCTGTCGCCTTCTAGGGCGCACCAGTTGGCGGACCATGAAAGGGATAAGACATAGTAATCGAAATCGCCTGCGCGGTCCTCGGCCATGGCTGGGTGAGCGAGCAAAAACAGGGACATAATAAAGGCGCGCATTTTGATCTTTCCTAAACCGGTTTGCCCCCTTATATAGTCTTCAAGTTCCCCGACAATGTGAACCCGGCCCAATCAGCGGTCAGCCCGATTTAAGGGCGCGGGATAGCTTTGTCTGATGATAAGGAGACATGACATGTCCAATCTACCAATTATGGCCAAGGCGACGGCTGTCTGGCTGTGTGACAACACAACAATGACCTTCAAACAGATTGCCGACTTTTGCGGTCTGCACGAGCTGGAAGTCCAAGGCATTGCTGACGGCGATGTTGCGACTGGCGTAAAGGGGTTCGACCCGATTGCCAACAAACAGCTGGTTCAAGACGAAATCGACAAGGCCGAAGCCAATCCGATGCACAAGCTGAAACTGCTGCACAACCCTGCAGCTGACGGCGAAGAAAAGCGTCGCGGCCCACGCTATACGCCATTGTCAAAGCGTCAGGATCGCCCTGCGTCGATTTACTGGCTGGTAAAGTTCCACCCCGAATTGTCCGATGGTCAGGTCAGCAAGCTGGTTGGCACGACCAAGCCGACTATTCAGGCGATCCGCGAGCGGACCCACTGGAACATCAACAACATCGACCCGATCGATCCGGTCGCATTGGGTCTGTGCAAACAGTCCGAGCTGGATGCGGCCGTGCAAAAGGCAAATGCGAAAAAAGCCAAAGAAGGCGGCGTCATGTCCGACGACGAACGCCGCAAGCTGGTCAGCACCGAGCAGTCGCTTGGCATGCCAGCCGAGCCGAAGATGCCGTCAGCGATTGCCGGGCTTGAAACATTCAGTCTGGGCGAAGACGACGCAGCGCCCGAGACTAAATCCGATGATCTGGATGTGTCTGATGCAGACAGCTTCTTTAATCTGCCAGAGGGCGGCGACGACGACGAATAAGTCGTGTCAGCAAGCAAAAATGAAAACGCCGCGCCGGTCACCCAGCGCGGCGTTTCTATTTAGGCCGTTGCGGCCCTTGTTCTGGACTTGGCGGCCCGCTGTTCGGCACGCCGATCCTTGCGCCCCAGACGCCACGCGGTGAAATTCGCGCCCAGCATCAACATAGCCGGTGTCATAATCAAAGTGAGGACTGTCGCGACAACTAGTCCGCCCGCGATCGCCGATGACAGTTCTGTCCACCATTGGGTCGACGGCGCACCGTAGACGATATCACGGGTAAAGAAGTTGATGTTGAGCCCGATCACCATCGGCATCAGTCCAAGCGCAGTCGTAACGGACGTCAGGACAACTGGTCGCAAACGTTGGGCGCCCGTGCGCAGGACAGCTTCTTTGGGGCTCATTCCGGACTTGCGCAGATCGTTGTAGGTGTCGATCAGCACGATATTGTTGTTCACAACAATACCCGCCAAGGCGATCACACCGATGCCGCCCATGACGATACCAAAGGGCCGGCCCGTCACCAGCAGGCCCAGCAGGACCCCCGCAATCGAAAAGATGATCGCGGACATGACGACAAACGCTTGGTAAAAGTTATTGAACTGCGTCAGCAGGATCACGAACATCAGTACAATTGCGGCCACAAATGCGGACATCAGAAAGATCATCGATTCCTGCTGGTCCTCGGCCTCGCCGCCAAATGCGAATTCCACCTGTTCCGGAACGTCCAGTTCGGCCAGTGCCGCACGCAATGCTACGATTTGGTCATTTGGCAACAGGCCGGGGGCCACGTTTGAATCAATCGAGATGACGCGCTTGCCGCCGATCCGGTCGATGGTGCCGGACCGAGGGGATGGTTCGAATGACACAAAGTTGGTGATTGGAACCAACCCTGCGTTTGTTGGAACACGCAAGGATTCCAACTCTTCCAAAGTGCGATCCTGATTTGGGAACCGAACACGGATATCAACCGACCCGTCAACGTCATCGGGGCGATAATCGGCCACGGTGATGCCTTGGGTCAGTAGTTGGATCGCCTGTCCCAACAAGGACACGTCGGCGCCAAAACGTGCGGCTTCGGTCCGGTCAACGCGAATACGCCATTCGACTCCGGGTAGGGGCAGGGTGCTAGTGATGTCGGTGAAACCGCCGATCTGTTCCATTTCTTCTAGGACGCTATCGACGGCGTCGCGCTGAATGTCGCGATCACCTGCCACGACCTTGAGGTTGATAGGTTTACCACCACCAGGGCCAGAGGCGGCAGTTTCGACCTGGATTTCAATCCCCGCAATGTCGGCCATTTCAGAGCGAATATCTTCGCCGATCACGGCCGCCTTGCGGCGGGTATCCCACTCGGTCAGTTCCAGCTGCATTGTGCCAATAACTTCGGCGTCTTCGGCTTGTGATGCATATGTGCGGGCATAAACGCTGGCGATCGCGGGGTCATCCAGCAGCCGGTTTTCAACAATCCGAACCAGCGCGTCACGCTCGTAGATCGAGAAGTTGTCTCGCGCCCGCACTTGGACTTGCATAAAGTCAGGTTCTTGGTCGGGAAAGAACGTCACCCCGTTGCCGTAGTCGCCATATAGTTTGAAGCTGCCAATCAGCATCACAAAAGCCAGCAGCAACGTCACGCCAGGCCGCAAGATGGCCCAATTCAAAACGCGTGCATAAGTGCCTGTCATGCCACGCAACTTGCGCGGGTCGCCGATTTCGGTCTCGTGAAAGGCCTGCTTGTCGCGCTTGGATAGCGGGCGTTTTTTGCCGATCACGCCGCCCGTCACAGGGATGAAGACCAGCGCCATAACCAAAGAAGCGGCCAGCGTCAGGATCACTGTGATCGGCATGAATTTCATGAATTGGCCAACGAACCCTTCCCAGAAAAGCAGCGGGAAGAACACCGAAAGTGTTGTCATCGTCGACGCGATGATTGGCCACGCCATGCGTTTGGCCGCGGTCGCATATGCAGTTTTGGGGTCGTCACCATCCTGCATCCGGCGGTCGGCCAGTTCTACGGTCACGATCGCACCATCGACAAGCATCCCGACAACCAGAATAAGCGAGAACAGCACGATGATGTTCATTGTGTAGCCCATGAACCATAGAGCAGCGACGCCTGTCAAAAACGCGCCGGGGATCGCAAGGCCGACTAGAAATGCGGACCGCAAGCCCAAGGCCCAGACGATTACAATCATGACCAGCAAGATGGCGGCAATGACATTGGCCTCTAGGTCGGACAACAAGGATTTGACCTGTTTGCTTTCGTCTTGAAGGTAGTTGATTGCCACGGTTTCGGGCCATGACTTCTGGACCTCGGCAACCACGGCCTTGGCTGCGGCAACGGTTTCAATAATGTTTGCCCCCGACCGTTTCTTGATTTCGAGCGCAAGCGCCGGTTGGCCGTTGATACGGGCAAAACTGGTGGGGTCTTGGAACGTGCGACGGATCGTGGCGATGTCGGCAAAGGTCACAACCGTGTCGCCACGCACTTTGACCGGCATATCCATAACGTCGTTGATGTTCTCGATCAGTCCTGGCACCTTGATCACCAAACGTCCCGCGCCGCTGTCGATAGCGCCCGCCGCGATCAATCGGTTGTTGCGGCTGATCTGGCCGATCAGTTCATCAAACGAGATGTTGTAGGTTTCGAATACTGTCGGATCCAACAGCACCTCTAGAACCTCATCTCGTGAGCCGCCGACATCGACCTCTAACACGCCGCCCAAGGCCTCTAGGTCCGATTTCAGGTCTTCAGCGAGTTCATTGAGGGTACGCTCGGGCACGGGCCCCGACAGGATCGCCGTCAGGATCGGGAACAAACCCGTGTTTATCTCAATGACACGCGGATCGCGCGCGTCCTCGGGTAGGTCGTTCTTGGCACGGTCGACGGCTTCTCGGACTTTGTCTAGCGCCTCGTCGACGTCGCCGCCCGGCTCGAATTCCAGCTGAACATTGCCAAAGCCTTCGCCGGCGTGGCTGGTGTATTCCTTTAGCCCGGTCAGCGAGGACAGTTCGGTTTCCAGCGGCTCAATCAGCAAACGTTCGCTGTCTTCGGGTGAAATGCCGTCGATCCCGGTCGAAACATAGGCCAGCGGGATCGAAATCTCGGGTGTGCTTTCTTTTGGGATGCTTGTGTAGGAAATCGCGCCGACAATCAGAATTGCAAAGAACGCAAGGGCGACAACCCGGGTCCGCGAAAACGCGGCATCGATGATGGCGTTCATTACGATTCCTCCGCCAGTTCGACTTCGGTCATCGGGCGCACGATTTCGCCATTGTTGACATAGCCTTGCCCGATTGTGATGACGTTGACCGTGTCGGGCAGCCCGCTGACCCAGATGCCGTCAGTTTCGGCACGTTGAATGTTGATCGGATTGAACACAACAGTGTCGTTGGCCCCAACAGTTTTGACCCCAAGCGACCCGTCGGTTCCCAGCGATAGAATCGCAGGGGAAAGGAAATGTGCGGTTGTTTCGCCGACGGGAATGCGGACTTCGGCGCTGACGCCAGCAGGTACAGACCCATCGGCGTTATCGACCGAGATTTCAGCTAGGAACGTGCGGGTTGCGTCATCGGCGCTGGATCCGACAAATTCGACGATACCGTCGCGAGTTTCGCCAGTGATAAAGTGCACCTTTGCCTCTTGGCCGGCCTTGATGTCGCGCAAGGATTGCTGTGGCACACGGATTGAAACGGACAATGGGGTATTGTCGACGATGCGGCCGACTTCGGAACCGGCACTGACAAATTCGCCTGCGTTCAACGACAACGCCTCTAACCTGCCGGCAAACGGCGCAGTGATTTCCGAATTATTGAACATCTCGTTGGCAGACGTGACACCTGCCTCGGCACTGGCGAGGGCCGCGCGCGCCTGAACCAGACGGTCGTTGGTCGCCACGCCACGATCTACCAGTGTTCCTGCATTCTCGAACTCGCGGGTTGCGCGGGCCAACTCTTGTTCTGCACGGCGCAGATCTGCGCTGGCTTGTGTGGTGTCAAATCGGGCGATGACATCGCTTTGGCCGATTGTATCGCCTTTCTTGACCAGCACGTCTTTGATCTGGCCTGTTGCTTCGGCGCGGATAGATGTCACGCGATCAGGTTGTGCCTGACCTTCGGCCACAAAGAACCGCGTAACTGTTTCGGACTTTGACGATGCGATTGCGACCGAAACCAACCGTTGTTTCTGCTCGGTTTCTTCCTCGACCTCGTCTTGTGTTTCGGACGGCAGAATAGTGCCGCTAAACATCCAGCCAAAGATTGCGATGGTTATCAACGCTGCAATCCAACGCGAGCGTGCGGCCCCACGTTCGGTGTCGAAATCGAGTGGCTGAGGTTTTGGTGCGTCTGTCATTTTGTGCTCCGGCCTTTGAGCTGATACGCGCGGAACCTGAATTGGATCACAAATGAAATAGCGCGTCTTGAATGTTATGACTTGCTACATAGGGCGCATCCCGTCAGATTACACGCCTATCTGGGCAGATTTATAAAGTTTTTCTCGACGTCAACGCCGCCGTGATCGTTCCTTCGTCCAAGTAGTCCAATTCACCGCCCATAGGGACCCCCTGCGCCAGTGATGTTACTTTGATACCTGGCAATTGATCGGCGACGTAATGCGCTGTTGTCTGTCCGTCAATCGTCGCACCCAGCGCAAGAATAACTTCGGAAATGCCTTCTGACTGGACGCGGTCGATCAATTTGGGGATGCGCAATTCATCCGGCCCAACCGCGTCTAGCGCAGACAGGGTGCCCCCCAATACATGGTAACGTCCTTTGAAAACGCCGGCCCGTTCCATCGCCCATAGATCAGCCACGTCTTCGACGACGCAGATTTCGCCTGTCGCCCTCTTGTCAGCTTCACAGATGTCACAGATGTCGGCTGTGCCGATATTCCCGCAGTTCAGGCAGGTTCGCGCAGTGGCGCCGACTTGCGTGATCGCTTCAGCGAGGGGGGCCAGCACGAGGTTCCGCTTTTTGATCATATGCAAGACCGCCCGCCGCGCCGACCGCGGTCCTAGGCCCGGCAGTTTGGCCATCAGGGCAATCAGGTTGTCCAGATCGTTGCTTGGCTGGCTCATGTCAAATCGCCAGATCGGAGATATTTTTGACAGCCCCTCATAGAATGAGATTTACACCATTTTCCATCGGACATCAGAATGGCAGGTTCATGCCCGGAGGCAACCCGAGGTCGGCGGCCATTTTTTGCATCTCTTGTGCGGCGCGACTACTGGCCTTTTCTTGCGCATCTTTAATTGCGGCGAGGATCAGGTCTTCGACGACTTCCTTTTCGTCGCCGTGAAAGATCGACGGGTCGATATCGAGCGACTTCAGTTCGCCTTTGGCCGTTGCTGTGGCTTTGACCAATCCGGCCCCGCTCTCGCCGGTGACAAGGATGCTTTGCATCTCGTCTTGCATCTCGGCCATTTTGCCCTGCATTTCCTGTGCTTGCTTCATCATCTTGGCCATATCGCCAAGACCGCCCATACCCTTGAACATCCCTGTCTCCTGTGTGTCGAAATGCGTCCCCAATAGATATGGCGAGAACCGTCGTCGCACAAGAGAAGGAAAAAGGACTTGTATCTAACTAAAAAAGTCAGAATTAATATATCTGACTGAATCACTCAGGTATAAGGAGCCTATTATGTCCGTCAAACTTATCCAAAACTTTCGCCCGTCATCTGCGCTATTGCTGGCGCTGGTCTGTTTTCCGTCATGGTCATCCGCCGAAGGCGTCAGCCCGCAAGAGCTAGTGTCGCGCCTGCAAAAAGGTGGGCACGTGATTTATCTCCGGCACGCCAGCACCGAAAGCGACTATGCCGATCAAGTCACAGCGACCCCATCCGATTGCGCCACTCAACGTGTGCTAAGCGAGGCAGGTTGGGCCCAAGCCAAAGCGATTGGCGCGGCCATCAAGGCATTGGATGTGCCTGTTTCCGACGTTGTCTCGTCCGAGTATTGCCGCGCATGGCAAACTGCCGATCTGGCATTCGGGCAATATCGCAAGGATCCGTCGCTCAACTTTGTTGCGGCAGAAGATTACACAGACGAAGAATTTGCAAAAATGGGCGCGGGCGTGACACCGTATCTGACGCCGGTTCCGGCGGCAGGCAATCTGATATTGGTGGGTCATGATGATCCGTTTGAAGCGGCGACAGGGATCTATCCGGAACCGCAGGGCGTGGCCTATGTGCTCAGGCCACTTGGTGACGATTTTGAGGTCGTGGGTCGCATCGGTCCGGATGAGTGGCCCGTGCAATAAGCGCGGCTAGATCAAGCGTCGTCGAACGGATCCCACTCGTCATCGACTTCCTGCAAGGCGCCCTCGGCGGCGTCTTGTTCCTTTTCCTCATTGGTGCGGATGTCCGTGATCCTAGCCTTGGGAAATGCCGCAATAACGGCACGCACCAACGGATGGTCTTCGGCCTGACGCTTGGTTTCCAACTCTTGGGCATCACGGACTTCTGCGATCGTCGGGGCGCCCGCATCTGAACTAACTGATATGGCCCAACGGTTTCCGGTCCATGCTTGCAGGCGGGACCCCAGCCGGCCGATCAAATCTGGCGCCGCGTCATCGGTCGGGTTCACGTCAATCCGTCCCGGCTGATAGCTGACCAACCGCAACCCGGTTTCGACTTCTACCAACAGTTTGATGTCCCGATGGGTCCGGATCAATTCAACCACATCCTCGAACCGGCCGTAATGGGCCAGCGCATCGCTCGCCACTGCCACCGCAGCCCGGGCGCCGCCAAATGCCGTAGGGCCGGACGGCCCCGAATTTGTCGGAACAGATGTGCCCGCGTGCGCCATTGTCCCCCCGGGTTTTAGCCCGGGGCTCGCGCCGCCGCCGCCAGTCGGGCCAGAAGGTGGCGGTGTCGCATCCTTCAGCTTCTTGACCAATTCATCTGGCGTCGGAAGGTCGGCTACATGGGTCAAGCGGATCACGGCCATCTCAGCCGCCATCATTGCATTCGGTGCGACCCGCACTTCTTCTAACGCCTTTAGCAACATTTGCCAGAACCGGCTCAGAACGCGCATCGGCAATTCAGCGGCCATTTGCTGGCCTCGTGCCCGTTCGTCAGGACTGACCGTCGGGTCGTCGGACGCCTCGGGTGTGATTTTGATCACCGATATCCAATGTGCAATTTCGGCCAAGTCGCGCAACACAGCCATAGGGTCGGCGCCATCAGCATATTGGCCAGACAACTCTGTCAGCGCCCCAGCAGCATCACCGCGCAAAATCATATCGAATAGGTCCAGCACCCGTCCACGATCGGCCAGCCCTAACATAGCACGGACCTGTTCTGCGGTGGTTTCTCCCGCGCCGTGGCTGATCGCCTGATCTAGCAGGGATTGCGCATCGCGCGCGGACCCTTCTGCTGCGCGGGTGATCAAGGCAAGCGCTTCATCAGAAATATCAGCGCCTTCGGAATTCGCATTTTTGCGCAAAAGTCCGATCATCACTTCTGGCTCGATCCGGCGCAGGTCGAACCGCTGGCACCGCGACAGAACCGTCACAGGCACTTTGCGGATTTCGGTGGTCGCAAAGATGAATTTGACGTGGGCGGGGGGTTCTTCCAATGTCTTTAGCAACGCATTGAACGCGCCAGTCGACAGCATGTGAACCTCATCGATGATGTAGATCTTGAAACGGGCCGAGGCGGCACGATAATGCACGCTGTCGATAATTTCTCGTATATTGGCAACGCCGGTATTGGATGCGGCATCCATCTCCATCACGTCGACATGCCGGCCTTCCATGATCGCCGCGCAGTGTTCGCACTCTCCGCATGGGTCGGTTGTCGGGCCACCGTTTCCATCGGGCCCAACGCAGTTCATGCCTTTTGCTATGATCCGGGCGGTGGTTGTTTTCCCTGTGCCTCGGATGCCTGTCATCATAAACGCTTGGGCGATCCGGTCAGCCTCAAAGGCGTTGCGCAAAGTGCGCACCATTGCATCTTGACCGACAAGGTCGGCAAAAGTCTCGGGGCGATACTTGCGGGCAAGAACTTGGTAGGCGGGACTGTCGGTCATCTGAGCCTTGGGCGTTAGGATTCGGAATGTCGCACTAGGCTAAGCCTGCCTGCGCCGCGCGTAAACAGTCATTACTCCAGCCCCATAGCCGTCATAAACCCTGCTTTCCCGCGCGGTTTTGGCGTGCCACTATATTGTATATAGACTTCCGAGGCAGTGCTTGGCGCGCGCTATGCCTGCTTGCGCCGACCAAGAGTAATCGATCATAGTCACCTACCAACGTGAATTTGCCCAAAGGACAACCATGTCTGTATTTCAATTGACCGAACTCGCGGTCGGAAACGGAACACTTGGCCTGTGTCACGCACCGGGGCGAGATGGGGACTATGCGGGTGATCTGGCCGCCTTGTGCGCATGGGCGCCAGACATCGTGCTGACCTTGATCGAAGATCACGAAGCCACCAAGATCGGTTGCGCGTCACTGGGTGCCGATCTCCGGCGATCGGACATCGCATGGGCACATTTCTCAATTGCTGATTACGGGATACCCGATAAGCAAGCGGCTGTTTCATGGTGCCATTTGGCACACGAAATACATCGCAGCTTGAACCAAGGCGGCCGGATTGTGATCCATTGCAAGGGTGGCTGCGGGCGAACCGGAATGATTGCGATGCGGCTTATGGTGATGTGCAACGAGGACGCGGAGGCGGCGCTTACCCGCTTGCGCATGGTCCGGCCCTGCGCCATCGAAACCGAGGAACAGCTGATTTGGGCCGCGCCATCGTTGCGCGGCCTTTAGCCCGCGCCCTTTAACGCTTTTTCTGCTTCATGGCCGCTTTGACGACCTTCCCGAATTTGCGACTGCGCGCGTGGGCCTCGGCAACTGTTTCGGTCGCAATCTGATCTTCACGGGTCAATTTTTGAAACCGTTTCAACCGGTCTGGGTCCACATCACCCGTCTTTATCGCGGCTTGCACCGCACAGCCGGGTTCGGTTTCGTGCTTGCAGTCGCGAAACTTGCACTGGTCCTCCAGTTCGGAAATCTCGGAAAACGTGGCCGAAATCCCCGCCGAGACATCCGCAACCCCAAGGCCCCGCATTCCGGGGGTGTCAATCAGCCAACCGCCTGTAGGCAGGTGATGCAGCGCGCGGCTTGTGGTTGTGTGTCTGCCTCGGGCGTCATCCTCTCGGATGCCTTGTGTCGCGTCGTCTCCGCCCGTCAACGCGTTCGCAATCGTTGTCTTGCCAACGCCGGACGATCCGGCCAAAGCGACGGTTTGTCCTTTGCCGATCCATGGGCCCAACCCGCCGGCGACATCGCCGTTCAACGCATCCAGCGTGACAACCATCAGATCGCGGCCCAAGGTCTGGGCTTGCTCTGCATAGTGCGCGGGGGTGTCGGTTTGATCTGCTTTTGTCAGGACAATGACCGGGGTTATGTCGGCGTCGTAGGCCAGCGCCAGATACCGTTCCAGCCGCGCGACATTGAAATCCGCATTGCATGATGTGGTTATAAACAGCGTATCGATATTCGCAGCAATCAGCTGTCGTTCGCCGTAGTGATAGTCAGACCCGCGTTGCAAAGTGCTCGCACGATCCAAACGGCGCAAAACATGTGTTCCTTGCGGGTCGGCAAGAACCCAGTCGCCAACCGCAAGTTCACCCGCAGACGTACCCGTATCGAGGCTTAGGTCCAATGAACCTTTGGTGCTAAGGGCGACGATGCGTGTGCGATGCACTGCGCTTACTCGGGCAGGGATGACATTGCCGATTTCATCGATTTCAACTTGGCTAAGGTAAAAGGCCGACCAGCCGAGGTCAGCGTCGGTATATTGTGTAGTCACTAGAATTTCTCTCGCATTTGGAATTCAGAACGACCGCCTTTGGCGGCCCCGAATTGGCGCGGGAAACGGAAATTAATCAGCGCGTCCCTGCCAGAAGTGTTGTTGGTGCAATCATAAACAACCCTCCTCGCGGTTGCGGTGGTTAAGGTGAGAGGTTGGACATCGACCCAAGTGGGGCTCGTTGTGGCTGCTTCCTTCCGGACCTGACCAGGTTGGCGAGGCACTTGCCCGCGCCAACCCCTCGCGCTTGATATAGGACGATCATCGGGCGTGCGCAAGCCGTCACAACACGATCTCGAATTCGGCAAAGCCATCGACCATCCGTCCTGTGCGCCGCAGATCCCGAGTTGGTTCGGCACCCGGATCCGCATCTTTTGCCGTCAAAAACCGCGCCGTAGCCCCGCCCAGAGCTGCAAAACGCCATGGCGGCGTGTTCAGGCCGGTGATCGTTTCACCACTGTTCAACCGCTTGATCAAGGCGTCCCGTACGGGGATTTCGCTGCGGCAGACAATCTTGTGAGGCAAACCCAGCAAATGCCCGCCGCCGCCATGTGCACGGTAGCTGTTTGTCACAACTACTATTTTCTCATCATTGGCAACCTCACGACCTTGATAGCAAAGTTGTGTGACCCTGTCGTGTTCGCGCGACAGGTCAATCCGGTAGTCCAACCCGTAGAACACGTCAAAACAATAAGAGGCATGATCGGGTGATAGTAAATCTTGTGACGCTTGTTTCGGTTTGATCACGTTGAATACGTGACAGGCCCTGTCCAACCATTTCCGCAGCGCCGCGCCCGAAAGTTCAATCGCGTAAATCGTGTTGGAAAAAGGGTAGATCGCCGACACATCGCGAAAGGCCAGTTGTCCGTTCTGGATGTTGATGAACTGATGTGGGCCAGCGCGCCCCCCTGCGAGGAACGGCGAGACAGCAGAAATTAGCGGGGATTGGTCCCAATCTTTGCACGGGCAGCACTGAACAAGTTCGTGACGCTGGGCATCGGCGAGCAATTGCAATGCCGGGTCCGCAGCGACCATTGTAAAATGACTGGTGACCGGACTGGACGTCGCGACGACCGGCTGGCGAATATATTCTAACGTTTTCTGATGGTGTTCGGTCGCCAGTTTGTCGATTGCGGCGCAAGTTTGGGAGGGAACGTCCGCCATGTCCGAAGGTGTCTTGCGCAGCGCTACATTGGTTTGGTCGACTGTCCACCCGGCACCGTCCCAAATGAGCGAGACATCAATCTGTCCCAGATACGCGCCGTGAAAGCCGGCCTGAACTACGGGCGTTTCGTGGATATGTCCGGTTTGCGGATCGATCGGCCCGCGGGCAGGAAAAGCGGGGTCGGGGAACCTGACATGCGTATGCCCCGCTAGAACCACATCCACGCCATCCAACGCAGCCACTGGCACAATGGCATTTTCTTGTCCGTGAATATGGTCCAGATCGGCAATGCCTGAATGGCACAGGGCCACAATGATATCGGCCCCTTGTGCGCGCAGATCGGACACACAGTGTCGGGCGGTTTCGACGATATCGGCAGAGTGTACGGTGTCGCTTAGAATGTCCTGATCCCACAGGGCAACTTGTGGGGGGGCGACGCCGAATACGCCGATCTTGATTTGCTGTACGGATTGATCGCTGCAAACCAGATCTCGGACAATCATCAGATGACGTGGCGCAAACGCACCGTCAGGGCCCGAGATATTAGCGCAGGTCATTGGAAAATTTGCCTGTTCTATGACAGTCTGCAACTGGTCCAGCCCGTAGTTGAATTCATGATTTCCTAGGCAACCCGCATCATACCCCAACTGGTTCATCGCAGTAATCATAGGGTTGGGGGCGGTTGTTCCTTTGTTTGATATTATCGCCTCGGACAGCGGATTGCCTTGCAAGAAATCACCGTTGTCGAACAATACGGTGGCTTCGTCATCACGCCTGATTTCATCGATCAGGCGCGCCAGTTGACGCAGACCTAGCCCGGGGGCGGGTCTGTCTGAATAATAGTCGTAGGGAAACACCTGCATATGCAAGTCTGTTGTCCCCAGTATCCGAAGCTTGGCGCTCGGTCTTGTCATGCGCGGCTCCGCAGGTGATGCAACTAATGGTTGTAAATTAGAATATACGCAGGCTGTAACAAGGGTAAATTGCTTTTGGTGCCGGACCGTGGCATTGCGGTCGCATGAAGGTAGCTGAAACTGTAACATTCGGGGGGTCGGGGCTGGACCGCGCTGCGCAAATGCGGGGTGATTTAGGTGCCATTATAGCGGCCAAGACCACGCGTACCATTGTGTTGTGGCGCGGTAAGGTTGCGGTTCACGACGATGGTGGGCTGATCTATCTGCCCCGCGAGCATCCTGCGCTGAGCGATGAGGCGGACCCAATCGTTTTCTTGGGGCTGGACGAGGACGGAGCCGCCGTCTTGGCCCAAGAGCTAATCGATTGGTCAGACCCCGATGAAGCAGCGATGATGGGCGTTTTCCTCGACACGTCGTGTCAGCGCCACCCAGACATTGAGGGCGGCGGTTTTGTCGAACTGCGCCATGTCATGACACAACTATCGTCGCGTGAAGCCGAGCTGGCGGCAACGGCGCGCGGCCTTTTTGAATGGCATCGCTCGCATCGCTTTTGTGCCCGCTGCGGCGCGGCCTCGGATATCGCCATGAGCGGTTGGCAGCGGGATTGCCATTCTTGCGAAACACATCATTTTCCGCGCACGGATCCCGTTGTTATTATGCTTGTCACCAATGGTAACTCGGTCTTGTTAGGGCGATCCCCCGGCTGGCCTGATGGCATGTATTCCTTGCTCGCCGGTTTCGTCGAGCCCGGTGAGACAATCGAGGCGGCCGTGCGCCGCGAAGTATTCGAAGAATCCGGTGTCAGGGTGGGAGAGGTGCACTACCTCGCCAGCCAGCCCTGGCCATTCCCGTCATCGCTAATGATCGGGTGTTCGGGGGTTGCCACGACCCGCGACATAACTGTAGATCCGGCCGAGATTGAGCATGCGGTATGGGTTTCACGAGAAGAGGTCGCGGATGTATTTGCGGGGCAACACCCGTTCATAAATCCCCCACGAACCGGCGCTATCGCAGGATTTTTGCTGGAAAAATGGCTGGCAGACTGTTTGGAATAAAGCGGCGCCCATGCGCAAGAAAATAGGCAGGACCAATGAAATTCAGCACCCGCGAAGATATCGAAGCCCCGATTGAGCACGTTTACGAACGCGTGACTGATTTCGCAGGCTTCGAGCGACAGGCGCTCCGTCGTGGCGGGGATGTCCGGCGACTGGATGCTGGCCAAGAGCCGCAAGTCGGATCGAAATGGGATATTTCGTTCCAGTTTCGCGGCAAAGATCGCAAAATGACCGCCGATCTGGTCAAGCTGGACCGCCCGACTGCATTGCAGATCGACACGACTGCTTCGGGTATTGATGGTGAAACCAAGGTTGAACTGGTTGCACTGTCGCGGTCGCGCACCCGGCTGTCCGTGACGATGGACCTAAAGCCGAAAAGCCTAGCCGCAAAGCTTTTGATGCAGTCTCTTAAGCTGGCCAAATCCAGCCTAAGCCGTAAATTCAAATTACGGGTCGCAGAATTCGCAGAAGAAACCGAGCGCAAACACCAAGCATAGCGTCATTCGTGACGGCGGGTGTGGGCAGGGTAGACGCCCATCAGGTGCATGTGATCGGTGAAATAGGCCAGTTCTTCTAGTGCCAATTGCACGTTGCGATCATCGGGGTGGCCTTCGATTTCGGCATAGAACTGCGTGGCACGGAACGTGCCGCCAACCATATAACTTTCGAGTTTGATCATATTGACACCGTTGGTCGCAAAACCGCCCATGGCCTTGTATAAAGCCGCGGGGATGTTGCGCACCCGAAACACAAAGCTGGTCATCATACCTTGTGCGCCGCGCTTTTTGTAATCCGGTTCGCGGCTCATGATCAGGAAACGCGTCGTATTCCGGTCTTCGTCCTCGATGTGGCGGGCCAGAATATCCAACCCATAGATATCGGCGGCCAGTTCGGATGCCAGTGCGGCAATGGTCGGGTCATTGCCCTCGGCTACATCACGGGCGGCTTTGGCGTTGTCTGAGCTGGTGATGCCGTCGATGCCATGTTCGCGCAAGAACCCAGCACATTGAGGCAGAATCACAACGTGACCGGCCGCTGATTCGATCTGGTCCAATCTCGCGCCCTTTTGGCCCAAAAGGTTGATGTGCACCCGAACAAAAGTCTCGTCTACGATGTGCAGCCCGCTTTCGGGAAGGAGCGAATGCACGTCAGCCACACGGCCATAGGTCGAGTTTTCGACTGCAATCATGCCCAAATCAGCGTCACCTTTGCGAACAGATTCGATGGCGGCGTCAAATGTTGGGCAAGGAAGAGGTGCAAAATCGGGGCGTGCCTCGGCACAGGCTTGGTGGCCATAGGCGCCTAATTCGCCCTGAAACGCGATTTTTTTCGACATCTTAACTGTTGATCTCTCTTTTGAGGGCAATATGGGCAATTGGTCGCGGCACTATAGCTTGCAACCTGCTACTGGAAACGGATAGATAACCGCAAAACTGCGAACGGAATGGAACGCGACATGTTCGACACAATGACGATGACAAAAATTCTGGGCGGCGTATGCGGCTCATTGCTGGTCTTCCTGTTGGGTGGCTGGGCTGCTGAAACGATTTACCATGTGGGCGACAGCGGCCACGGTGAGGGTGACCATGCCCAAGGCTACAAAATCGAAGTTGCAGAAGCTGGCGGCGACGTCGAAGTCGCCGAAGAAATCGACTTTTCGGTGTTTATGGCATCAGCCAGCGCCGAAGATGGTGAAGGCCTGTGGCGCAACTGCCGGTCTTGCCACGCGCTAGAAGCAGGCAAAAATGGCGCAGGGCCATCCTTGTACGGCGTCGTAGGCCGCGCAGTCGGCACCGAAGCCGGATTTGGCTATTCCGGTGCGTTGGTTGCTGTTGCTCAGGTTTGGGACGCTGACACGCTGAACGGTTTCCTAGAGAACCCCAAGGGATATGCCCCCGGAACCAAGATGGGGTACAAAGGTATGAAAAAGCCGCAAGACCGCGCGAACCTGATCTCATATCTCGACAGTCTTGACGACTAAATTGCCCCGAACGGCATGAATATCGGGCCGGATCATAGTGATCCGGCCCTATTTGTTTGCTGTGCGCGCCCCAAAGAACGGTGCATTCACGCCATGATCACGCATTCTCAACTTGAATAGTTGCCAACGGGGCAGGTAGCCTTGTTCAAAAGCAGTCGGACATTCATTTCGGGGAGGAACAAAATGCGCCGCTCAAAGGTATCACTTAATACGGTTTTATTCGCGGCGGCTGTTTCGGCCGTAGTGGCAGGCCAATCGGTGGCCGATAGCCACCAGACAATTACCAAAACCCACGGTTGGAACGAGTTCGGAGAGCTGAAATACGCAGCAGATTTCCCCCACCTCGATTATATCAACCCCGACGCGCCCAAAGGTGGCGAGATCAGCATCTCGGCGACGGGCACGTTCGACAACATGAACCCTTTTGCGACGCTAACGGGCAAACCCGCGTTGATGTCGTCAGGCATTTTCGAACGGTTGTTTGGCTCGACTGAGGACGAAGTTGGTTCCAGTTATTGTCTGTTGTGCGAAACTATCGAATACCCCGACGACCATTCGTGGGTGATATTCAATCTGCGCAAAAACGTTACATTCTCGGATGGCTCGCCGATGACCGCGCATGATGTGATCTACACGCATGCATTGTTCCGCGAACAAGGCACACCGTCCTACAAGGCTGGAATCACAGCGCTTGTGACGCAATATGAAGCGCTTGACGATCACACGGTGAAATTCACTTTTGCCGATGATGCGCCCAAGAGCGGACGCATTTCGCAAATGGCATCGTCGATTGTTATGCAAAAGGCATGGTTCGAGAAAACCGGCGCCCGTCTGGACGAGGCGCGCATGGAAACATCCCCCGGCACTGGCGAATATATGATCGATAGCATCGACCCGGGGCGCCAGTTGATCTACAAACGCAACCCGAATTATTGGGGCGACGATCTGCCGCTGAATGTCGGACGCGGAAATTTCGACACTATCCGGATTGAATATTTCGCAGACAGCTCGGCCGCTTTCGAGGCTTTTAAGGCTGGTGAATTTACATTCCGCCGAGAGAATTCTTCGGTCAACTGGGCGACAGCCTATGATTTTCCTGCGATCGAAAAGGGTTGGGTGACCAAAAGCACACTCGACGAAGGGGCGATACCTGCTGCGACCGGTTTCGTATTCAACATGCGTGACCCAAAGTTTCAGGACAGGAACCTGCGGCTTGCGCTTGGGCTGGTGTATAACTTCACTTGGACCAACAATAACCTGCAGTATGGGTTGTTTCAGCAGCGCACCAGTTTCTGGGAAAACGACCGCCTAAAGGCCGCAGGCCTGCCCGATGGTCGCGAGTTGGAGATGCTGGAAACGGTTCGTGACATGTTGCCCGAGGCGATTTTCTCAGAAACCGCGTTTGTCCCGCACGAAAGCAGCGACCGCCCGTTGGATCGTGGTAATCTACGCGCTGCATTAGAGTTGATGGAACAGGCTGGTTTCACGCCCTCGGACGATGGTTTGTTACGTGACGCAGATGGAAACACGTTGGACATCGAGTTTCTTGAGACCCGTCAAAGTTTTGACCGGATCCTCAATCCCTATATCGAAAACCTGAAACGGTTGGGTGTGAACATCACCTATAACCGCGTTGATCCGTCCCAGTATCAGGCACGCACGCAATCCAACGAATTCGACATGCGCTTTGGCTATTGGATCAACGGCCTACAAGAAGGGCGCGGGTTGACCCAGAAATTCGGATGTGAGGACAAGGATGATGTGTTCAATCCAGCGGGCTATTGCAATCCGGCCGTAGATAAACTGGCCGAATTCGTAACGGCGGCAGACAATTATGATGAAATGGCCGCGGGTGTCCGCGCCGTAGATCGGGTCATGCGCTACGACTATATCGTTGTTCCCGTTTGGTATTTGGGCAAGAACTGGGTCGCGTATTACGACATGTATGAACACCCCGAGACCCTGCCGGAATTCGGGCTGGGTCATCTGGACTACTGGTGGTTTAACCAAGATAAGGCCGACGCCCTAAAGGCCGCTGGCGCGTTCCAGTAGCTATAGGATAGGGCCGCCAAAATGGGTGCATATATTGTCCGCAGGCTGCTGCTTGTGATCCCTACACTGCTGGGGATCATGATCATCAACTTTGCCCTGACCCAATTTGTGCCCGGTGGCCCGATCGAACAGATCATTGCCCAGATGGAAGGCGGCGGCGACGTCTTTGAAGCCATCTCGGGCGGCGGTAGCGAGATAATCGAAACCGAAAGCGACGACTACATCGGTGCCCGCGGTCTGCCCAAAGAGTTCATCGAAGAGCTGGAGCGCGAGTTCGGTTTCGACAAGCCACCGCTGGAACGGTTCCTGACGATGATGTGGAACTACATCCGTTTTGATTTTGGCGAGAGCTATTTCCGGTCTATTTCTGTCGTGGATCTGATTTTGGAAAAAATGCCCGTGTCGATCACTCTTGGCCTGTGGTCCACGTTGATCGCTTATATGGTTTCGATCCCGTTGGGCATCAAAAAGGCCGTGCGCGACGGCTCGAAATTCGACACCTACACATCTGGCGCGATCATTATCGGTTACGCCATTCCCGGCTTCTTATTCGCAATCCTGTTGATCGTTTTGTTTGCGGGTGGGTCGTACTGGCGTCTGTTTCCACTGCGCGGCCTGACGTCCAGCAACTGGGAAGAACTGTCGATGATAGGCAAGGTGTTGGACTATTTCTGGCACATTACACTGCCTGTTCTGGCCTCCACCATTTCGGCCTTTGCCACATTGACGTTGTTGACCAAGAACAGCTTTCTCGACGAGATCAAAAAGCAATACGTGATGACCGCCAAGGCCAAAGGGCTAACAGAATCCCGTGTCCTATACGGGCACGTTTTCCGCAACGCGATGTTGATTGTGATATCGGGTTTTCCGGCGTTGTTCATCGGCGTGTTCTTTGGGGGGTCGTTGATAATTGAAACTTTGTTCAGTCTTGATGGCTTGGGCCGATTAGGGTTTGAGGCCGCAGTGGCCCGCGACTATCCGGTTGTGTTTGGCACATTATTTGCGTTTTCGCTGATGGGGTTGGTGATCGGGATCATTACCGATCTGACCTATGTGTTCATCGACCCGCGTATTGATTTCGAGGCGCGCGGCTGATGTTGAAATTGTCCCCCCTCAACCAACGGCGGATGCGTAATTTCCGCAAGAACCGCCGTGCCGTATGGTCGTTTTGGATATTCGCTGTGCTATTTGGCCTGTCGCTGTTTGCTGAGTTTATCGCCAACGACAAACCAATCCTTGTATCCTATCGCGGCGAACTGCGGATGCCAGTCATGTCGTTCTATTCCGAACAGGACTATGGCGGCGATTTCCCGACCGAAGCAGCCTATTCCGATATTGAAGTCGAGTGCCTGATCGTCACAGGCGGCTTGGTCGACTGTTTTGACACGCCAGTCAGCCTGATTGAGGCGGTGGCAAATGACGTCGCGCTAGACCTAGAAGGGTTCCAAGCGGGCTGGGTTTTGTGGCCGCCGATCCCTTATTCCTACAACACTATTGTCGATGTTCCGGGCGTCGCGCCGTCGCCCCCGACGGATACCAACTGGCTGGGCACGGACGACACCAAACGCGATGTGGTCGCAAGGGTGATTTACGGCTTTCGCTTGTCGATCGTGTTTGCGTTTATTGTCACCGCTGCGGCGTCCTTTATCGGGATTATCGCAGGGGCGGTACAGGGATATTTTGGCGGCTGGGTTGATCTGGGGTTCCAGCGCTTTATCGAGGTCTGGTCAGGTATTCCGTCCCTCTATGTCATCATCATCATGGTCGCGATTTTGGGGCGCAGTTTCTGGCTGCTTGTGTTCATCACCGTACTGTTCGGCTGGCCCTCTCTGGTGGGGGTGGTGCGTGCGGAATTTCTACGCGCCCGCAATCTGGAATACGTCCGCGCGGCCAAGGCGCTAGGCGTCGCGGACCGCGTGATCATGTTCCGCCACATGTTGCCCAACGCAATGGTGGCCACGGTTACCATGCTGCCGTTTCTGATCACCGGCGCGATCGGCGGGTTGGCGTCTCTGGATTTCCTAGGCTTCGGCTTGCCATCTTCGGCCCCTAGTCTGGGCGAGATGACCTTGCAGGCGAAACAGAACCTACAGGCCCCGTGGTTGGGTTTCACCGCTTTCTTTACCTTTGCGATCATGCTGTCGCTGCTGGTGTTTGTATTCGAGGGCGTGCGCGACGCGTTCGATCCCAGAAAGACCTTTGAATGAGCCTGCTATTGGATGTCCAAAATCTGAACGTGCGGTTCCGCCAAGACGGGGCCGAAACCCACGCTGTGCGCAATGTGTCGTTTCAGGTCCACAAGGGCGAGACGGTCGCGCTTGTCGGTGAAAGCGGCTCGGGCAAATCGGTCACTGCGCTGTCGACGGTTCAATTGCTGGGCGACACGGCCCATGTTGATGGCTCGATCACCTATGACGGCGCCCAGATGGTCGGCGCAGACGAGGCCGCGCTACGCCGTGTGCGCGGCAATGACATCAGCTTTATCTTCCAAGAGCCAATGACATCGTTAAATCCGCTGCACACCATCGAAAGACAACTGACCGAAAGCATCGAATTGCACCAAGGTCTGCGCGGGCCGGCTGTGCGCGCCAAGATTATCGAACTGTTGGACCAAGTAGGTATCCGTGACGCAGAAAACCGTTTGGGATCCTACCCTCATCAACTGTCAGGGGGGCAGCGCCAACGGGTGATGATCGCCATGGCCCTGTCTAACGGTCCGGAACTATTGATCGCGGATGAACCAACAACCGCATTGGACGTGACCATTCAGGCGCAGATACTGGACCTGTTGGCGGACCTAAAGGCAAGCGTCGGGATGTCGATGTTGTTCATCACCCATGACCTGACGATCGTGCGCAAAATTGCCGACCGTGTCTGTGTGATGAAAGACGGTGAAATCGTCGAATCCGGCCCGACGTCCGAAATTTTCACAAATCCACAGCACCCCTATACCCAGATGCTTTTGGCTGCCGAATCCACTGGTGCCCCGCAACCTGTGCCAGCGGACGCCCCTGTGATTGCGCAAACCGAACATCTGAAAATCTGGTTTCCGATACAACGCGGGTTGCTCAAGCGCACGGTGGGTCACGTCAAGGCGGTCAACGACGCGACGTTGTCTGTCAGGGCAGGGGAAACCATCGGTATCGTCGGAGAGAGCGGGTCTGGCAAGACCACGCTCGCGCTGGCGATCATGAGGCTGATCCGGTCCGAAGGGCGGATCACATTCCTTGACCGCGATATTCACGCCATGACCCAAAAACAGATGCGGCCATTGCGTGGCGACATTCAGATCGTGTTCCAAGACCCCTATGGGTCGCTGTCCCCGCGTATGACTGTCGCCGAAATCATCGCCGAAGGTTTGGCCGTCCATGGCTTGGCCCCCGGCAAGAACCGCCGCGATATGGTAGCCGAAATTATGTCCGAGGTAGGGCTGGACCCTGCGTTGATGGACCGCTACCCGCACGAATTCTCGGGCGGTCAGCGGCAGCGCATTGCCATTGCCCGTGCGATGATCCTGCGACCTAAATTGTTGGTCTTGGATGAGCCGACATCAGCGCTGGACATGACTGTGCAGGTGCAGATCGTTGAACTTTTGCGGGCGCTTCAGATGAAATACGGACTGGCCTATCTGTTTATCAGTCACGACCTCAAGGTCGTCCGCGCCCTGTCGCATCACGTGATGGTTATGAAACAGGGGGACGTGGTCGAATCCGGCCCTGTGGACCAGATTTTTGATGCGCCACAGACAGAATACACCCGGACATTGATGGCCGCCGCATTTGAGGGAAAAGCGATCTAGCCTTCGTTGCCGATCATAAAGCACGGCGTGTTGCGGGCCTGAAGGCGGCGGCAAGCCAAATCGGCTGTTTCGCGGCTGAGGCCCATGAAATTCGCATCAAACCCGCCAGATCGCGGCGTGACGCGGCGCAGGGCACCGTCTAGTGTGCTCATCTCGTTCAATGCGACCTTGAGCAGAACGCGCTCGGCCTCGTAGCGGGATCCATAGCGCCCGATATTCACGCCCCAATGTCTGCCACCGGAGGTGGACACACGGGTAACGATTTCCTGAACGGCAGTGTCCGGCGCGGCGGTTGCAGCACTGGTTTGTACGACGTTTGCGGGGCGCGCCCTTGGTGTAGCGCTGGTGGCTGCTGCAGCTGTCAAAATGTCATCGACGGCGGCTTCGGTTGCTGCGGCTTCGGCCGCGGCGAGGACTTCGGCTACGGCGGCATCAATGCTGTCGGTGTTGACAGTGGCGACCAGCACTTCAGGCGTTTTCGGGGCTGTGCGGGCATGCGGTCGCAAACTGCGGGTGACGCGACCGGATACACGCACGGTTTTGCCCGATCCGCCGTTGGTTGCAGGTCGGCTGTTGCCTGTTACGGTCTCGGTCGTTGTGGCATTGGCAACAGCGCCCATGTCAGGGCGACGCAATGTGGCCCGCGACGGTGCGCGGTTAAAGCCGAGGTTCATCAGTTCCGTGATCCGTTTGTTGCGGGCCGCCGTGGACGAGCCACCAAATACCGTGGCAATGACCCGTTCCTGACCGCGCTGGGCCGAGGCCACGAGGTTAAATCCGGCGGCTCGGGTATATCCGGTTTTGATCCCGTCGCCACCTTCGTAAGAATTTAGCCAACGTGTGTTGGTGTGGCGAACTCGCGCGATGCCCGCGTCTGCAGTGCGGCGCGAAAACAGGTTGTAATACTGCGGATAGTCATAAATCACATGACGCCCGAGGATCGACATATCGCGTGCGGTGGATGTGTGCCCCCGCTGGGTCAGCCCGTGCGCATTGCGGAATGTGGTGTTGCGCATTCCCATGGCCGCAGCCGTGCGGTTCATACGGGTTGCAAAGGCGCTCTCGGAGCCGGAAATCGCCTCTCCGATTGCTGTGGCCGCATCGTTGGCGGATTTGACCGCAGCGGCGCGTAACAAATAGCGCAGTTTGATCTTTTGCCCTGCTCGCAAGCCCAGCTTTGACGGCGGTTCGGACGCGGCCAACCGGCTGACTGTTACTTTGGTGTCTAGGGTGATTTCACCGCGCTGGATTGCTTGGAACGCAATATAGAGCGTCATCATCTTGGTCAGCGACGCAGGATGCAGCCGCGTGTCAGCATTGCGGGAATGCAAGACCTCGCCAGTGCGGGCGTCCATTACCATCGCTGCGTAAGGTGCTGCTTGGCTTTGCGAACCGGCAAAGCCGACGCACACCAATAGACCACACATAAATGCCCACCGAAGGGCCAAAAGTCCTAGACGACCTGCCATGCCGTTTCTCTTATACTAACTGCCTCTGGCCGCCGATTTTTCGGTCGTGCCTTATTATTGTTTCCAAAGCTAACACAAAGGCAGCAGTCACAAAATACTTTATTTTCAAAGAGTTTCGGTGTGGCATTCATGTCTTCGGGGGGCACATCTAGATATTTGCGCGGACGGACCCCCTAGATGGGCCAAGTGTTAACGATGATTGCAACGTAATTTCAGGGGGGCTTCCCTCGTGGACGTGGTGCCTTATATAAGGGTCTGACCTGAAACAGGATGCAGTGATGCTTGCAGATTTTTACATGATGGCGGATCGCAGGGCGGAAGACGACGGTGATGTCGGTCTCGCGCTCGAAACCAAGCCCAAAACCAAGCGTCCTCCTATGTATAAGGTTATGATTTTGAACGATGATTTCACGCCGATGGAATTCGTCGTGCATGTGCTGGAACGGTTTTTTGGAATTTCGCACGCGCAGGCATTCGACCTGATGTTGACGGTTCACAAAAAAGGGCTGGCCGTTGTTGGCGTCTACTCGCACGAGATTGCAGAAACAAAAGTGGCCCAAGTGATGGACTTTGCCCAGCGTCACCAGCATCCGCTGCAATGCACCATGGAAAAAGAATAGCCGCCGCGCTATTGCCTTGTCATGTCAAATTCCCGTCTTAGCACCGCCATCGACCAAGGCGCCCTGATCCTGCCCGAGGGCAAAATCATGGTGATCCGCCCTGAATCCGACTATGATATCAGTGCTTTGCCGCGCGATGATGTCATGATCTCGACAGGGTTTTATCCCGATTTCATCCGATGGTCGGACGCGGGATATGTCACCCTGGCCAAACCTGAACCTGCCGATGTGGCCATTGTTGTGCTGCCGAAATCCAAGGCCCTTGCACGATCACTGATCGGGCAGGCGGCGTCTTGGGCCAAACTTGTCGTCGTGGATGGCAACAAGACCGAAGGCATCGACAGCATTTTTAAAGACTGCCGCAAGGCATTGGGCGATCTTCCGTCGATCACCAAGGCACACGGCCGGATTTTCTGGTTTGAAGGCACGGACAAATTCACAGGCTGGATCGCTGGTGAACCGCAGATGTCCGCTACAGGATTCTACACTACCGCCGGTGTGTTTTCCGAGGGAAAGATCGACAAAGGGTCGCAACTATTGCTAGACGCGTTGCCGGAAAAGTTGCCGTCACGGGTCGCGGATATGGGCGCCGGATGGGGCTATTTGTCCCGCGCGATTTTGGACCGTAGCGGTGTTAAGTCGTTGGATATGATCGAGGCAGAGGCGTTATCTCTGGATTGTGCTCGTCTCAATATCGACGACCCGCGTGCCAATAGCCATTGGGCCGATGCGACGGGATTTGCGCCTAGTGCCCCTTATGATGCGGTGATCATGAACCCGCCGTTTCATACTGGTCGCGCGGCTCAGCCCCAATTGGGGCAAGCATTTATCACTGCTGCGGCCCGCATGCTGGCCCCGCATGGCAAGTTGTGGATGGTCGCGAATCGCCATCTGCCCTACGAACAAGCCCTACGAGATACGTTTCGCAATGTGACAGAGTTGGCCGGCAACGGCGGTTTCAAGGTTTTCCACGCAACCCGACCCAACAAACAAAAGGGGCGCTGATGTCTTTTTCAATCGCCGGAAAAACCGCAATTGTCACAGGGGCCGCGAATGGTGTCGGCTTGGCCATTGGTCGCCACTTTGTTTCCCAAGGTGCCAATGTTGTCTTTGCAGATATGGATGAGGACCGACTGCAGGCCGAAATGGGCGATATTGATGCCAAGGAGGAGAATGTCCGGATTTTTGCAGGCGATTTGCGCAAGAAATTGACGATTGCAAACCTGTTGTCAGCTACGATCGATTCGTTTGACCGCGTGGATATTCTGGTTAATGCGGCCCGTCAGGTGATGCCGACCGATCCGTTGTCGGTTGATGACACCTCGCTCGAAGAGCTACTGCAACAAAACCTGATGTCCGCGATGCGCCTGAGCCAGTCGGTCGCCCGCCGGATGATCAAAC